>CAXUIU010000239.1:4301-5979 GCA_964250955.1 uncultured Chthoniobacterales bacterium | reverse complement strand
GAAGCGCCGGACGCCCGGCAGGGCGGCGAGCCGCGCTTCCCACCCGCCTGCGGGCGTCTCCGGCGTGGCTGCGGCGGGCGCGCCGACCGGAGCCAGGAGCGGCAGCACGGCGAGGATCGGGATGACTGATAAATCTTGGAAGAGCAACACCGAGAAACACGCCTCGCCGCCGCGCGTCTTCAGTAACCCCTTCTCGCCGAGGGACTGGAGCACGATGGCCGTGGACGACATCGCCAGAATCAAGCCCGCCGCCAACCCCGTGCGCCAGTTCACGCCGAGCGCGAGCGCGGCCAACATCACCGCCGCCGCCGTGCCCACGACCTGCAAGCCGCCTAACCCGAGCACGGGTCGACGCAGTTCCCACAGGCGGGCCGGGCGCAGTTCCAGGCCGATGAGGAAGAGCATCATCACCACGCCGAACTCCGCGACGTGCATCACCCCGTCGGCCCCTTCGCCGTCGCCCACCAGGTTGAGCGCCGACGGTCCGATGGCCGCGCCCGCGAGCAGGTAGCCGAGCACCGAGCCGAGCCCGAGGCGCTTGGCGACCGGCACCGACACCACCGCCGCCGATAGGTAGATGAAGACCTGGAAGAGCCCGCCGCTCATGGGCCCCGAGATTCCGCGACAGCGGCGGCCGGAGTCAAGTTGCGTTTGGGTCAAGCCCGCCGTGTCTCCGACGCGTCCCTACCGATCCACCGGCATTCCGGCTTGCGGTTGCGTCGTGCTTTCTGCTCTGCTCCTTCTGCCTTCTGCCTTCTGCCTTTTCTGCTATGCGTCGATTTCTCTTATTCGCGTCGATGGCTCTCCTCGCCGGCTGTTCGCGTCCGAAGACCCTCACACCCGTCGAACAGGGCAACCGCGACGGCGTCCTGCACCTGGGCAACGGCGGCGAGCCGCGCGAACTCGACCCCGAGATCGTCGCCGGCATCCCCGAGTCCAACATCGTGCGCGCCCTCTACCAGCCGCTCGTCGACTACGATGACCATGACCTCCATCCCGTGCCCGGGGTAGCCCAGAGTTGGGACACGTCGCCCGACGGGTTGACGTACACGTTCCACCTGCGGCCCGAGGCGGTCTGGAGCAACGGCACGCCGCTCGTGGCAGCCGACTTCGTCAACAGTTGGCGGCGTGTGCTCTCCCCCAAACTCGGGGCGGAGTTCTCGTACTTCCTGTGGCCGATCAAGAACGCCCGCCCCTACAACGAGGGCACGCTGACCGACTTCGCCCAGGTCGGCGTCCACGCCACCGACGAACACACGCTCCTCGTCGAACTCGAACACCCCGCGCCCTACCTGCTCAACTCCATGGCCGGGCGCACGTGGTACCCGGTTTACCTACCCGCCGTGGAGAAAACCGGCGCACCCGACGAGCGCAACAACCAGGCGTGGACCCTGCCCGCCAACTTTGTGGGCAACGGGGCGTTCACCCTCACCGAGTGGACTGTGGGCAAGCGCATCGTCGTGCAGAAGAACCCGCGTTACTGGGACGCGGCGCACTCCCGGCTCAACGAGGTGATCTTCTACCCCATCGACGACAACGACACGGAGGAGCGTGCCTTCCGCGCCGGGCAGCTTCACCGCACGTACCCGGGCAACATGCCCACGGCCAAGATCGACGTTTATCGCCGTTCGCACCCGGAGCTTTTGCGCATTCCGCCGTACATGGGCAGCTATTATTT
>CAXUIU010000239.1:1382-4291 GCA_964250955.1 uncultured Chthoniobacterales bacterium | reverse complement strand
CGCGCGCGCCCTGGTCGCCCGCGGCGAGCGGGTGCGCGTGCTGGTGCGCGCCTCCAGCGCCCGCCCCAACCTGCGCGACCTGGCCTGCGAAGAGGCCGAAGGCGACATGCGCGACGCCGCGCGCGTGCGCCGGGCGCTGTCGATGACCGTGGACCGCGAGGCCATCGTCAAGAACATCACCCGCGGCAACCAACAAGCGGCGAGCACCTACGTGCCGCCGGGCATGCACGGTTATCTCTGCGCGCACCCGGTGCCCTACGACCCGGAGGGAGCGCGCAAACTGTTGGCGGAGGCCGGGCACGCCGGCGGGGCGGGGATGGGTCCGGTGGACCTCCTGTTGAACACGAGCGAGTTCCACAAGCAGATTGCCGAGGCCGTCCAGCAGATGTGGCAAAAGGAACTCGGGGTCACGGTCCACCTGCGCAACGAGGAATGGAAGGTGTACCTCAACGACCGGCGCACGATGAACTACACGATGGCACGCGCGGGCTGGATCGCCACGTACCTCGATCCGCTGGCGTTTTTGGATAATTTCGTGGCCAACGGGTTGAACAACAACACGGGGTTTGCGAGCGCGGAGTACGATGGGCTCTTGGCGCAGTCGGGGCGAGACAATGAGCCTGCGGCGCGCAACCGCGACTTCGACCGGGCGGAGACGATCCTGCTCGAAAACGGGGCGGTGATCCCGGTTTATTACTATACGAATCCGTACCTGATCGCGCCCAGCGTGCAGAACTGGAACGACAACCTGTTCGACTTCCACCCCTACCAGACGGCGTGGCTCAAGCCGTAGGGCATGCGGAGCTTTAACACGGAGGCACGGAGGAGAACGGAGGCGGAGGAGAAGAGAATATCTGATGCACGACGGCGAACTGACGCAGCGCATCATCGGGTGTGCGATGGAGGTGCACCGCATGTTGGGACCTGGTTTGCTGGAGAGTGTGTACGAGGAGGCTCTCTGCCACGAATTTCAACTGCAAGGTGTCCCCTTCAAACGTCAGCAGCGGGTGCCGGTTCGGTACAAAGGGGTTGTCCTGCCGGCCGAACTCCGCCTCGATCTTCTCGTGGACGGTCGTGTCATCGTAGATCTCAAAGCCAAGCAGGCCCTCGCACCAACCGACAAGCCGCAGTTGCTCACCTATCTGCGGCTGTGCGACCTGCGCGTGGGACTAATCATCAACTTCCACGTCGTGGTCCTCAAAGAAGGCATCGCGCGTGTGGTCAATGGCTACGACTAAACCTCCTTCTCTCCTCCGGTCTCCGTTCTCCTCCGTGCCTCCGTGTTAAAGCTCCGCGCCCGTTCCACGTCCAGCGCGATCTGCCCGCGCAGTTCCTCTACCCCGGCGAACTTCCGCTCCGGCCTTAGAAACACCCGGAAACTCACCTCCACGTCCTCCCCGTACAAGTCCCCGTCGAAATCGAACAGGTGCAATTCCAGCACCCGCTCACCTCCCGGCGCGGCCACCGTCGGACGAAACCCGAGGTTGACCACGCCCGGGTACTTCCCCTCGCGCCACTCCGCCTCCACGGCGTACACGCCGTTCGGCGGGAACTGCTCGTTGTGCGCGGCGAGGTTCGCCGTCGGGAATCCTAGCTGCCGCGCCAACTGCTGCCCCGCCACCACCGTCCCCAAAATCGTAAACTCCCGCCCCAGAAAACGCGCCGCCCGCGTCAGGTCACCCGCTTCCACCGCCTGCCGGATCAACGTCGAACTCACCGTTTCCCCGTCCACGCTCACCGACGGCAGCCCCACCACCGCGAAGCCGTGGCGTTCGCCCAGGCGCGTGAGCAAATCCAGGTTCCCCGCGCCGCCTCGTCCGAACGTCCAATTAAATCCCACGCAAATCTCGCGCAACGGCCGCGCCGACCCCGCCAACGCCGTGATGAAATCCTCCGGGCCCGTCGCCGCGAACGTTTCGTCAAACGGCAACGCCAGGCAATGCGTCGCGCCCAGTTCGGCGAAGAACTGGAACTTGTGCCGCGTGGAGGTTAGCAGCCGCGGAGCTGCCTCGGGCCGCAGCACGCGGAGCGGGTGGGGGTCGAACGTCACGACGACCGCCACTGCGCCCGGTTCACGCCGGGCGTCGGCGACCGCGCGGCCGATGACGGCACGATGGCCGAGGTGCACGCCGTCGAACACGCCGACGGCCAAGTACGCCGGACCGAGGGCGGCGAGCGCGTCGGGTGAACGATGAATCTCCAAGGGTCGGACCGGAGGTTCCACCGGGCCGCCCGCCGCGCGCAAGCGAAAATCCTTGGCAGGTCCGGAGAAGAAACTTCCGCCCGGACCTGCCGTGGAGCTTGGCATTACTTGCGCGTCGTCGTGTCGGTCTCCGTCACGGTCTTGCCGTCGCGGAGCACCTCCACGTCTTCCTTGCGCACGGTCTCGCTGACCTGCTGCGTCTCGGTGGCGGCGGTCTTGTTCAGGCGCACGGCCCCGGTGACGTGCGCTTCCTTGGCCACCACGGCCTCTTCGCGCGTGAGCGGCACGTCGATGACCTCTTCCTTGAAGTCGCTCGTCGCCGCGCCGCTGCGCACCTCTCCCGCAGGAACGCGCTCGACGACCACGTCTTCGCGGCGCACCTCCACGGGCTGGTTGACGACCTCCGTGCGCACGATCTTGCGCAGGCGCACCTGGCCGGCGTCCACCGTGCGCTTGCCCACCTTGAGCTGCTCCTCGGTCAGCGGCACCTCGACCGTGTCCTGGCCGGTGACGCTCTTCGCCGTCGCGCCGGTGGTGGCCGCCGTCGTGTCGGCGCGGTTCTGCGTGGCCGCCGTCGCCGTGTAGCCGGCCACGCCGGTGTCCGTCGTCCGGGCGGTAGTGGTCGCGCCGCGGGCGCTCACGTTGTAGTAGCGGTAGATCTCCGCTTCCTGCTCGTCGCTGATCTCGGCGTCAGCGTCGATGCTCG
>CAXUIU010000239.1:0-1282 GCA_964250955.1 uncultured Chthoniobacterales bacterium | reverse complement strand
CGGTAGATCTCCGCTTCCTGCTCGTCGCTGATCTCGGCGTCAGCGTCGATGCTCGGGGCCCCTTTGACGAACTCCGCGTCGTAGGGCACGCGCACCGTGCGTGCCGCGTCGTCGAACTCCACCTTGTCCGCCGGGAGGACGTGGTTCTGGCCGAAGAGCCAGCCGGTCTTCACGCCGACGAACTCCAGCGCGCCGGTGCGGTGGTCCGCCCAGAAGGAGTGGAGGGTGCCGATGTCGTGGCCGGCCTGGTCGAGGACCTGGTAGTCGAGCAGGTCGTGGATGTTTTCCGCGTTACGGGAACTGAGGGCTGTCATGGGATGGGGTGCAATGCCTCACGACGATCCTCCGCCGCGAGGTCACCGCTCTTTCGAGTGGGGTACCTGCAAACGGAGGCGTGCGGGCGGTCCCCCGTACGACGGGTGCCGCTAGCCAGCGAATTGACCGGTCAGCTTCCCGTTCAGGGTTGCTGATCGCCTCTGCAATTGGACACTTCGTGGGGACCGCGGCGCGTGGTCGTACGAAAAATGATGGGCAGCACAGACGATGCCTTATCCGCCTGCCGACAGGTTACTTGCCGTTTTTATACCCTTCAAGAAATCATATTTTCCTAAAACTTCACTTTTGCTTGGAGAATCTTCGCTGCTAGATGCGCGCGCACTCATCATGCAATGCGCGTCCGTCCACCTCTGTTTACCGCCTTTGTGGCGGCGGTTCTGACCGCTGCCGGCCACTCCTCCACCCACGCCCAACAACAAGCTCCGGTCCCTCCCGTTGATCCCGCCGACCGCGCCGCCGTGCGCGCGTTGTACCAGGACTACTACCTGTCGTCCGAGAACGTCCCGGCCGTCTGGACGGGCAACGTCGCCGCGGGTGCGCCCGGCGCGGCCGGCGCGGCGTACCGCGGCGCCACGCTGCGGCGCCTCAACTACTTCCGCGCCATGAGCGGACTGCCGGGCAACGTCGCGCTCGACCTCGCCGCCAGCCGCAAGTGTCAGCAGACCGCCCTGATGATGGCCGCCGAAGGGAAAGTCTCCCACCGGCCGTCGCTCTTCTGGCGCTGGTACACCCTGGACGCCGCCGAGGCTGCCGCCCACTCCGCCCTCGCGCTGGACACCCGAGCCGACGAAGGTCCCGGCGCCATCAACCGCTACATGGCCGACGACGGCCCGGCGAACGCGCTCGTCGGCCATCGCCGCTGGCTGCTTTATCCCGGCATGACGCGCACGGGCCTAGGCATCATCCCGCCCCTCGTCGTCGCACACCCACGTCGCGTTAGCTCCGG
>CAXUIU010000238.1:3681-5992 GCA_964250955.1 uncultured Chthoniobacterales bacterium | reverse complement strand
CATCACGGCGCGCACCATCGTAACAAGGTGGCCCGGCCGCAAGCCCCTCCTTTTTACCGTCTCGCCCGCATGCAACCCGCCCCCGACGATCTCGCAAAACGCTCGCTTGCCATCATCATGGGTGGCGGCGCGGGCACCCGGCTCTACCCCTTGACCAAGGAGCGCGCCAAGCCCGCCGTTCCCCTGGGTGGCAAGTACCGGCTCGTGGACATCCCGATCTCAAATTGCCTGAACAGCGGCATCCGGCAGATGTATGTGCTCACGCAGTTCAACACGACGAGCCTGCACCAGCACATCGCCGCCAGCTACAAGTTCGACAACTTGGGAACCACGCGGTCTTTCGTCGAAATTCTCGCTGCGCAGCAGACCCAGGAGAACGTCAACTGGTACCAGGGCACGGCCGATGCCGTGCGTCAGAACCTGCGTTATTTCCTGGAACACCCGGCGCAATACTTCGTAGTCCTGAGCGGCGACCAGCTCTACCACATGGACTACCGCGACCTGTTGCGTCAGCACGTTGGCAGCGGCGCGGACATCACCCTCGGCACCGTGCCGGTGGCGCGGCGGGAGGCAAGCGAGTTCGGCATCATGCACAGCCACCCGGACCGGCGCATCTTCCGCTTCCAGGAAAAGCCGAAGGACCCAGCGCTGCTCGACGAATTAAAGATCCCCGGCACGCTGCTCTCGGAGATGGGACGCGGTGCGGAAGAGGAACTATTCCAGGCGAGTATGGGCATCTACGTGTTCAACCGCCAGGTGCTCATCGATCTCTTGGCGAACGACTTCGCGGACTTCGGCAAGCACATCATCCCGGATGCCATCGAGAAGTACCGCGTTCATGCCTACATCTTTCAGGGGTACTGGGAGGATATCGGCACGATCCGGGCGTTCTTCGAGGCCAACCTTGCGCTAACGGACATCGTGCCGCCGTATAGCTTCTTCGACCGCGAGGCGCCGATCTACACGCGGGCGCGGTTCTTGCCGGCCAGCAAGATCAACTCGGTGACGATTCGCAACGCCGTGATCTCGGACGGCTGCATCATCTCCGATGCGCGCCTGGAGCGTTGCGTCATCGGGGTGCGTAGCGTGGTCAACAGCGGCGCGGAACTGCGTGATGTGGTGCTCATGGGCGCGGATTATTACCAGGGTGACCCCCGCGCACTCTCGCTGAACCTTCCAGAGAACACGCCTCCCATCGGCATTGGGCGCAACACCGTCATCAAACGGGCGATTATCGACAAGAATGCGCGCATCGGCGACAACGTGGTGATCACCCCTGATGGCAAGCCGGACAACTACGACGGGGACAACTTCTACATTCGTGATGGTGTGGTGGTCGTGCCCAAGAATGCCGTAATCGCGTCGGGCACGTGGATGTAAGAGTCCCCCGCGCTCGCGGACGGTTTTGTCATGCTGCTGATCCTGTTCGACGTTGACGGAACGTTGACAGAATCATTCGCGTTGGATGCAGCAATGTTTCTAGACACGATTCGGAACACGTTCGGGTTCCGCGACATTTCTGAGGATTGGTCTGGATACCGGCACGTGACCGGAGCGGGAGTCTTACGCGAGATCGTCCAGACACGTTTGGACCGGCTTCCAACCCGTGAGGAAGTCGAACGGGTGCAGGAGCGGCTCGAAGCTTCCCTGCGCACCGGAGTCGAGGAAGCCGGTGGAGTGAAGCCCGTCACTGGTGCGCCGCAAATCCTCGCGCGGCTGCTGGGTTCGCCGAATCAATACGCCGTGGCGCTCGCCAGCGGCAACTGGGCCGCCATCGCGCGGCTCATGCTCGGTGCGGCGGGTTTGCGGCTGGACGATGTGCCGGGGGCATTTTCTGACGACGAGGTGACGCGAGAAGAAATCTGCCGCACGGCGAAACGCCGGGCCGAGAACCGATACGGGCGCTTGTTCCCGCAGGTTGTCTACGTGGGCGACGGGACGTGGGACGTGCAGGCTGCGCGGACATTGGGCTACGGCTTTATCGGCATCGGCCGGGACGCTGCCGCGGCGAAGCTGCGTGCGGCCGGCGCGACGGAGGTGCGGCCTGACTACCAGGATGCAGAGGCGTTTCTCGCCGCGGTCGAGCGGGCGGCAGTCAACGTGCCGCCATCGGCTTCGTCTCGATCCGCGGAAACAGCGGCGTCGGCGCGTTGAGCGTATGGCCGTCAGGCAGCTCACCCCACACGGCATCTGCCAAGCGGAAGCGCCGGTCGTCACCGGCGAGTTCGGGCTTCCAGTTCAGTTGGTCGAAGATCCCGTGTGCCGCTTGGGGCAGCACCGGAGAGACGAGGATGGCGATGATCCGCAGCGA
>CAXUIU010000238.1:2884-3671 GCA_964250955.1 uncultured Chthoniobacterales bacterium | reverse complement strand
CGAGCTCGAACGGGCGCTGCTCTTTGCCGCGGAGCAGGGCTTTCCGGTCCACGTGCTCGCAACCGGAGAGCTGGACCGCGAAGACTATCGCCGCAACGATGCCAATCGCTGTTTCCACTGCAAGGACACGCTGTTTACCGCTATGGAACAGCTGCGCGTGGAGCGCGGGTTCCGGTGGCTGGCCTACGGCATGAACCTGGACGACCGCGGCGAGTTCCGCCCCGCGTGCTGGGTCTTTGGCGAGCGTCCACGGGGCGGCAGCGTCCACGAGCTGATTGCACGCGACGGCGAACTGCGCCCCGCGCGCCAGCCCGGCCTGTACCTGCGCCGCGTCCATCTCGGCCGCGTAGCCATCGACCGCTGACAGCCCATCGAAAGCCGGGGTCGCACGCAGCACGCCGTCGCGATATTTGCGCGCCATGTTGAGCGAGCGGTTGAGCAGGTTACCCAAGCTGTTGGCGAGGTCGGCGTTGTACCGGCCGGCGAGCCGCTCCTCGCTGAAGTCCGCGTCGCGTCCCGTGCCGATGTCGCTCATCAGGTAGTAGCGCAGGGCTTCCGCGCCGTAACGGTCGGCCAAGGCGTCGGGATCGACGCTGTTGCCGAGGCTCTTGCTCATCTTCTCACCGGCGATGTTCCACCAGCCGTGGACGAGGAAGGTCGGCATCTCGTCGTCGGCGAACCCCAGCGCGCGCAGCATGATCGGCCAGTAGATGCCGTGGGCCGGGATGAGAATGTCCTTGCCGATGACATGCACGGCCGTGCGCCACCACGCCAGGAAATCCTCGGT
>CAXUIU010000238.1:0-2874 GCA_964250955.1 uncultured Chthoniobacterales bacterium | reverse complement strand
AACCACACGAACGTCACGTAGTCGGCATCAAAGGGCAGTTCGATGCCCCAGGAAAGCCGTGCTTTCGGGCGGGAGATGCACAGGTCACCGGCGATCTTTTCGGCGGCGTTGCGCAGTTCCGCCTGCCGGAACTCCGGCAACACCAACGGCTGGCCCGAAGCCGCGCGCCGGTCGATGAGGTCGAGCAGCCACTGGCGGCTGCCTTCCCGGCGGAAATAGTAGTTATCCTCCTCGCGGTACTCGACCTCGCCCCACTCCGGACCGAACTGCCCGTCGGCGCCGCGCTCCTTTTCGGTGAGGAACTGCTCCTGCCGCACGCTGTAGTAGCCGCCGCGCGTGCTCTTGTAGATCCAGCGGCTGAGTCCGGTGGCGGGGTCCTTGTCGTCCCAGAGACGCTGCAAAATTGTGCGCACGCGTTCCTGGTGCGAGGCGTCGGTCGTCGCTGCCCAAGCGTCGTAGCGCACGCCGAGCTTTTGCCACAGCGCGAGGAACTTCGCCGTGACACCGTCCACGAACGCCTGCGGCTCCAGGCCGACTTTGGCGGCGGATTGCTGGACCTTCTGGCCGTGCTGGTCCACGCCGGTGAGGAAGAAAACCTCTTCCCCCTTAAGTCGGCGGTAGCGCGCGAGCACGTCGGCGAGCACTTTCTCGTACGCGTGGCCGAGGTGCGGCGCGCCGTTGGTGTAGTCGATGGCGGTGGTGATGAAAAACTTGCTCACGGTCGGATGAACAACATCTGCCAGGGCTCGGCGCGCTTCAAGCGCGGTTCGTCACACCTTCCCGCTGCTGTCTCCATCCGCCGGCTTCAAAAGCGCGTCCAACGGCCGGCTGCCGTCGTCCCGCACCACCTTGCCGCCCCAAGACAGGATGCGCGCCTTCGCCCCGGCGGCCTCCGCATCCTTGATCCGGTCGGCACGCACGTAGAACAGCGACAGGCTCGACCAGCCTAGTTGGTCGTTGGGCCGCAACTCCACCGCCTTCTCGCCCGCCGTGATGGCCTCGGGATAGCGGCCGAGCTTCATCAGCGCCATCCCCAGCGCGTGCCAGCCGTCGAAGAACTCTGGCTCGGCCTCTACGCACTCGCGGTACTTGCCGACCGCCTCCTCTAGTTCACCCAGCGCGAGGTATCCGTGGCCCTCGTCGAAGGTTTCCTGCACGTCCATGGAGGCAAGAAATCAACCACGCATCTGCACGAGCACCCGCGGGTCGGCGGCCTGCTTGCTCGCCCGCAGCCATTCCTCAAACGACGCTTTCTGCTTCTGGCGGCGGAGCTGCAAGGCGATGACATCCTTGCGCGCATCAAACTGCGCCTCGTTGACGCCCGACCGGCCGCGCACGTACGCCAGCGCCCCACCGTCTGCCGACGGAAGAAATTTGCTGAGGTCGCCCACGGCAAGCTCGGTGGTAGCCTGCTCCAGTACGGCGAGGTCCGCCGGCGCGTTGGTGGGAGGAGGCTCGGCCAACGCGAAGCCGGGCAGGTCCTGTGCGGCAGCACCGGCGTCTTTAGCGGCATCGGCGAAGCTTTTGCCGGCCTTGAGCGCCTCGGCGATCTTTGTCCGCACCTCCTCCGCGTGAGCCGTAACGGCGGCGCGGGTGTTCTCCTCCTTCAAAGCAGCGACGATCTTCGGCCGGGCCTCGTCGAGCGTCAGCGGCCGGGAGGGCGTGACCCCGCTCAGGTGCTGGACGTAGAAGGCGTCCGAGTTCTGGAGCGGCGAGCGCAGCGGCACCGGGCTGTCCGGGTCCTGCGGGCTCAGCTTGAACGCCGCCGCCGCGAACCCGGCGATGCTCGCCTCCGGCAGACCCGCCGAGTCCTGTTCCTCGAACTCGCCCGTCTCCTTGACCGCCAGGCCGGACGCTTGCGCGAGGGCAGCAAAGTCCTCCTTGCCCTTGGCTTCGTTCAGTTTTTCGAGGAACGCCACGGCTTGGTCGCTCAGGGGTTTGAGCACGTCCATGCGCTCGCGGCCGGTGAGTTTCTTCTGCGCGTCGTCGAGCGCGAAGCGCACGTACTGGACCTTGCGCTTCTCAGGCTGCTGGTACTGGCCGTTGCCCGCGTCGTACGCCTTCTTGATGTCGTCGTCTGTCGGCTCGGGCGTCGGCGGCAGGTCGGCCGCCTTGAAGCGTACGACACTCGCCTCGGTATGGCAGAAGAACTGCTCGAAAGTCGTGCGCACCTCCTGCGGCGTGACGAACACCGCTGCGTCGAGCACCTGGCGCAGCTTGGCGTATTGCAGGTCGCGTTTGACCAGTTCGAGCACCTGAGCCTCCGTCATCCCGCGCCAGTTGAGGTGATCGGCGACGAAGGTGTTCTTCACTTCCGGATCGAACTGACCGTTGGCCCCGCGGAAAACCGGCAGCGCCTGCGCTGCCTCGTCGGCCTCTTCGTCGGTGGGCAGGATGCCGAACGCCTGGGCCTGGTGCTGCATGACGAGCTGGTTGATGAGCACGTCGTTCTCGGACCGGGCGGATTCTTGCAGTTCCGGCGCAACGACGTGGGTGAGGCCGAGTTCGTAGGCGGCGCGCCATTGACGGTCCGTGCGCTGGAGTTCGGTGATCGACACCGGCCGGCCGTAGATCGTGCCGGCGCGGTCGCTGGCACCGGTGCGGTCGATGCGCGAACTGGCGCTGAAGTAATAGAGGAAAGAAATCAGGACCAACGCCGAGACCACGATCATCAGCCAGCGCTGGTTGGAGCGCATGAGGTTCACCATCATAAGTAGCGCGCACTCTAGTGGCGGCCGGACGGTTTTCCAGCGGAAAGAGGAAGTGGCGGCAAAGCGCCGTTGCGATGTGGCGGGGGCGCCACGTTGCGGGTTGCGGTGCCGCCGCCAGCGGCGTGGGGGGGGGGGGGGGGGGGGGGGGGGGGGGGGGGGGGGG
>CAXUIU010000237.1:4756-6042 GCA_964250955.1 uncultured Chthoniobacterales bacterium | reverse complement strand
TTGCCACGACGCGGCAACCCTGCTAATCGTCGCGCTCTCCGCCGTTTGTCCCATGTCCCTGCCTGCCCTGCCCGACGACGATGCCAACGTGATCGTCGTCATCATCCGCTGGCGGGTGACCCGCGGCGTGGTGGCCGTGGCGGCGGTGGCGCTGAGCCTGTTCTACCTGCGGGGCTACGCGCGAGCGTACGACCCCGTCAACGGCTGGACGAAGCTGATCTCCTTCGGCGGCCGGGTCGCGCCCGACGCCCTGCCGCGGCTGCAAAGGGTGGCGCACTTCGTCACCGCGCCCGACGACCTCGGCGCGGACGGGCAGTTCTACGCGCAGATGGCGATTGACCCCTCCCTGCGCGACCCGGGGTTCGACACGGCGCTGGACAACCCGGTCTACCGCGCACGGCGGATCGGGCTGCCCGCCCTCGCCTTCGCGCTGGGCGGGGGCAAGCCGCGGTGGATCATCCAGGTGTACGCATTGGCGAACCTGTTCTCCTGGTTCGGGCTGCTCGCGATCCTCCTGCACGGGCTGCGGCCGGCGACGGAGCGGGCGCTGCTGTGCTTGTGCGCGGCGCTGCTCGGCTACGGGGTGATCGCCAGCATGGAACTGGCCGTCACCGACCTGCCGGCGGCGGCGTTGCTCTTCGCCGGGCTGGCGCTCGGGGGATCGTGGGGCGGCTACGGCGCGCTGGCGGCGGCGGCGCTCACCCGCGAGACGAGCGCGCTGGCGGTGCTCGGGGCGCTCAACCGGCGGCAGCCTGTGCGGCGCAACGCGGCGCTGCTGCTCGTCGGACTGGTGCCGCTCGGGCTGTGGACGCTGTACGTCCTGCACCGCTTCGGCCACGCCGGGAACGCGGCGGGGACGCGGAATTTTTCCTGGCCCTTGGCGGCGATGGGACGGGAGTTCGCCGGTGCCTTGGCGAGGTGTTGGAACGCTGGCCTCGATCTCGCCGCGCCGTGGCGTTGGCTGTACGCCGACGACCCTCCGCGGCACTTGTCCACGGTGGTGGCGACCTTCTGCCAGGGGCTTTACCTCACCCTGCGACGCGACCCGGGCTCGGCCGTGTGGCGCACGGGGATTCTCTACGCGGGGTTGTGCGCCGTGTTCGGCGACGCCGTGTGGGAGGAACCGAGCAACGCCGCGCGCGCCGGCCTGCCGCTGGCCGTGTGTTTTTACCTGCGTCTGGCCCGGGAAGGCGGCCGGTGGTTCTGGCCGTTCTTCGTCCTGGGCAGCCTGTCCCTGCCGTACGCGGTCCACGAGTTCTGGACCTACGCCTGACGCTCTTTTTTCC
>CAXUIU010000237.1:4341-4746 GCA_964250955.1 uncultured Chthoniobacterales bacterium | reverse complement strand
GAGTTCCGTGAAAACGACCGATCCTTCTCCGCCCCCCGCCGGTACCGATGATGATTTGTTGGCGGTGGTCATCCTCATCCCCACGCGTCCGTTGCGCGCGGCGATGGCCGCGCTGGTCGTGTGCCTGCTGAGCGCGTTCGTCGTACACGTGTACGCCCAAGCGTACGACCCCACCTACGGCTGGACGAAGCTGGTCTTCTTCGGCCAGGACTTCGCCGCGCACACGTTGCCGCGCCTCCAGAACGTCACCCACTATATCGAGACGAGCGAGGGCGGACACGGCGGCTACGACGGGCAGTTCTACGCGCAGATGGCGATTGACCCCTCCCTGCGCGACACGGCGATGCGCGCGTCGCTGGACATGCCGGCGTACCGCGCGCGGCGCATCGGGCTGCCGGCCGCGTC
>CAXUIU010000237.1:0-4331 GCA_964250955.1 uncultured Chthoniobacterales bacterium | reverse complement strand
ATTGCCAGCATGCAACGCTCCTTGGTCGACCTGCCGGCGGCGGCGTTGCTCTTCGCCGGGCTGGCGCTCGGCTCGCTGGGCGGCTACGGGCTCTTGGCGGCGGCGGCGCTCACCCGCGAGACGAGCGTGCTGGCGGCGGCGGGGTTCTGGGACGGGCGGCTGCCGTGGCGCGAGGGCGGCAGTTGGCGGCGCTCCTTCGCCGTGGCCGCGGCGGCGGTCGTGCCGCTGGGCTTGTGGTTGTTCTACGTCAACCGCCTCCTCGGCCACAACACGACGACGGGCGTCGGCAACTTCGCCCTGCCCGCGCAGGCCTGGGGCGAACGCCTCGTCGAGCAGGTCCACCGGCTCGCCGCCAAGGGCGACGGCGTGTTCTGGCACAACCTCCTGCGGGGCGACTGGTTCTACACGGACTACGCCACCTACGAGCTGACGACGCTGCTGGCGGTGTTCTTCCAGGGGCTCTTCCTGGCCCTGCGGCCCGACTGGCGCTCGCCGTTCTGGCGGGTAGGGGTTTGCTACGCGCTCCTAGGCATGATCCTGGGTCCCTCGGTGTGGGACGACACGAGCGCGGCCATGCGCGTGCTGCTGCCGATGACGGTGTGCTTCTACCTCCAGCTCGCCCGGGAGCGCGGGTGGCGGTTCTGGGCCTTTTTCGTCCTCGGCAGCCTGTCGGTGCCGTACGCGGTTTATGTCTTCGGAGGCGGTACCTGAAAGCCTCCGCCGTTGGACAAGGGCAGCGGTTCGGGTTATAAGTTGTGCTGCCGGAATGCACAAATCTTTTCTCTGTTTGCCGTCCGCTTGCACCTGCGCCCCCCCGGGGTTCCCATGGTAGCGGGCATCGAATCCAACCGGCCCCGCAACGTTGACGCCAAGCGAGCCGCCGCCATCCTCTATGGCGACTGGGGCACGAGCAAAGCCTACGTCATCGGCCTGGCTTTCGCGTTCGCGGGCTACTCGTCGTTCTGGCTGATCTTGGCCATGTGCGGGCTGACGGCCGTCGTCGCCGTCAACTACATCATCATCTGCGCGCACTACCCCGACGGTGGCGGCGTGTACGCGAGCGTGCGCCACCGCTCGGAAATCATCTCCATCGTCGGGGCGTTTTTGCTCATCGCCGACTACATCGTCACGGCGGCGCTGAGCGCACTCTCGGCCTTCCAGTACCTCGGCGTGCCGCACCCGGAGAAGTTCGCCGCCCTGGCCATCGCGGGCATTGGGGCGTTGAATTGGTTCGGGCCTAAGCACACGGGCGGGCTGGCCTTCGCGGTGGCGATCCCGACGGCGATTGTCGTCGTCCTGCTAGCCGCGCTCGGGCTGCCGCACCTCGGCCAGGCGTGGCATCACGTCCAGCCGCTTTCGCACGACTGGAAGTTCAACTGGACGAGCTTCGTGTCCATCGTGCTCGCGCTCTCGGGCGTGGAGGCGGTCGCCAACTCTACGGGAGTCATGCGCCTGGACCCCGGCGGTGATCCGCACGGCAAGCCGAGCGTGGTCAAGACAAGCACGCCGGCGATCCTGTGGGTGATGGCGGAGGTCGTCCTCTTCACGGCGCTGCTGGGCCTCCTGATGCACGCCCTGCCGGGCCTCCAGCCGATCACGAGCGACCCGGGCGACCCCACCGTGGACCGGATGCACCCGGCCGTGACGGCGCCCGGCGACCCGGGTGTGCGCGACTACATGCTGCGCTACATGGGCGAGTACTTCGGCTCGTACCACTTCGGGCCGGCGGCCGGGCACGTCATCGGCGTGGTGGTCAGCATCGTCTTTGGCGTGCTCTTGCTCTCGGCGGTCAACACGGCCATTGGCGCGCTGGTTTCCACGCAGTTCCTGATGGGCCGCGACCGGGAGCTGCCCGCCATCTTCCGCCGGCTCAACAACTGGGGCGTGCCCACCTGGGGCCTTGTCGTCTCGACCGTCGTGCCGCTGGCGCTGGTGCTGCTGGTCAGCGACCTCTCGGGCCTGGCCGAACTCTACGCCGTCGGCGTCGTCGGCGCGATTGCCACCAACCTCGGCGCGTGCTCGACCGACCGCCGGCTCGAACTCCGCACGTGGGAGCGCGCGCTGATGTTTGTCACCTTTCTGGTGATGGTAGTCATCGAGTTGTCGCTTTTCATCGACAAGCCGGCGGCGCGGACTTTCGCCGTGACGGTGCTCGCCATCGGCCTGGCGATGCGCGCGCTCGGCCGTGAACAGGCCCAGCGCGGGGCCTTCGTGTTGGTGCTGGTGATGGTGGGCGCACTTTTCATCACCAAGGACTACGCTGCCGCCGTCGTGGCCGTCACCGTGCTCGCCGCGGGCCTGATCGTGCGCGGGCTCCTGGGCGAGCGCAAACTCAAGATCGAAGCTAAAAAAGCCGAACTCGCCGGCCTCTCCCCTCTGGGCTCGACCTTCCCCGGCGCGCCGGCGGTAGGCGAATCCACCGTCGCGCTGCCCATCGGCAACCGCGAGGAGGTCAGCGGACCGCCGGTGCTCTGCGCGGTGCGCGGCATCGGCAAGACGCTCGACTTCGCACTGGAAGAAGCCCGGGAGAGCCACCGGCCGCTGTACCTGCTGTTCGTGCGCGAACAGCCCGTCATCACCAGCGAGGACCGCAAGCGCAAGTGGAAGGAGGACGAGGACGCGCGGGAGATTTTCTCCTACGCGCGCAACAACGCCGACGGGGCCGTGGTGCTGCCGGGCTACGCGGTGAGCGATTCGCCGGCGGACACCATCGTGGACTTCGCGGCGACCATCGGCGCGTCGCGGTTGATGCTGGGCGCGCCGAGCCGCAGCGGGTTGGTCAACTTGTTGCGCGGCAACATCATTCGGCAGGTGTCCGACCTGTTGCCGCCGGACATTCACTTGTTGGTGTGCGCCTGAGGGCGCGTTGCTGGCTGCGGTATCGCCTGACGGCGACGTTGGCAGAAGAGGAGGTCCTTCGTCTGCTTTCCGGCCACGTGCCCGCAGGGCACACCGCAACGTGCGCGAAGCGCACCCCGCAACACGCTCCCAGGCGCGAATCAGAGGACGTGAAAAACCTCCTGATCCCCGTTCTATCCTGCCTCGCCGTCGCCTCGCTGTTCTCCGTCGCTACCCCGCTCCGCGCGGCCGACGCCGACGGCAAGGAACCGGCCCTCTCCGACACCGAACAGAAGTACCTCCAAGGCATCGTCGCCGAAAATCTCGGCGAGATCGCCATGAGCTACCTGGCGATTGAAAAGTCCGCCAGCAACGACGTGAAAAGCTACGCGCTGGATGTGATCGACACCCATACCAAGACCATGAAGCAACTCTTGGAGATCGCCAGCCGCCACAACGCCTTCCTCGCCCTGGAACCCGACCTCAGCGCGTACAAAAACCTTCTCCAGCCCGGCGGGAGCGACTTCGACAAGATGTATCTCTCCGAAACCCAGCGCATCAACCAGGAAGCCACCGACAAGCTCGAACCGCTCGTCGGCCAGATCAGTGCCAGCGACGTGAAGAGCTTCGCGCAGGACGACCTCAAGGACGACAAGGAACACATCAAGAAGGCGCAGGATCTCGCCGGCAAACTCAAGTAGGGCACGGAAATGCAGAATTGACCCCTGGGCGGCCTTTGAGCATGATCCGCAGGCATGGATCGGCCGCCACCGAGTGTCATCACGCGTTGGATCATCGCCGGGTTGGCCGGTGCGGGCGGGTTCATGATGCTGGTGCGCGTGCCTCGCGGTGATTGGGACTGGGCAGTTCTCAGCAGACTCTTGCCCGGACTGGGTGATTTACTTATTGGCGTGGTGCTTGTGGCTCCCGAACTCGTGCGTTGGGCGCTCACGCCAATCTCGGACTTGTTCGACAGCATCTTGATGCCCTCGGAAACTGTTGTGCCGCCGGCTGACCTGAAACTGGCACGCTTCTACGGTCAGTCGCTGCGCTACGCGGAGGCAGCCGAGGAATACGCGCGTGTCCTCCAGTACCATCCCGACCACGCCGAGGCCTGCCTGGAAGGCATCCGTGCGGCGGGGTTAGCGGGGGACGAGCGGCAGGCGAAGAAGTTCTATCTCGCCGCACGCCGGATCCTGCGCGCGCGAGACTAGCGCCAGTTGCTCGACGACGTGTACGGGGCGCGCCACCAACCACTAGAATTCCTGGAAGGAACGATCCCCGAAGCGCTGCTAGAAGAACCTCCGGACAGGCCTTGAAACGGCCGTTCGTCCGGGATCTTGTTTCTCGGCGAGACAACAGGACCTCGGACGAACGCCGCGCAGACGCGGCGGGACATCCTTTACTGCGCCGTCGCCGCTTGCTCGCTGCCCGCACTGCCTTCCGTCTTCATGTGCAGCACGTCGGCGAGGAACGACCACGCGTCCGCATAC
>CAXUIU010000236.1:0-6115 GCA_964250955.1 uncultured Chthoniobacterales bacterium | reverse complement strand
TTCATGGTGTGATGTGGTGTGGTGGTTAGAAGAACAGGTGCCGGAGCGAGCGGGCCACGGCCTCGAAGAAGTTGCCGCGCAACGGATCGGGACGGAGGAACTGCACCGGCAGGTCCGGGCTGCCGACGAAGGGCCGCAGGGTCCAGGCGAGCTGGCTGCCGAGCAGGAGGCTGCCGGCCAGCCACGCGAGGAGGATCGTGCGGGCGCGGGCGGCGTTGCCGGACAAGTGCGCGAGCAGGCGCAGCAAGCGGCGGTTGGCGACGATCCCCGCGAACGCGATGAGCGCGACGTGCGCGGTGAGCAGGACGCGGTGGCTCGCAGGCAGATGGGCAGCGAGCGGCGGGGTATTGTAGAGCAGGAAGAGCGTCACCGGGCTGAACGCGCCGAGGATCGTCGCCATCAGCGCGAAGCTCATCAGGAGTGTCAGCGTGCTCTGGCGCACCGACAGGCCGAGGCCGAGCACCTGAGCCAGCAGGCCGTTGAGAAGCGCGTTGCCGCCGCACGTCAGGAAGACGAGCAGCGGGAACTTTGCCGCCGTGTAGAGCGATTGGAGCGAGCTGCGCCACCAGCCGAGCGTCCAGCCATAGACCCCGCCGCCGAGGACGATCAGCGCCGTGCAGGCTAGGAGCCAGCCGGTGTCCGGGGTGTCCACGCACGCAGCGAGCGCATCGGCGTCACCGGTGAGCAGCGCCTTAAGGCGTCCGGCGGTGCGGGGAGCTTTCAATGCGGACAGCAGGCGCATGAGTGATTTCTGATCAGTCCACTTGCACGGCGATCTCTTCCAACCGTGCGTGGACGGCGCGCACGGTCTCCGGCAGCGTGGAAGTGCCCGCCGTCAACCCGACGACCTCCGCGCCGTCGAGCCACGTGGGGTCGAGTTCGTCGGCGTGCTCGACCTGAAATGCGCGTCGCCCGGCGGCCTCGGCGGCGAGGACGAGTTGGCGGGTGTTGTTGCTGCCGCGCCCGCCGACGACGATCACGACTTCCGTTTCTGCCAGGAGCTTCGCCAGCGCCGCCTGCCGGTCCTTCGTCGGTTGGCAGACGGTGTCGCGGTAGACCACTTCCGCCTCCGGCCGCGCTGTGCGCAAAGCGTCTACCAGTTGTCGCACCCGTGCCGAGGGTTGTGTGGTCTGCGCGACGACCCCGTAGCGGGTTGCCAGTGGCAAGTGGGCAAGGTTCGCTTCGGTTTCGATCACCGCCGCGCCGGGGAAGTCGCCCGTCAGCCCGCGCACCTCCGCGTGGTCCGCGCGCCCGATCACCACCGGGAAAAACCCGGCCGCCACCAGCGTGGCGAGACCCGTGTGGGCGCGGCGTACGAGCGGGCAGGTCGTGTCGTGAACCTGGAAGCCGGCGTCCCGCCACGCTCGGCGGCGTTCGTCGGATGCGCCGTGGGCGGTCACGAGCACGGGAACGCCTGCCGTGGCAGTAGCGGGGTCGGCGAGGTCGGCGCGCTGTGCACCGTGGGCGTCCAGACGCGCGAGGGCGACGGGATTATGAACGAGTTCACCGAGCACGGTCAGCGGACCGGCGGCGGCGAGGGTTTCGGCGCGGTGCAAGGCGTCCCGGACGCCGAAGCAGAGGCCGTGGTGTTCCGCGAGGAGAATGCGCATAGATGGATGATAGTTACTTTGTGTGACAAAGTTGTTTGGCAAAAAGAAGTTTAGCCCTGGCCGGTTTTGACGATTTGTTCGAGGAACGCCAGGTAGTCGCCGAACGCCGCGCGGCCCCGGTCGGTCAACGCGTAGCTGGTCTGCGGGCGGTCGAGGACTTCCTTGATCTGCGCGACGTAGCCGGCGGCGTGGAGCGTGCGCAGGTGGGTGACGAGATTGCCGTCGCTCATGCGGAGTTCGCCCTTGAGGTCGGCGAAGGCCCAGCGCACGCGCGTGGCCAGCAGCGTCATGATCGCCAAGCGCCCGCGTTCGTGGATGACGCGGTCCATCTGGTCGAAGTCGAGTTTCATGGCACGGGCGGGAAACTCTCCGTCACCAGCGGGCGGCGCTCGGCGGCTTCGAGCGCCACGGCGCGGCGCGGCCAGGTGCAGGCCGCGTAGATCAGGTGGTACACGCCGAACGTCGCGCCCATCAGCGCCGCCGGGTAAAAACGCGTCGGCGTGGGCAGATCGAAATCGGGTTCGATCCCCGCGAAAACGAAATAAATAAAGGCCGCCACGCCCGTAAAAAGGAACGCCCAGCCCAACGCCACGAGCGAGCGCGGCGCGAAGCTCATCGTCGCCAAGAGCCCCAGGCCGTAGAACGTTATCCACATCAGGGTCGGGAAGAGCGCCAGGTGGGTCGTGATCGTCAGGATGGCGCTGAGAGCAATCCCCGCGAAGAACGCCGGAGTCACCGAGCGCACCGCCAGCCGGAACCCGGCGGAGACGAGCCCCTCGCCGCGCTGGCGGGCTCCCTGCCAGATAAAGAACGTATTGGCCGCCAAGGTCGCGGCGAGCACGAAGAGCCACGTCTCGTAGTACGCCCGGGCGTCCACGTTGCGCGTGCCGTCCTGCGCCTGCCACCAGAGCATCGCCGCGGCGAGGCCGACGGAAAGGAGGCCGCCGAAGAGTGCGGTGGGCGCGGAGATCGCGCGGTAGATCGTGGCGCGTTCCATCAGCAGGCGGATGGCGCGCAGGTGCTCCTCGGCGGCTTGGTCGGTGGACACGCCGGTTACTTTGTGTGGCAAAGTCGGCGGTGGCAAGTCAATTTTTCTGCGGGTTGTGCGCCGGCGTCCTACTCAGTGGCCAGGTGCGGTCATGGCGCCACCGGTGTACGCCTTCATCACCTGCATCTGGACGGCAGGCATCACGTCCGCCATGTAAGCGCCCATCTTGCTCATCGCCGATCTGCCCACGGGCGAACTGTAGAAGTCCGCCAACGCTTTGAGTTCCTCGGCGGTGAAGGTCTTCACGAGCGAATCGTTCATCGCCTTGGTCAAGGCGTCCATGTTCGGGCCGGCGGTGAGAAGCCGCGAGAATCGTTCCCGCTGCGCCGGGGGCAGGTGGGCGGACATGCTTCTGAGCATGCCGCTCAAGAGTTCCTGCGGCGGCGCGGCGGCCAGGTAGCGGGCAGCCTGCTCGCGGCGGTTCTCCGGCGTGTCGGAGAGGGTCTGAGCGCAGGCGTTGCGACCGGCACCGGCCGTCAGTACCAAGGCGAGCAGCAGCAAAAGGAAGTTTCTCATGCTACGGGCGATCTAGCTTGAGTCATGCCGCCGCCAGCTTGCGCGTGAGAATTTCGCTGGTTACGACCGGGTTGGCCTGGCCTTTGGAGAGTTTCATCACCTGACCCTTGAGGAAGTTCAACGGCGCGGGGTTGCCGGCCTTGAAGTCCGCCACGGGTTTCGGGTTGGCCGCGATGACCTGATCGACCAGGGCTTCCAATGCGCCGGTGTCACTGAGTTGTTCCATCCCCTTTTCCTTGACGATGGCTGCCGCCGGCTTGCCGGACGTGAACATCTCCGCGAACACCTCTTTGCCTTGCTTGCCGCTGATCTTGCCGGCGTCGATGAGGCCAACCAACTCCGCCAGAGCGGCGGGCGGAACGGGGCAATCGCTGATGGACTTGCCCGCGTTGCCGACGGCGCTGAGCAGGTCATTGAGCACCCAATTGGCGACACTCTTGGGCTTGGCCGCACCGGCTTTGGCCGCCGTCTCGAAATAAGCGGAGAGTTCCTGGTCGTCGGCGAGCACGGCGGCGTCGTAGGGGCTCACACCGTATTCGCCCACGAAGCGGGCGCGCTTTTGGGCGGGGAGTTCCGGCATCGCCGCGCGGGCGGTCGCCACGAGGCCGTCGGTCTTCACCGGCATCAGGTCGGGGTCGGGAAAGTAGCGATAGTCATGCGCGTTTTCCTTCGTGCGCATGAGGAACGTCTGGCCGCTCGCGTCATCCCAGCGGCGGGTCTCCTGCTGGAGCTTGCGGCCGGCTTCGAGTTCCTCCACCTGGCGGGTGATCTCGTAAGCGAGGGCCTTCCGCACGCCGCTGACGGTGTTCATGTTCTTGATCTCGATCTTCTCGCCGAACTCCGTCTGCCCCTCGGGCCGGACAGACACGTTGCAGTCGCAACGCATCTGACCCTTTTCCATGTCGGCGTCACTCACCCCGCCGTAGAGCAGGATTTGCCGCAGGCTGGTCAGGAACGCGAACGCCTCCTCCGGCGACCCGATCTCGGGCTGCGTGACGATCTCCATGAGCGGCGTGCCGGCGCGGTTGAAGTCGATGCCCGTGCTCGTGTCGTAGTGGAAGCTTTTGGCCACGTCTTCTTCCAGGTGGATGCGCACGAGGCCGACCGTTTTGTCGGGGTTGGCGATGGATTTCTGCGCGTCCTTGG
This sequence comes from uncultured Chthoniobacterales bacterium, assembly GCA_964250955.1. GTDB lineage: Bacteria > Verrucomicrobiota > Verrucomicrobiia > Chthoniobacterales > SZAS-18 > CAHJWO01. The sequence goes on along the minus strand of CAXUIU010000236.1, from coordinate 1,795 downwards.
GGTAGGCGAGGTCGTGCAGGGGCACGCCGCCGTCGAGGCAGATCGGCAGGTCGTACTGGCTGATCTGGTAGTTCTTGGGCATGTCCGGGTAGAAGTAATTCTTCCGGTCGAACTTGCAGACGGGCGCGACCTCGCAGCCGAGCATCAGGCCGGTGAGTGCGGTGAGTTCGAGCGCGTGGCCGTTCATCACCGGCAGGGCGCCGGGCAGCCCGAGGCAAGTCGGGCAGGTGTGGGTGTTGGTCGGCGCGCCGTACTCGACCGCGCAGCCGCAGAACATTTTGCTGTGAGTCTTGAGCTGGACGTGGACTTCCAGGCCGATGGTCGTCAGGTATTTCTTCATGCTTCGCGCGAAATCTGAAGATGCAGGAACCCGTGCGAAAAGAAAAGGGCCGCTTTGCGCGCAGGCAAAACGGCCTCTGTCCCACCATGGAACCGGTGCCCTATTGGCTGCCGGCCGGTCCGGCGTTGGTCGGACCGACGTGCGACTGGTTGGTCGCCGGGTCATGGGCAGGGCCACCGCCGCCCGAGACGAGCGTGCCCGACGGAGCACTCGGCCCGCTGTGACCGGCGACCCTGGAAGGTTCTGTTTCGCCAAGTTGGCAGCCGGTGGCGGCGAGAGCGAGGGCGACGACGAGAACAACCAGGGAAGCGGAACGGGTAACAGGCATTTTCATAGCATCTGAATCGCTCGCGGGTCGTGCCGTGGATTTCTGTTTGCTGCCAAACAGAGCGGGACCTACGGTGAGCCGCTATGACCCTCTCCGAACAGGTCGACCACGACATCAAGGAAGCCATGAAGGCCAAGCAGGCCGACCGGCTGGGCGTCTTGCGCCTGCTCAAGGCCGCCATCAAGAACGCCGCCATCGAAAAGGGCGGCCAGGCTGGCGTGCTCGACGACGCGGAGGCAACGGTGGTGATCCGCAAGCAGGTCAAGCAGCGGCAGGACTCCATCGAGGGGTTCGAGAAGGGCAACCGTCCCGAACTCGCCGCCAAGGAACGGGCTGAGATCGAAGTGCTCAATACCTACTTGCCACAGGCGCTCTCCCCCGAGGAACTCGGCCGTCTGGTGGACGAGGCTATCGCGGAAGCTGGCGCCGCAGGCAAGGCGCAAATGGGGGCCGTGATGAAGGCACTCACGCCCAAGGTCGCCGGCCGCGCCGATGGCCGCACGCTCAGCCAGGAAGTGCAGCGGCGGCTGAAGTAAACCCGCGCGCGCATGTTGACGGCGATCATCGTCGCCGCAGGCACCAGCCAGCGGATGGGGTTCGACAAGCTCTTCGCCGACCTCGGCGGCCGGTCGGTCGTGGCGTGGAGCGTGGCGGCGTTCCAGGCGTGCGCGGCGGTGGACGGGATCGTGCTCGTCACGCAGCCCGAGAAGGAGGTGGTCTTCCGTGAACTCGCGCAGCGGGAGAACTGGACGAAGCTGCGCGCGGTCCTGCCCGGCGGCGCACAACGCCACCTGTCGGTCTGGAACGGCCTGCAAACGCTCGCCGCCGACGGTGGCACGGCCCCCGGGCGCTACGTGGCCGTCCACGACGGCGCGCGTCCGCTCGTCACTCCGGAGATGATCACGCGCTGCCTCGAACTGGCGCGCACCGCCGGCGCGGCATGCTGCGCGTCGCCGGTCACCGACACGCTCAAACGCGCCGACGCCGGCGGCCGGATCGCCTCGGGCGTGGACCGGACGAACCTCTGGGCGATGCAAACCCCACAAATTTTTGCCGCCGACGCGCTCGTGCAGGCTTACCGCGCCGTGATGGACGCGGGCGAGGCCGTCACCGACGAAACCTCCGCC
>CAXUIU010000235.1:0-6122 GCA_964250955.1 uncultured Chthoniobacterales bacterium | reverse complement strand
GTCGGATACCCCACCGGTCGAGCGGATGGGCTTTGTGCGCGACCAGCACCGCTTTGCCTCGTGGGTGTACGCGGTGGCCAGTGGCAACCTGTTCTTTTGGCTGATGCTCGCGTGGGCGGCCTTCGACCTGGAGCACGGCGCGCGGACCCTGCTGGCTGTGGAAGTGCTTGCCTTTCTGTGCACGTTCTCGCCAGCCATCGCGCGGCTGGTCCGGCGACACTAGCCCGCCGGCGGGAAGACTGATCCGTAGCCGTCCCGCCTTGTGCAACCGGGCGCAAGGTGTGACGGTACAAATTCGCTCGGTCCATCGACGTTCCCGCCGCGCGCAATTTATGAGCACTGGCACTTCCTCGCTTCCCATCTCACCCGTCTGGTTCATCACCGGCACCTCCCAGGGCTTCGGCCGCGAGTTGGTCCGCCTCGCCCTCGCCCGCGGTGACTCCGTGGTCGCCACCTCGCGTGATCCCGCCAAGGTCGCCGCCGCGTTCCCGGACGCCGGCGAGCGCCTCCTGCCGGTCGCCCTCGACTTGCACGACCCCGCCAGCATCCGGGCCGCCGTGGACGGTGCCGTGGCCCGTTTCGGGCAGATCGACGTGCTGGTCAACAACGCCGGGCACGGCATCATCGGTGCCTTGGAGGAAGTCAGCGACGAGGAGGCCGCCGCCGTCTTCGATGTGAACATCTTCGGGCTGCTGCGGGTCACCCGTGCGGTGCTGCCGGTTCTGCGCCGCCAGCGGAGTGGACGCGTGGTCAACCTATCGTCCATCGGCGGACTGGTCGGACTGCCGGGGTACAGCACGTACAACGCGACCAAGTTCGCGCTGGAGGGTCTCTCCGAGGCGCTCGCCCTGGAAGTCACCCCGCTGGGCATCCGCGTGACGCTCGTCGAGCCGGGACCTTTCCGGACGGACTTCCTGGGCAGTTCGCTGGTCATGGCCAAGGAGACCATCGGCGACTACGCCGACACGGCCGGCAAGACGCGCACGGCAGCCGGCACACGGCACGGCAACCAGGCGGGCGACCCGGTGCGCGGGGCGCAAGCCATCATCGACGCGGTGGTTTCGGACGATCCGCCCTTGCACCTGCCGCTGGGGAAGTTCGCGTACGAGCGCGGGCTGACGAAGTTCGAGGCCATGCGCGCCGAGTTCGAGCGGTGCAAGGAGGCGGCGATTCACGCGGACTACACGGCCGAGGAACTTGCCGCCAGCGGCGCTGGCCACGCACCGCTGCCGGGTTAGTGCAGGACTTGTGCAAATTTGAAACCAGTATGTCAAACCAGACAAAATCCTTCGTCGTCATCGCCGAGCTTTCCGTCCCTGAACCGCACCGGGCAGAGTTCCTCGAACTCTGCGCCTTTGACAGCCGCTCGTCAGTCGGGAACGAACCCGGCTGCCGGCAGTTCGACGTGCTGACCATGGAGAGCGCGCCCGAGGCAATTGTCCTGTACGAGGTGTATGACGACCGAGCCGCCTTCGACGCGCACTTGGCCACGCCGCATTATGCCAAGTTTGCCGAAGGGGTGGCACGGATGGGAGTGACGAAGACCCAAGTGCGTTTTCTAGACCGAGGTTAGCAAAGGTCGGTCGTGGGATATCAGCCTGTCCGGAGCGGTGAGATAGCCTCTTCTCCCCGGATTGCGCTCTCAGCTCTTGTGCGTCCTGAGCGCGGTCAGCAAGGCCGCTCCGTTCGGGCTGCCCAGCCCCGTGCAGGCATCCCACCCGACCAACGCCGAGTAGCCGCCGTTGTTCCCAGCGGTGATGTCACGCAGGCTCGCCCGCGCTGCGGCATCCGTGTAGAGGATGGCGTTGAGAAAGCCGGCTGGCTTGCCTAACTGTTGGTTGCACAAAGCCAGTAATCCTGCCCATAACGGGGCCACCGCGCTCGTGCCGCCGATCACTTGATTCTGCCCGTCCACCCGCACTTGGTAACCCGTCTGCGGATCGGCGTCGCCGGCCACGTCCGGCACGCCGCGGCCGGTTTTAGTGCCGAGCTTCGGCACCTTGGCCGTCTTTTGCCAAGCGGGGAGCGGATACCTCGTGCTCACCCCGCCGCCGCTCGCGCCACCCTGCGACCCATCGTTCCAGACAACCTCGCTCCCGATGGTGGCACCGTCCGTGGACGCTTCTAGGCGGGTGCCGCCGCAGGAAAGGACTAGGGGACTCGCCGAAGGGAAGTCCACGCGTTTTTGGTTGTCGGGCGGGTTCACGTCGGCGCTGCCGTTATCGCCGCTGGCCACCAGGATCGTCACGCCGAGCGTGGCGGCCTCCTGGAAGACGGCGTCGTAGTTCTTGAGCCCCTGCGCCGTGTAGCTTCCCTCCGGTCCGCCCCAACTGATCGAGATGATCGACGGCTTGCGCACCGTGTCATGCACGGCCGTCTTGATGGCGTCCACGAAACCCTGGTCCGTGTTGGGCGCGAAGTACACGGCGATCTGCGCCTTCGGGGCCACGGCGGCGGCCACCTCGATGTCGAGCATCACCTCGCCGTCGGCGTCGCCGCCGGGCGTGTTGGCCCCGCCGTCCACGCCGACGGCGACCACGTTGGGCGCGGGCAGTTTCAGGCCCTTGAAGTAAGTTTGCAGGTCGGTCGTGCGGTAGCCGCCGCCCAGTTCGATGAGGGCGATGCACTGGCCGCTGCCGTCCGCACCGGCGGGGAAGTCGTAGAGCCGGGCGACCTGCGGCGGGGTGTAGGCGGTCGTGGCCGCTCGCGCCTTGATGCGCCTGCCTTTGACCTTCGCGGGCGCCGCCAGACGACGGAAGTGCGGCTGCGTCTGCGGCCGATTGTCGAAGCCCTTCACATCTTCCACGATGCCTGCCAGGGCGGCCGGCACGCGGATCGAGCCGGTGCGCAGGCGGTATTCATGCCCTTGGAAGGAAGCGCGCCGCAGGCGTACACCGAAGGCTTTGCTCAGTGTGCCCAGCGGTCCGGAGAGCACCACACGTCGCTCGGCAGCACTCCGATGGATGATGGTCAATTCGTGTTCGTGCGCGAACGTCTCCACGCGGTTCAAGTCCGTCTCGCTGGCACCATGGCGGGCGGTGAGTTCCTCGCGCGTCAGGTAGGTGCGTTCGGTGATGCCACCCAGCAGGCACGGGCGCAACGGCGCGCGGCGGGAGTCCAGCGGTTGGCGTGGGCGCACCAACACCGTCACGCTGATCCGTTGCTGTGGGTCCACCGGTCCGAGGAGTTTGACTCCCGCCACCGGACGCCTCTCGGTGCCAGTCAGGATGAGGTACTTGGTGGAAGAAGTGGGCATAGGTTTGGCAGGGAAGGTGGGCATCCTCATCTTACGCCCGAAACTACTGCCGGTCATCCTGGATGGTTTTGCCAGGTTTTGGTCAGCCGCGCCGAACACGGCGGGTGGCGCAACATGGAACGCTGACGACGTTCAAGTTGTAAGTTTCTCAGCGCGATGGTCCTGCATCCTATATCTCGGTGCATGGCATGTGCGGTGCTAAATGAATGTGCATGCCACCTACCATGTACCCGAACTCTTCCGGCCTCTTTCCCGTACGGATCAAGCGCACTTCGTTTCTGCTCCGCGGCGTGATCCTGCTCGGCGTGGGTTGTTTGGGCGGCTTGCTGTTGAGCGGGACTCGTCATGCCGGGATTGTTGCCGGGATCATTGGCATTGGTGGCGGCGTGCCTTTGCTCCTCTTTGCCCTCGTGGCTACGTTCCGCTCACTGCTAATGCCGCGTCTGCGCGATATCGGCTTGCACCCGGCTTGGTCGCTGCTGTTCTTCGTTCATGCGCTCAGCGGCCTCTTTTTGCTCGCGCGGCTGTTGATTCCATCAGACGCCTTCGTCAACCGACGATACATCCTGTGATCATCCAAGCGCAGTCACTATCCTCCTCCGCTACCTGATTTCATCCTATGCTTTACCTGCTTTGTCTCTTCCTGCCGCCTGTCGCGGTGCTGCTTACCGGCCGGGTAGGAGCGTTCTTCTTGAGCCTGATTCTGACGCTTTTTGGCTGGTTGCCAGGAGTCATCCACGCGTTCTTCGTGGTGAACGACTGGAAGCAGGAAAAGCGGATGGAGCACTTGGAACGTGAGATGTCCCGTCGTCACTGGTAAAAAGCACGCGAACACAGGGTTGGCGTGAACTCCAAGAAAATACCCTTCTTTGCCTTTTGTACGAATCGTCGAAATTAGCTTGGTAATTTCTGCCCTCGGCTCCCCTGCTCACTCGTCGTCGGGGGGAGGAGCCTTGGCCAAATCCACCGGGACCCGGAGGGCTTCCGCCAGCGATTCAAACCGCGGATCACCACGGAGAAGGTCCCAATGTGGATGCAGGTGGAGATATCCGTAGCAAGGACCGTCGGGGCAGTTGCGCATCTGTTCGAGGATGGCAAGAGCTTTGTCCTTTTCCCCGGTGTTCGCGTAGATGACGGCGAGCATCCCGAGGAGCTTTGGTTTCTCCACCCGGTCCCGGGCCATCGGCAGAAGCTGCGTGGACCGCTCACCCTCGGCGATGGCGTTGGCCTTGCGCCCCAGGGCCGCGTCGACCAAGCCCAGCACGCTCAGCAAACTCGCGTCGTCCGGCGCGTCGGCAACCTTTCGTTCCATGACGTTTCGCGCCCGCGTGAACGCCGCCTGCGCCTTGGTGTCGTCGTGACGCAAGCCAGCGAACATGCCTTCGAGGTAGGCGCCGGGAACCGTGCGCCCGGTCAAGTTGAGGTCGCCCGGTTGCGGGAGCAACGCCAGGGCACGCTCGCCGAGGTCCGGATCGCGCCCGCACAAGGCGACTTCGATGGAGACGGTCGCGGCAAACTCGGATTTCTCGTCGAGCAGGCCGGGGAGCACGGCGTATGCGGGGCGCAGGTCGGCGCGGCCGGCCAGGTCGTTGCACGCCCGTGCCGCGCGGGCGGTGGGATCGTGCGGATCGAGCGTCAGCAGGTAGTCGCAGAGACGCGCGCTGTCGTCGAACCGGCGCAGGCAGTTGTAATTCGTCCACAGACAATCAATCAAGGCAATGCCGCGCGGGTTGATGCGCATGCCTTCTTCCCAGATTTTGGTGGATTCATCCCAGCGGCCCTGCCGCCGCAGGATGGCTCCGTAGTACAGGGCAACGTCGGGGTTGTTCGGCATGGCGGCCCGGGCGAGTTCAAGTTCCCGCAGGGCCGCGCCGAAATCCCGGTCGTGGTAGATGTGGAGCGCGCGTGCGAGGTGGACTTCGCCGGCGTCCGGCCGCAGGCGCGCGGCCCGTTCGATGGCGTTACCGGCGAGGGCGAACCGGGCCGGGGTATGGTCGAAGCCGTTCCAGTACAGAGCTTCGTGCGCCCGGGCGAGCTGACAGTAAGCCGCCACAAACTTCGGGTCGCGCGCCACCGCCTCGTCCAGCAGCCGGACCGCCTCGGGCAACACGCGGCGGAGGTCGTTGTCGAACTCCGCGTTGGCGAGGAGGGATTTCGCCCGCAGGTAGAGGTCGTAGGCGGTGAGGTCCGCCGTCGGTCGTTCCTGGATGGCGGATTTATCCTGTGAGGAGAGGTGCGCCTGAAGCTGCCCGGCGATGGCCTGCGCGATCTCGCTCTGGATCGTGAACACGTCGGCGAGGTCACGGTCGTACTTCTCGGCCCAGAGGTGGGTGGACGTGCGGGCGTCGATGAGCCGCGCCGTCACGCGCACCTTGCCGCCTGCTCGCTGGACGCTGCCTTCCAGCACGTGCGCCACGCCGAGGGTGGCGGCGATTTCGCGCAGGTCGCGCAGTTGGTTGCCCTTGTACTGGGCGACGCTGCTGCGGGCAATCACCTTCAGGTCGGAGGCCCGGGCCAGGTCGGTAAGGATTTCGTCTTGCACACCTTCGGTGAAAAAGTCGTTGTCTCCGTTCGGCGAAAGGTTCTCGAAGGGTAGAACCGCGACCGATTTCTGCGGCACGGCGGCCCGCGGGGTGTGGCCTTTCTTCCACCGCATGGTCCACCCCAGGAGCAGGAGGACCCCCGCCGCGGCAAGGACGACCCACGCGAGGGACCGTCCGCGCCGGGCGAGGGTGACTTGCGCCTGGCAGCGCGCCAGCAAGGCGGCGAGTTCCCGCGCGTTCTGGGGTCGTCCGGCCGGGTCGGTCGACAGCAGGGCGCGCAGCAAGGCCTCGACGGGGCGGGGGACGCGGGCGGCGCGCAAGGG
>CAXUIU010000234.1:0-6131 GCA_964250955.1 uncultured Chthoniobacterales bacterium | reverse complement strand
GCGTAGGCGTGGGGGTTGGCGTCGGGGCCGGCGTAGGTGTCGGCTCCGGGGAGGGCGTTGGAACCGGGATCGGCTCGGGTGGCCCCGGGACCACCCGGCCGGCCGGCGGTTCCAAGCGGAACGGCCGGTCGGAGCCCTGCCCGGCGACGATGCGCTGGTTCGTGCCGGCGGCGTAGGCCGTGTTGCCGACCTGCACGTCCGTGCCGCGGCCGACGATGAAGAGTTCCGTGCTCTGGAGTTCGCCGCCGTCGAGCCGGCGCTTCTGCCGGCCGACTTCCTTGTCGATCAGGCCGACGGACGCCAGCGGCCGGAAATCCTTGATGAGCCCGCTCGTCGCGTAGAGCACACTCAAATCCACGGTCACGGCCTCGGGCAGACGCTTGGCGGTCGGCGGTACGATCACCATCTCGCCCGCGTGGACGAGGATGCTCTCGCCCAGGTGGCCCGTCAGCGACACGCGCACGGTGCCTTCGAGCACGATGATCTTGGAATACGCTTTGGGGTTGTACTCGACCATCAGCGTCGTGCCCGTGATGGCCGCCGTCACCGCGGCGGTGTGGATCGTCGCCCCGCCCGCGTCCTTGGGCACCTGGAGCAGCATCGTGCCGCTTTGCAGGTTCATGTCGCGCGTGCCGTTGACGAACGAGAAGTACGAGTTGGCCCCGAGCCGGGTCAGGGTCAGGTCGGAGAAGGTCAACTCCGCGCGCGAGGCGGTGCCGGTCTGCACGGCGGCCTTGCCGCTGACGGCGTCGGACACGACGGCGGGGCGCACGGGTTGGTTCTCGGGGAGCAGGCGCACGTCGTTGAATACGCGCGAGACCTGCGCGGACTTGAGGCCGTCCGCCCGAGCGGCGACCGGAGCCAGAAAAATCGCCAGCAGAACGATACGCGGCAGGAAGGGAGGAATCATCGCGGAAGAGTTTTAGTTAGAAGCGCACCCGGAAAAACGCGCTCGCCCCGCTGTTGAGCACGTCGTAGTCGAACACCGCCCGGCTGGAACGATCCACCGTGCCAGACACCGTCGCGCCCACGCTGCACCACGGGGTGAACGCGTAAGTCAGCCCCACGGAGCCTGACGCGTTGAAGTCTTCTCTGCCTGTCGCGGCGTACAGGAAGTACGCCACGCGCCCGCCGGTCTGTGCGGAGAGGTGCCGGGTGATCTGCACGATGTAGCCCGCCGACAACCCGAACTCCTCGCGCTCGGCCGCGTGCGGCAGCGACAGTCCGAGGTCGATGTCGCCGCCGAAGCTGACGAGTTGCGCGCGACCGAGGGTGAACACCTTCTGCGCGCCGAGCGCGAGGTTGGCATTGCGGTAGAATTCGTTGTCGAACAATCCGCGGCGGGTCAGGCGCGTGAAGCCGAGTTGCGCGCTGAGAACCGCGTCGTCGAGTTTATGCGCGGTGTAGGTCAGCGCGACGGCGGCGTTGAGCGAGCCGAAGTCGAGCCCGTCGAAACGGTCGTAGGCAAAGTATTGCTCGCGTGCCGCGGCGGAGAGGCTCAACTCGGGCGAGAGCGTCCGCTCGTAGCTCACGCCGCCCTCGCCGATAAAGAAGAAGTCGTCCTGCGTGTTGCGCCGCGTCAGGGCGACGTTGGTCGTGTACACGAAACCGCCGTCCGCGAAGAGCGACCATGGCCGGGGACGGTCGTGCGCGCGCAGGAGCGACTGCACGCCGAGGTCGCTGTCGCCCGGCGCGTCGGCCGCGCGGGGTTCGTCCCGGCTGTCGGTGGCTTCGGGCGGTTCGCCAATGGATAAAGAGCCGGGCGAGAGCGGCAGGACCGGGTTGGGCAGGCGCGAACGCTCGATCTGGCCCTCGGCGGTCTGGGGCGAGAAGTTCTGGGCGTGGAGCATCCGGCCGGATAAAACCAGCAGCGGCAACCACGTTACACAGAGGAGGATACGGGGGCGCAAAGCGCGCCAGTTTTTGCACGGGTGAAAGGGACTTGTCAAGCGGGAGGGGTGGTGTTTTGTGCTTGGCGCAGAGCGGGTTTCACAGGAACGTAGGCTTCGACCATGTTTGCTAAATTGTTTCGCTGGCTGCGCGGAACGATCCGCCGGCCCGTCGGCCTCGCGCTGGCCGCCGCCGTGCCGACGCTCGCGCTCGGCTCCCTGTTCTGGCACGAGATCACCGCGCCGCACCCCGGGGAATATTGGCTGCGCCGTGGGGAGATGGTCGCCGGCAACTTCCTGCGCCGGCACGGCCGCCCCGCCGCGTTACGGCCCGACCTCGTGTTCCTCGGCGTGGACGACGCCACGATGAAGCTCGACGGTCTGTGGCCCGAGGAGATCGAAGGGTCGCCCGCTCTGCGGCTCATCAGCGCCAGCAAGGGCTTCGCGGACTGGTCGCGCGAGATCCACGCGCTCACCCTGGACCGGCTCGCGTCCGCCGGGGCGCGGCTGGTGATCTTCGACATGGCCTTCCCCAACCCGTTCACGGGGGATGACGCCTTTCGCGCCGCGCTGGATCGGCACCGGGACCGCGTGGTGATTGGGGCCAGCTTCGTGCCCCGGCAGATCGTGATCGACAACCGGACGGTGGACGCCACCAACGACGACGCCTGGCAGGGACCTGCCCCGACGCTCATCGCCGACCCGGTGGACGACCCGCGCGTAGGTTACGTCAACTACAAGCACGACGTGGACGGCGCGATCCGTACCCTCCTCTTTCGCACGACACCGAGCGGCTACAACGGCCGTGCGCCGCTGTCCGGCGAGCCGACGTACGACTCCGAGGTCGCCCGGGCCCTCCAGCAGATCGGCCGCGGCGACCTCGTGCCCACGGACCCGGAGCCGCAGGTGTTCCGCTACACGGACCTGGCCCGCAGCGTGGATTATCCGCCGCACTCGCTCTGGGAAATCTTCTCGGACGCCCTGTGGAAGAGCAACTACGGCGATGGGGCGTTCTTCAAGGACAAGATCGTCATCATCGGCGCGGCGGCCCCGATCCTGCACGACGTGCAGCCGACACCCTTCGGCGGCTTCCCGGGGCCGGACCTGCAACTCCAGGCGCTCGGCGCCGCGCTGAACCGCGACTACCTGACCCTCACGAGCATCTGGACCGACCTCGCCCTGATCCTCGGCGCGGGCGCGCTGGCGTGGGTGGTGGGCGTCGCCGTGCGTCCGCCGGTGTGGCGGTTGGGGACGTTCGCGCTGGTGAGCGCAGGGTTTGTCGGCGTGTTACAATGGCTCTACAACGGTGGCGGGCTGATGCCGCTCGCCTTCGCGCCGCTGCTCGTCTTCAACGTCGGCGGCCTGGGGGGGCTGGTCGGCGAGTACGCCGTCGAACGCGCCGAAAAAACCCGCGTGCGCGGCGTGCTCGACCGGCTCGTCTCCAAGGACATCGTGCGCGAGTTGCTCGGGGACCGCGACCGTTACGACCAGATTGTGCGCGGCCAGCGCCGACCTGTGACCGTCCTGTTTTCCGACGTGCGCGGTTTCACCACGCTCTCCGAACAGGCCGCCGACCCGGCCGCCTTCATCGCGCAACTCAACGAGTACCTCGGCGAGATGGTGGACGTGGTCTTCCGGCATCGCGGCACCCTCGATAAGTTCATCGGCGACGCCGTCATGGCCGTGTGGGGAAGTATGCACACGGAGGGGGAAGGCGCGGACGCATGCCAGGCCGTCGCGGCGGCGTTGGAGATGCACACGCGTCTTGCCGCGCTCAACGCCCGCTGGTCGGCCTCGGGCAAGATGCAAATCGCTATCGGAGTAGGTATTAACTTCGGCGAGGTGATCGTCGGCGGCCTGGGCAGCGAGAAGTCCAAGATGGAGATCACCGTCATGGGCGACGCCGTCAACACCGCCTCGCGCCTGGAGGGACTCACGAAGGACTACGGGCTGGACCTGTTGGTCGGCGAGAGCGTGGCGGTGCGGGTGAGCGACTCCTTCCGGCTGCGCACGGTGGACCGCGTGCAGGTGAAGGGCAAAACGCGGCCGACGGAGGTGATGACGGTCGTCGGGCCGCTGTCGGAGATGGTCTCACTGGAGCGTGAGGAAGCCCTGGCGGACTACGAGGACGCTATTTTGCGTTACCGTCGGCGGGATTTCGCCGGCGCGGCGCTCCTCCTGGAGGGCTGCCTGCGTGTCGTGCCAGAGGATCGTCTGAGCGCGTTGTACCTGGCCCGCTGCCAAGAAGGGCTCACCCAGGCCCCGGCGGAGGGATGGGAGGCGGTACGGCTGATGACGACGAAGTGACCGGGTCCGGACGGCTGATCCCGTACGCCACCAGCACGAACACCGCGCCCATCAGGAAATCCATCGCCGTGAAGCCCCACAGCGCCCCAGCCGTGTCGACCGTCGGAGCCATCTTCGGGTCGTGCGGGTCGTAGAGCACGGTCACCCGGTCGCCGGTCCGGTAGCCCCCGATCATGCCGCCCTGCGGATACTCGACCACCTGGCCCTCGTCCGTGACAAAACGCACCTGCGGATGCGCGCCACCGGCGTTGAGCCGCACGACCTCGCCGGCCGCCCGCCGGGCGCTGGCCACGAAGCTCCGTGTCGAAACCGTCGAGTAGACCGCGACCGCCAGGAAGACCACGCCGGCGAGGGTAAAGACGATGGCCTTCAACGTCCGCAAGCCCGGGTTCTCGGGTTGGCTGGGAGGTGGCGGGATCATTCGCGCACGGCCGGCTCGGCCGGAAAGAGCATTTCCAACCCGGCGGCGTGGGTTTCGGGTCGGTAGACGTAGCCGGTGAAACGCGCGTAGTTGTCGAGGTCGAACGTCCACTGGTAGGTGCCGTCGTAACGCTGGCCGTCGAGCACGAAGCTCATCCGCAGCACCGGCGCGGGGTCGCCGACGACGGTCATCTCCAGGGTCGCCTTTCCGCGGACGGTGTGGCCGCCGACCGTGCGGGTGAACCGGAGACCGTCGCCGTGGCCGCGGAAGGTCAGCCGGCCGGTGTAGGTCACCTCAGAGTCTGCCCGTCGGCCTACGATGATATATTCGCCCGATAGGATTGGGACGAGGGCCGCACGGTCAAGTTGATTCCGCGGGGGCGCCGCCGCCTGGACGACGGCCGACCAGCCGAGCAAGCAGAGGCACAGCAGGCAGAGGCGGGTTCTCGTCGGCATGGAGGATCATCCTCCCAACGAGACAGAGCGTCAAAGCGGCGGCTCTGGCAGGGGTCGGAACGTCCTTATGTGCGGGTCGTACCCGTAGCGTTGGCCGCAGCGCGGATCCCGGGCGCGGTGGGTTCAAGGGGCATCGGACGACGGCTGTGCGCGGAGGCGGGCCACTTCCGCGCGCCAGTCGGCCCATTCGGTCGGCAGTTGCACCGGCACGCGCCAGCCGAGGGTCAGGTATCGCTGCCAGCGCCGCCACCATGTCCGCGGCGGCGGCCCACCGCACAGGATGCGCCGCTCCAGCCAGTCGGCGTCGAAGCCCGCCCACTCGCCCGCGACCAGCGAGAGGTTGAACGAACACGCCGGGTAAACTTCCTCGCGCAGGATGGCGTCGAGTTCGGCGAGCGAGTACGGCGAACGGGCCAGGAGTTGGGTGTTCATCTCCCGGAAGAGCTGCACGTCCGTGTCCAGGAACAGGTCCGAAAGGGCCAGCCACACGGGGCGCCGACGCGCGAGGTCGGCGTGGGCCGGCGTCACGAGGGGAACGCGTCTTCCGCCTCCAGCCCGCGCACGAACGCCTCGAAGGAGGCCGCCACAGCCGTGATCGTGTAGTCAAACTCTTGATCGACGTGGACGACCACCGGTTCACCCTGCGGCCCGCACGCGCGGTAGTCCAGGCAGAGCATGTCGTGCCCGGCGGATGGGCAATCGGCGAAGTACACACCGATGGGTGGATATTGCCAATCTTCAATCCAGAAGCGGCTGCCGAAGCGCCCGCCCAGCGAGTGGGATTTCTGATCCGCGATCCCGAAAATGCCCGTGATGGCGACGTGATCCTCGGCCCAGGAGGTCGGCGCGGCGGTGCGGTGGTTCGTGCAGACGGGGACCCCGCCGTTCTGGTGCCGCATCAGTTCGACGTACGCCGTCGGCAACCGGTAGTCGATGGATTGCTCGACGGCGGCGACCGACGCGGGGGGCAACAGATCGCTCACGTATTTCCGCTCGGCGTACTCGGAGTGTTCCCAGAAGCCTTCCAGATCGAAACCCTCGAAGCTCATGCGAATAAAT
>CAXUIU010000233.1:1858-6133 GCA_964250955.1 uncultured Chthoniobacterales bacterium | reverse complement strand
GCGCTACGTGTCGCCGACGACCGGGCGGGCCGTGGCGGCCGGCGCGGCGGGCAGGCTCACGCGGACGGTCGCGCCGGCCCCGGGCGGGCTCTCGATCTGAATGGAACCGCCGAGCGCCTCGACCAAGCACCGCGAGAGCACCAGCCCCAGCCCCGTGCCGGGCACGCTCGTGGCCTCCGCGCCCAGACGGTCGAACGCCACGAAGAGCCGCCCGATCTTCTCGGGGGCGATGCCCGGGCCGTCGTCGGCCACCGTGATCTCGACCGCGTTGCCCGCCGCCGGGGAGCAGCCGACCCGCACCTCGCCGGCGTTGCGGTTGTACTTGACGGCGTTGGACAGGAGGTTGAGCAGCACCTGGCGCAGGCGTTGCGGGTCGGCCAGGACGCGCAGGCGGCGCACGCGGGCGGGGTGCGCGAGGCGCAGGGTGATGCCGCGCTCCTCCGCCGCGGTGCGCACGAGCGCGAACGCCTCGTCAACGGCCCCGTCCACCGCGATGGGTACGGGGGCGAGCGCGACGTGGCCGGCCTCGATGCGTGATATGTTGAGCACCTCGTTGATGAGGCCCAGCAGGTGCGTGCCCGCCCGGGCGATGTGGCCGAGGCACTCGTGCTCGTGGTCGCCGGGGGCGTGCTGACGCTGGAGGAACTGGCTGAAGCCCAGGATCGCGTTGAGGGGGGTACGCAGTTCGTGAGAGATGCGCGAGAGGAACTCGCTCTTGGCGCGGTTGGCCTTCTCGGCCTCTTCCTTGGCCGCTTGCATGGCTTCCTGCGCACGCTGGAGTTCGTTGATGTCGAACATGATCCCGTCCCAGATCACGTCGCCGTCGGGTTGGCGTTCCGGCCGGGAGTCCGCCCGCATCCAGCGCGTCTCCCCGGCGGCCGTGACGTAGCGGCCCGTCCAGTGAAACGGCGCCAGCGCCTGCGCCGAGGCCAGGATCGCGGGGAACAAGGTGTCGCGGTCCGCTTCGTGGAGGATGCCGATGACCACGAGCGGATTGTCGTAGATCGCCTGCGGCTCGACGCCGAACATTTCCCGGCACCCCTCCGTCACGAACGGGAACGTGAACGACCCGTCCGGCCGCAGGCGGAACTGGTAGACCATGCCCGGGGTGTGCGCGGCGATGCGCTGGTAGCGCGCCTCGCCCAAGCGCAGGGCGTGTTCCTGGCGGGCACGTTCGACGGCGGCGGCGGCCGTGTTGGCGATGAACTGCACGAAGAACACGTCATCGCGCGTGAATCGTCGTCCCGGGCGCGTGCCGTAAGCCGCGAGCACACCGAAGGGCGGTCGGGCGTCGTGGCTGCCGACGGCGACGAGGAGGGCGGCGTGCACCGGCAGGCCGAAGACGGTCTCCTCTTCGGGAACCTCCGCCCGCCGGCCGGCGACGACGAGCGGCGCGCCGTTGTCGGTCCGGAGCGCCTGCCCGGCGAGTGAAAGCGGGGTGTCGGTGAGCGTGGCGCGGTCCGCCCCGTCGGGCAATCCGACCGACGCGCGCACGAGGAAGCGGCCGTCCTTCGGGCACGCTTCGAGCACGGCGCAGGCTCCGGCGTCGAGGGTGCGCGCGACGAGCGCGGCGCACTCGGCCAGGAGTCGGTCGGCGTCCATGCCGCCCAGGACACGGCGGCTGAGTTCGGCGATGGCCTCCTGCTGGCGCACGAGCGCGCGCAGCCGCCGCCGGCTCCCCTCGGATGCGGGGGGCGGCGGCGCGAACCGGCGTTCGGCCGGACGGCGGGCGGCGCGGAAGGTCAGGCTCACACGGGTCAGCCTTTCCGCGGCGGCCGAGCCAGGAGTCTGGCGAGGCAGGCGGTCAATTTTGCGAGGCTCACGGGTTTGGCGAGGGTCTGGGTCGTGGACCCGGCGGCGTCCGGTGAGGACTCCTCCTCCGAGCTGCGGCTGGTCAGGAACACGACCGGCAGGCGCTTGAAGTCCGGGTGCGAGCGGAACTGCTGCCAGAGCACGCTGCCGCTCATCCCAGGCATCTCGATGTCGAGCAGGACAGCGTCCGGGCGGAACTCCAGCGCGGTGGCGAGCGCGCGGGAGGGATCGTTGACCTCGCGCACCTCGACGCCGAGCGTCATGGACAGGGCGAGGCGAATCAGGCGGGTGGATGCAGGCTGGTCGTCGACGGTCAGGACGCGTTTGCCCCGGAGAACGCCGGGGTCGGGCGGAGAGGAAGACATGGCGTGTGAAGAAAAGGCGAGCTAGAGCGATGCCCGCGCGACGGAGGTAGGGACAAGCCGCCGGGCCAGGTGGGGGAAACTCCCCGGGCATTGGCGTCCGGGCGGCGTATTCTCTATTCTTCCATCCCCTTGCCATGACCCCAAACGCCTACCCCGGACCGCGTAGCGCCGCGATGATCGAGCGCCTGCGCAAGCTGGTTCTCACCGAGCCTTCCCCCTTCGTGATCGACCTCGCCGCCTCCGAGGGCATGTGGCTGGCGACCGTCGACGGCCAGCGCCTCTTTGACTGGGCCGGCTACTACGCCAGCAAGCTCATCGGCCACAACCACCCTCGTCTGTCCGAGCCCGAATACGTCCGCCGCCTCACCCTCGCCGCCAACAACAAGCTCGCCAACCCCGACTTCCTCACCCCCGAGTGCCTCGAATACTACGAGCTGCTCTACTCCCTGGCTCCCGTGTGCATGCGCAACGAGGCGCTGGAGGTCTACGCGCTCAACTCCGGCGCGGAGGCGGTCGAGAACATGCTCAAATACTTCATCGTTCTCAAAAACCAGAAACTCCTGCGCGCCGGCCGCCAGAGCGGCACGCACCGGCTCATCTACTTCGACCAGGCGTTCCACGGCCGGACGATCTACACGCTCAACGTCACCGAGCTATCCCACGACCCGGTGGCAACGAAAGATTTCCACGGGTTCGCGCCCGGCAACGTGCAGGTGACCTTCCCCGCCATCGACACGTCCCGCCCGGCCGAGGAAAACGCCGCGCGCACCCGCCGCTCCCTGGAGATCATCGAGGAAACCCTCCAGCGTTACGGCCGCGAGGTCGTGGGCATCATCGTCGAGCCGATCCAGGGCGCGGGCGGACACCGGGTAGCGGAGCCGGAGTTCTTCCGAAGGCTGAGCGCCCTGGCGCACCAGTACGACGTGAGTCTCGGATTTGACGAGGTGCAGACGGCCGGCGGACAGACGGGGACGTTCTTTGCCATCGACCAGTACGACCTGCCGCACCCGCCGCGCGCGGTGGCGTCGGCCAAGAAGATGGCCAACGGCGTCATCTACATGATGCGGCCGATGGACGACATGGGCGTGCTCGACTCGACGTGGGGCGGCTCCTTGGCGGACATGGTGCGCTTCTGTCAGGAGATGCGCGTCGTGCGCGAGGAAGGGCTCCTCGAAGCCGTCCCCGCCAAGGCCGCGCGGCTCATCGACGGTCTCCAGACTCTCGTGGCCGAACACGCGGACACGGTCTACAACGTACGCGGGATGGGCCTGTACCAGGGGTTTAGCTTCCGGCGCGACGACGACAAACGCGCTTTCCAAAAACACCTGCTCCAACGCGAAAACGTCCTCCTGCTCGGCGCGGGCACGCACTCGATCCGCCTGCGACCCAACCTCCACGTCACGGAGGCCGACATCGACCTCCTGCTGGAAAAGATGCGCGGCTACTTCCGCGCGGTCCCTACTGGTTGACCACGCTCGTCACCGGCGGGGTCACGGCGGGAGGCAAGGCGAACCCGCCGCCGGCCGTGCTGCCGACGAATCCCGGCGAACCCGGGAACCCCGGCGAACCCTCAAACCCCGAGTCGAACCCGAGTCCGGTCAGGTCGCGGCCGCCCAGGTCGTTCGGGTTGCCGGCGAGCAGGCCAGGATCGCCCGTCGTGCCGGGGGCGGCGTTCGAGCCGTCGTTGCCGTGGGCGGAGCTGGGGTCGCGCGAGGCGGACACGGCGTGGTCCTTGCCGTCGGCGACGACGGGGTTCTTGTCGCCGACGGCGTCGAGGGCGGCGGACAGTTCATCGGCGCACTCGGGGTAGAGCGCGGCGGCGGTTTCCAGGAGGCCGCTGGCCTGGTGGGGCGCGACGATGACGGCGTTGCGAAAGATGTGGACCACGCACTTGCACGAACGCCGCAGCGGCTGCCGGCGGTCGAGACCGTCGCCGAGCGCCGCGGCGAGGATGTCCGGCGCGTGGGTGCGGTCGGTGTAGATGGCGTGCACGACGGCGCGGGAGAGCTGTTCGCAGTCCGCCATCGCCGCGGAGACGTTGGCGGGGAGTTGCGCACGAAGCAGGCGCGCGCCGGCGGCGGGAGCGTTCGACGTGGCC
>CAXUIU010000233.1:0-1848 GCA_964250955.1 uncultured Chthoniobacterales bacterium | reverse complement strand
AGAGTAAGGAGGGCATCAGAGAGCGGGTGAGTGGATGGACACGCCGCTCCTGGTAGATGCAAGTTGAGTGCCAACCTGCCCGGATTCTCAGAAAATTTCTCCGGCCCCGCCTGGGGCCAGGGCTACGAACCCAGCCCGCCCGCGTAGCCGACGACCGCCACGCAGTGGCATGCGCTACCCGCCAGGACGAACCCGTGCCACCACGCGTGCGAGTAGTGGAGCTGCTCCCACAGGTAGAACGCCACCCCCAGCGTGTAGCACATTCCGCCGGCGGCGAGCCAGCCGAAGCCCACCCAGCCAACCCCGGAGATCAGCGGGCCCAGGATGAACACCACCATCCAGCCCATCAGGAGGTACAACGCCGTCGAGAGCCGCGGGTGGCGGAAGCCGTCCTTGAGTTTGAGCGCGATGCCCAGCGCCGCGAACGTCCACACCGCCACGAACACCGTCCCGCCGACCACCCCGCGCAACGCCCCGAGGGCGAACGGCGTGTACGTGCCCGCGATGAGCCCGTAAATGGCCGCGTGGTCGAGCACCCGGCAAAATCGCTTGTTCCGCCCCTCGGGCAGCAGGTGGTAGAGCGTGGAGGTCGCGTAGAGCGCCGCCAGCGACAATCCGAAGATGACCCCGCCCGCGAGCAGCCAGCCGTCGTGCCGCCGCATGGCCGAGACGACCAGCGCCGGCCACGCTGCGAAAACGACCAGCGCCAACCCCGCGCCGTGGCTCAGGGTGTTGGCGAGTTCTTCGCGCGCGGTGGGCGGGCGCTCAACCATCATCGCGGCCAACCAGGGGCGGATCGTCCTCATGTGACAAGGAAGAACCTACCAGCAAACCGCCCGGTGTGCGAACGCAACGCAGCCAGCGGTCGCCGAAGACGCCTTGGCCCTTGCCGCCTCCAGGCGGTTGCACGACCTCCATCCGCAGCGCGTTCGGTGGACGCCTTCAAAGAAAACAAAGTGCTCACGAGAGGACTCGAACCTCCACGGGTTGCCCCATACGGTCCTGAGCCGTACGCGTCTGCCAATTCCGCCACGAGAGCAAAGAGGACCGCAAACGTAGGGCGAAACCTCCGCTTGTAAAGACCCAAAAAACGCTTGGCCGCCGCGGCCGGCTTCCCGGTTGACACTGCCGCTGCAAAAATTCGTCGCATCCGGAGCGGAAAACGTTTTGACACCGACAATGTCAATCCGTGATAAGTTGGACCGTGCCGGCCGACGGACTGATCTCCATCAAGGAACTCGCCGATGGGGTTAATCAGTGGTGCTTCGACCATGGGGTCATCCCTACCAACGGCCAGGCAGGCGAGCGGATCACCGAGCGCAACATCCGGTTCTACCGCACCCGCGAGTTGCTCGACGCGCCCGGTTCGGAGGGCGGCGAACACAAGCGGGGATTTTCGCCCAAGCACGTCGCGCAATTGCGGGCCATCCGTCTGCTCCAGGCGCGCGCGGTGCCGCTGGAAGGCATCCGCGCGGCGTTGCAGGGACGCTCGCTGCCGGAGTTGCAGGAACTCGAACACGCCGAGTTGCGCCGGCTCAACGACGCGGGCGTGGCGCTCGGCGTCGGCACCGCGCACGAGAACTGGCAGGTGACGGCCGTGGGCGGCGAGTACCTGCTCGTTTCGCGTCGCGGCCGAGCGGTCAGCGACGAACAGCGCCGGCAGATCGCCCAGGTGCTCGGCGTACGGGCGGAGGGGTGAGCCGCCGGGAGGCGGCGTTGCGGTTGCAGCCGGTGGCTGCGTTGCGGGTTGCGGTGGCGCGGGAGCGCCGTTGCGGTGTCGCCTGCGGAGACGTTGGCAGAAGGAACTTGCCTTCTGCTTTCCGGCAACGTGCCCGCAAGGCACATCGC
>CAXUIU010000232.1:0-6145 GCA_964250955.1 uncultured Chthoniobacterales bacterium | reverse complement strand
TCATCAACTACGACATCCCCACCAACCCCGAGGACTACGTCCACCGCATCGGCCGCACCGGCCGCGCGCAACGGGAGGGCGACGCCTTCACGCTCATCACCCCTGAGGACGCCGAGGCAGCACGCGACGTGGAGAAATACCTGGGCGAACCCGTCGCGCGGCAGCAGGTGGAGGGCTTCCCCTACGCGCCGATGGAAGCCGAGGGCAAGCACCTGGCTGGCCCTGCGCGCGGCGGTGGCCGCGGCGGCGGGCGGCGGCCGTTCCGGGGACGGCGCTGAACGCAACCCCGCCGTGCTGACGCGGCGGGTGTTCCCTTACCGGGTGATCTGCAACCGGATGGAACGCCGGTCCGCGCCACCGACCAGCGTCCCGTCGCGCACCTGCAACTGCGTGGTGCTGTTCTGCAACGGAACGGTGCCACTGGTGGTCCAGGCCGCTGAAATGGTCAGGTCTGGGGTCACCTGCACGGTGTAGGTGATGTCGGTGGCGTTCGGGTTCTTGGGCGCGTTCAACCGCAGGTAGCCGGTGGTCGTGTCCACCACGACCGGCGTGGTCTCTGCTTGGGTGGGATCGAGGCCGAGCGCGTACTTCATGAGGTTCGGGATGCCGTCGCCGGCCGGGTTGGCGGTGTCGGCGGCGTTGCCGCTGTTGGCCGTCGCGTCGCCGCCGGTGTTGTTGGCGGTGTTCGACTCGCCGCCGCCGGAGACGCTGACGCTGTTGGTCACGCTCGCGGGCGCGTTGTAGGCGACGTTGACGGTCAGCGTGACCGGCGGGTAGCTGCTGCCGGCCGCGAGCGCGTCGGAGCGCGTGGCGGTCAGCGTGCTCAGGTTGCACCGTCCAGCCCGAGCCGCTCAGGGCGGTGGCGGTCAGCCTGCTAGGCAGGGCGTCGGTGAGCGTAATGGCCCCGCTCGTCGCCGGCGTGCCGGCGTTGGAGACGGTCAGCGTGTAGGTGTCACCCGCGTCCGCCTGCGTGAAGTTGCCGCTGTGCGTGCTCGCGGCCGTCAGGTCCGATGCGCCCGCGCTGAAGTTGCCGGGACTCATCGCGGCGTCGTTGAAGCTCGTGACCACGACCGGGCCGGTCGTCACGCCGCTCGGTGCGACCGCCGTGATCTGCGTGGCGCTGTTGACCGTCACGCTCGCGGCAGCCGTCCCGTTGAAGGTCACCGTCAACGGCACCGTCGGGCCGGTGTAGAAGTTCGTCCCGGTGATGACCACGCTCGTGCCCGCTGCGCCGCTCGTTGGCGTGAAGCTCGTGATCGTCGGCCCCAGCCAGGTCGCCAGCAGCGCGTTGACCGTCGGCACGCCCACGCCCGTGCAGAGATCATAACCGGCGGTGGTGGTGTACGCGCCGTTGTTGCCGCTGGTGACATCGTAGAAGTTCGCCGTGCCGATGAGCGGGTACAGCCGCGGATTGATAAACCCGAGCGCCCCCCGTGCGGGGGAGTTGAGCGTGCGGCCCTGCTGGATCATCGCCAGGAAGCCCGCGAACGTCGGCGCGCTCCAGCTCGTGCCACCCACCTCGCCCGCACTGCCATTTGTGTAGTAGTAGGCAGGCGAGTTGATGTAGTCGGCCGCCAGCGCGATGTCCGGGATGCCGCGGAAGTTGCCGGTCGGCGTGCCCGCGCCGGTCTGCCAGGCAGGCTTGGCGAAGAATTTGCTCAAGCCCCCGCTGCTGCCGCTCGTGGTGCCGTTGGAGTCGCGCCCCCAGACGACCTCGCTCGTGCGCGCGTCCGTCGTGGTATTAACTTGCAAGTTGGTGCCTCCCACGCCCGTCGCGTAGGGACAGTCGCCGTAGGCTTCCGGGGTGAGGGTGGTGCCGTTGCCCGAGCCGATGTCTCCCGAGGCGTTGAGGTACGTCAGGCCCGCCGCCGTCATGGACAGGAAATAGTTGTTGTAGGCGTTCTTCTCGGTGGTGGACAGAGCGAATTCGGTCGGCCCGTAGGAGCTGGAGAACGTGTGCAGGGTGCTGCCGCTGGCCGACGCGTCGCTGACGGCGCGGGCGTAGATGCGCTCGGCGTCGTCGTTGTTGACCTCGTTGGTGGCGTAGACGGTGATGTTGGCCCCGGGAGCGATGCCGCTGGCCCACTCCACGTCGAGTTCCGTCTCGCCGAGGTCGTCGGTGTCGGTGGCCAGCTTGGTGCCGCTCTGGGTGAGATCGACGTTGGTGACCGTTCCCTTGCGCGTGATGCCGTTGGCACTCCAGAAGGCGGTCAGGTCGGCGGTCTTGGGGAACAGGTAAGCCTCGATGCCGATGGTTTGCCCGGTGCCGTCGAGCCCCGTGCCGTTGACGGTCAGCGCCGCACCGTTGTAGGCCTTGCGGATGTCCGCGATGTGGTAGCCACCCGAGGGAACGGCGGCGGGCGTCGCGCCCTCGTGCTGCACGAGCCGGGGCCGGGAACGCCGGTAGCTCAGGCCGCTGACGCCGAGCGCCGGCCGCGCGATGGCCGCCGGCAGGCTCGGGGCGGTGCGCGTCACGACGTGGTCCGCACCGTCCGCCCCCGTGACCAAGCTCAGTTCAACGCCGAAGCTGGCCTGCACCTGCGCCGCCGTGCCGTGCGCGAACACCGCCAGCGGAGCACCGCCGAACTCGTCCACCACGAACCCCTCGCCGCGCAGCCACACCGCCACTGCGGCGTAGTCCGTTGGCAGAGGAAAATACTTCGTCCGCAGTTCCTCGCCGGAAAGCACCTCGCCGCGGTTGACCCGCGCTTCGAGTTCCGCCTGGTCGCGCAGGGCCAGCGGGAGGTTGAAGCCGATCCGGTCGGCCGCGTGGGCTGCCGTCATGGCGTGGAACGTGGCGGCCTGCGCAGAGGTCGGGGAACGAGGGCGCTGTCGGCGAAGGTCACACGCTCGCCGACCGCCGGGGCGGCGAGCGCCGCCTGCCCACACGCCAGACCGGCCGCCGCGGTGAACACCAAAACTCGACGACGGACCGACGATGAAGCGAGGGGAGTTTGCATGACAGGAAAGAAGTCTTCTTGATACCCGCCGCAGCCCCCCCCCGCCGCGTCCAGTGCGAAAGGCAGCAGGAACCGGCGATGTTCCTCGGTAGACTGTACGGTGAGCGTCCCCGTCCAGCCCTGTTCGCGGGCCAGCCGGTCGGCGAGGATTTGAGCCAACGCCGCGCGCTTCAGACCCCTATCTTCGCCGGCTCGTAGTTCAGATATGGTGCCAGCCAACGCTCCACCACCGGCACCGACATCTCCTTGCGCGCGGCGTAGTCCGTGACCTGATCGCGCTCCAGCTTGCCAACGGCGAAATACTTCGCCTCCGGGTGCCCGAAATACCAACCGCTCACGCTGCTGGCCGGGTGCATCGCGTTGCTCTCCGTCAGCGTGATGCCTGCCGCCTTCTCCACGCCGAGCAGCCGGAAGAGTCCGGGCTTCTCCGTGTGGTCCGGGCACGCGGGGTAACCCGGCGCCGGACGGATGCCGCGGTATTTTTCGCGGATGAGGTCGTCCTTGGTGAGACCTTCCTCCTCTTTGCCGAAACCCCAGACGATCCGCGCGTCGCGGTGGAGCTTCTCCGCGAACGCCTCCGCCAATCGGTCGGCCAGCGCCTGGGTCATGATCTTGTTGTAGTCGTCGTGCTCGGCGGCGAAGCGCGCGACGAGTTCGTCCGTGCCGTGCCCGGTCGTCACCGCGAACGCCCCGAGGTAGTCAGCCCGGCCGCTGTCCCGCGGCGCGACGTAGTCGGCTAGGCAGTGGTTGAACTGCCCCGCCGGCTTGCTCGCCTGCTGGCGCAGGTGGTGGCAGGTCGCCAGGGTCCGTTCGCGGGTCTCGTCGGTGTAGAGCCAGATGTCGTCGTCGACGCGGTTGGCCGGGAAGAACCCGTACACCGCGCGCGCTTGCAGCCAGCGGCCTTCGACGATCTTCCCCAGAAGCGTCTGCGCGTCGTGGTACAACTCGCGCGCGTGCTTACCCACGTAGGGGTCTTCAAGGATGCCGGGAAAGCGCCCGCGCAGTTCCCAGGTGTGGAAGAACGGTGACCAGTCGATGAACGGCACCAGCTCGTCGAGGGGTTGGTCGTCGATCACACGCCGACCCAGGAAGGAAGGCGTGTCGATGCGCGTGGCGGCCCAGTCGGTCGGCGGAGCTTTTTCGCGGGCCTCGGCGAGCGTGAGCATCCGGCGGCCCGCGCCGCGGCCGGCGTGTTCGTCGCGCAGGCGCTGGTAGTCGGTGGAGGTTTTTTCGACGAAGGCAGGCTTCTGCTCCGGGTTGAGCAGGGCGCCGACGACGCCCACCGCGCGCGATGCGTCGAGCACGTGGATGACTGGCTGCGTGTACGACGGCGCGATCTTGACGGCCGTGTGCGCGCGGCTGGTCGTCGCCCCGCCGATGAGCAGCGGCAGGTTCATCCCGAGGCGCTGCATCTCGGCGGCCACGTGCGTCATCTCGTCCAGGCTCGGGGTGATGAGCCCGCTCAGGCCGATCACGTCCACGCCGTGTTTTTTGGCCTCGTCGAGGATTTTGTCGCACGCGCACATGACCCCGAGGTCGATGACCTCGAAGTTGTTACACGCCAGCACGACGCCGACGATGTTCTTGCCGATGTCGTGCACGTCGCCCTTGACCGTTGCCATGAGGATTTTGCCCTGGGAGCGGCGCTGCTCGGGAGCCTGCGCGGCTTTCGCGGCCTCCATGTAGGGCAGCAGGTAGGCGACGGCCTTTTTCATCACCCGCGCGCTTTTGACGACCTGCGGCAGGAACATCTTGCCCGCCCCAAAGAGGTCGCCTACGACGCTCATGCCGGCCATGAGCGGGCCTTCGATCACGTCGAGCGGACGGGCGGCTTTGGCACGCGCCTCCTCGGTGTCCGTTTCGATGAAGTCGGCGATCCCCTTGACCATCGCGTGGGAAAGGCGTTCCTCCACGGTGCCGCCGCGCCACGCATCGTCTTCCTTCTTGGCCTTGTCGCCCGTTTTCTGCGCCTTGATGGCCTCGGCAGTTTCCACGAGCCGCTCGGTGGCATCGAGGCGGCGGTTGAGGAGCACGTCCTCGACGCGTTCCAGGAGATCCTTGGGAATATCTTCGTAGACGGCGAGCACGCCCGCGTTGACGATGCCCATGTCCATGCCCGCCTCGATGGCGTGGTACAGGAAGACCGAGTGCATCGCCTCGCGGACGGGGTTGTTGCCGCGGAAGGAAAACGAGATGTTCGACACGCCGCCCGAGACGTGCGCGCCGGGCAGATTTTGCCGAATCCAACGCGTCGCTTCGATGAAATCGACCGCGTAGTTGTTGTGCTCCTCGATGCCGGTGGCGACCGTGAGGATATTCGGGTCGAAGATAATATCCTCCGGCGGGAAGCCGACCTCCTCCGTCAGGATGCGGTAGGCGCGCGTGCAGATTTCCACCCGCCGCTCGTACGACGCCGCCTGCCCTTCCTCGTCGAAGGCCATCACGACCGCCGCCGCACCGTAGCGCCGGATTTTACGCGCGGATTCCTTGAACTTTTCCTCGCCCTCCTTGAGCGAGATGGAGTTGACGATCCCCTTGCCCTGGAGGCATTTGAGTCCTGCCTCAATCACGCTCCACTTGGAGGAGTCCACCATGATGGGCACCCGCGCGATGTCGGGTTCGGCGGCCAGGAGGTTGAGGAAGCGCACCATGGCCTTCTCGCCGTCGAGCATGCCCTCGTCCATGTTCACGTCGAGGACGTTGGCGCCGCCCTCGACCTGCTGGCGGGCGACGGCGAGGGCGGTCTCATAGTCGCCGGCGAGGATGAGCTTGGCGAACCGGGGCGAGCCGGTGACGTTGGTGCGCTCGCCGATGAGCAGGAAGCGGTTGGCGGCCGTGGGTGCGACGGACATGGCGGGCCACACCGTACGCCGCAGAGAACGAAAAGAAAGCGAAAGGAGGCGGTGGGACCGCCGTTGCGGGTTGCGATGTACCCTTGCGGGCACGTTGGCAGAAGACAGAGGAGGCACTCTCTTCCGCCAACGTCGCCGCCAGGCGACACCGCAACGGCGCTCTCAGCGCCCCGGCGGTTCCTCCAGAGCATAGAGCCACAGGCGCTCGGCTTCCAGGCAGCCCCCGGCGCGAACCCCGCCCCCGCCGCCGTGGGCATCTCCTTGGCCGAAGCAAGGTAGCGCACCTACGGGAAGCGTTCGCGCAGCAGACGGACGGGCAGACCCACGCTGACA
>CAXUIU010000231.1:0-6211 GCA_964250955.1 uncultured Chthoniobacterales bacterium | reverse complement strand
GGCCTACCGGGAGATGATGGCCGACACGGACGTATGCCTCATCACGCAGCAGGCGGGCACGGGGCAGTACTTCTTCCCGAGCAAGCTGCTGAGCGCCCTGGCGTGCGCGCGGCCGGTGGTGGCGGTGGCCGACGCCGACAGCGAACTGGCCCTGGCGCTGGAGGAGGGCGGCTTCGGCTGGCGGACCGAACCGGGTCGGCCGGAGGAACTGGCGGCGGCCCTGGAGCGCGTGGCGGCGTCCAGCGCGGAGGCATTGCGCCAGCGCGGCGCGGCGGGTCAGGAGTACGTGAAGCGGTTCGCGTGGGACGCCGTACTGGCAAATTTCGAGCGAACGCTGGCGACGGTCGGGGATAAAGCCGGCCCCGCCGGGGGGTGAGATTGAAATTGACGGGACGTTCTCCCCGCGCGCACATTCCAGCCCGACCTCTATGGAGCACACGACCAGCGAAGCCCCCTCGTCGGCAGACCCGCCCGGCGACGAGCTGGACCGGCTGCTGCTGGTGCCCGCGCTCGGTCTGGCCGCGCTGGTGGTCGTCCTGTGCATGCTGGTGTCGTTCCGGGTGCCGCTCCACGGCGCGGACCTGGCCGTAGGGGGCACGTTCGTCGCCTGCCTCGTTGCGCTGGGTTGGCGCTAGCATCGCTCGAGTGCGGTCCGGCCGTGGTGCGGGATCGGCCTGTTGGTGCTCCTCGCCGCCTGGCTGGCGCTCGCCGACTCTTCGGGGAAGTGGCTCCCGAGCGCGGCGGACACGGTCGGGCTCCATCCCGACAGTTGGAGCTACCAGGCGTTCTCGGACTACCTGGACCATTACTCCCGCGGACGGAGCGACGGCATGCCGATGGTCGACGAATTCGGCTCGCATCTGCAAGGGACGCGCTTCGCCACGCCAGCCCTGCTCGCGCTCTTGCACGACCAACTCGTCCTGGCCGACGTGCCGACGACGCGGCTGACCTTCAGCTTGCTGTGTCTGGTGGTGCACTTCTTCTCGATGACCGCGCTGGGCCGGGCGTGCGTCAACGGCTCGGACTGGCTGCTGCCGCTGTGCGCGGCGTTTCTCTCCACGGCGGAGGGATGGCTCGGCCGCATCCTGATGGCGGCGAACAACGACAACCTGATCTTCGTCGCCCTGGCGCCGGCGCTGCTTGCCTTGTGTTGCGTGGCGGGGGACGGCGGCCGGTCCGTGCGCTGACGGGTGACGGCGGCCTTGGCGCTGTTGTTCGGCGCGATCCTCTACACCTATCCCGAGGGCATGGCGTTGCTCGGCGTGCTCTGCGTACCGCTGGTGGTGGTGCTCGGCGGGCAGATCGTTTCCCGCCGCGCCCATGCCGGCCGCCGGCTGGAGCTGGTGGGCGGCGGCCTGGCCGGAGTCGCGCTGGCGTCGCCCTACCTGCCGACCTTCGGCGCTTTCGTGCGCTCGCAGATGAACATGGGAACGACGATCACCCCGGCGCAACGGCCCGGCGAAGGGTTCCTGCCCGGGTTGTTGCTCGGCCCCAACCGGTTGGCGGCATCGTTCGCGCTAGGCGACGAGATCCTGCCCGCCTCGACGCGGCTCGCCACCAACCTCCTGCCATTGTGCCTGCTGGCGCTGGTGATCGCGGGGGCGTGGTTCCTGAGCCGGCGGCAGCGTTGGTTCGCCTGGGTCGCGCTGCCGCTCATCGGCCTGTACCTGTGGCAGAACGTCGCCAAGCACTACGACTACGGCACCTTCAAGGTCCTCGTCATGTCGGGCTGGTGGGTCGCCTTAGCGGTCAGCGCCGGTGTTTTCTGGATCGCGGAACGCCTCAGCCTGTCCACGGCCGGCAAGATCGTGCTGGCCGCCCTCTTGTTGTCCGCCGTCGGCGTGACGAAGTCGGTGAACCGCCTGCGCCTGCCGCCGGTGACGCTGGCCGAGCAGATCAAATCCTTGCAGGAACTCTCCAGCCTGCACTTCGTGACCGGCCAAGCTCCGGTGCTGCTCGCGGTGGACGGCGAATTTGACTACCTCTGGGCGACCTACTACCTGCGCGGACTACCCCTGGGCACCTGGCAGCAGAGGGGCTACCTGGCGATGCCGCACGTCACCCCCTATCTGCTCCGGGGAGTTCTCCCGCCGCCGGAGACCTGCCCGTTCCAGCTCGTCAGCGGCGCGCGAAGCGGCGCGCTGTGGCAGAACGCCCGCTTCTCGCTGGTGCGTACCACCCCGCTCTTCCTCGCCAACCTGCAAAACCCGGCGAACGGTCTGGAGATGATCGACGGCCAACGCTTCCTCTGGGTCGGTACGCAGCCGGCGACCTTCCACGTCGTCTCCCGGACCGCGGGCCACTACCTCCTGTCGGCTTTGCGGATCAACTTCGGGCCGAGCATGGCCGGACGGATGGCGGCCCACGTCGCCGTCCAAGACGCGGACGGCACGCACGAGGTGGAGGTGGCCGCGGGCGCGTCGGCCATCCCCATCGCCCTGGCCGCCGGCGACACCGCCGTGGCGTTGCGCTGCCTCGATGTGCCCGAGCCCGGTCCGCACAACGGCGACCCCCGCGAACTGATGCTCGGCTTCCTTGGCCCCGGGGTAGCCTCCCCGGAGGATATCCGATGAACCGCCGTCCCCTTCGATCCGCATGAAGCTCTCCGTCGTCGTCCCGGTCTACAAAGAGGAGAAAAACATCCCTCCGTTCCTGGAACGGCTCGGCCCGATCCTTGAGGCACTGCCGCTGGAGAGCGCCGAGGTCCTCTTCGCCCTCGATCCCTCGCCGGACCGCACCGAGGAGGTGATCCTCGAACACCGCGCGCGCGACGAACGCGTCAAGCTGCTCAAGTTCTCGCGCCGCTACGGCCAGCCGATGGCCACCCTCGGCGGGCTGCGCTACGCCACCGGCGACGCCGTCGTCGTCATGGACGTGGACCTCCAAGACCCGCCCGAACTTCTCGTGGAGATGGTGGACAAATGGCGCGCGGGCTACGACGTGGTCTA
Organism: uncultured Chthoniobacterales bacterium; assembly: GCA_964250955.1. GTDB lineage: Bacteria > Verrucomicrobiota > Verrucomicrobiia > Chthoniobacterales > SZAS-18 > CAHJWO01. Next base: position 3,263 of record CAXUIU010000231.1, on the reverse strand, counting down.
CGCCCAGCGGCGCAACCGCGACGGCGAGACCTGGATCAAGCGCGTCGTCAGCGCCGTGGGCTACCGCATCATCAACAAGATCGCCGACGTGAACATCCCGCCGAACACGGGTGACTTCCGGCTCATGAGCCGCCGCGTGGTCGACGAACTCAATGCGCTCAAGGAAAGCCACGGCTTCCTGCGCGGCATGGTGGCGCTTGTCGGCTTCCGGCAGACGAGCGTGCTCTTCGACCGGCCGGCGCGTTTTTCCGGCGCGGGTAACTACAACCGCTTCCTCGGCTCGCTGCGCATCGGCTTCAACGGAATTTTCTGTTTTTCCAACTACGCTCTGACGCTCTCCTCGCACCTCGGGTTCATCATCGCAGGCTTCTCCATCGTGCTCGCCTTCGTGTACGCCGTGATGAAGATTGTCGGCTTTCCCTTCCCGCTGGGTAATCCGACCATCGTCATCCTGATCCTGCTCATGGGCGGCATCCAACTCATCAGCGTCGGCATCCTGGGCGAATACCTGGGACGCATCTACGAGGAGGTCAAAGAGCGGCCCAAGTTCATCGTCGAACGCAAGCTGACCGACGAGCAACGACGCATCAGCGACGACTTCATGAAGCATTGGCACGAAGTGCTTCCCAAGCGCTTCGGGATCATCGACCGCTTCAACCACAACTATCCCGTCCGACACGCGCCGAAGAACTTCCGACGCACCCTGGAAATCGGCGCGGGCTTGGCCGAGCACGTCCTCTACGAAAAACTGACACCCGAGCAGGAGCGCAACTACGTCGCTGTCGAACTGCGCGAGAACATGGTGGCGGCCATTCGCGAGCGGTTCCCACGCATCCAGGCCGTTGTCGGCGACTGCCAGGCACGGCTGGATTTCTCTGACGGACACTTCGACCGCATCCTGGCCGTCCACGTCCTCGAACACCTGCCGAACCTGCCCCGCGCCATCGCCGAGATGCGCCGGCTGTGTGACGAACGCGACGGAGTGTTCTCGGTGGTCATCCCGTGCGAGGGCAGCCTGCCGTACACCCTAGCCCGGCGGATTTCAGCCCAGCGCATCTTCGAACGTCGCTACAAACAATCCCACCGCTGGCTGATCGAACGCGGGCACATCAACCTGCCCGGCGAGATCCTCGGCGAACTCGAACGGCACTTCAAGGTGGTACACCGGCGGTATTTCCCGCTGCCGTTCCTGCCGTTCTTCGCGGCGAACTTGGTTGCGGGATTAACCCTGCGTCCGCGTTGTCAGTACGCCGTTTTGGGTGGGCGCAGGACGTGCAGGAAGGTGTTGAGGATGATGCGGACCTCCAACGCGGGCCGCCAGTTCTCCAGATACTCGATGTCGGCGGCGATGCGCTTGGCGATGTCCTCGCTCGTGCGCGCCTCGCCGCGGTGGCCGCGCACCTGCGCCAGGCCCGTGATGCCCGGCTTGACGAAGGTGCGCACCTGGTAGTTCGCCAACTGCCGAGCGAAGAGCGCGTTGTGCTCGATGAGGTGCGGGCGCGGACCGACCACGCTCATCTCGCCCTTGAACACGTTCCAGAACTGCGGCAGTTCGTCGATGGACAGTTTCCGGAACCACCGCCCCGCCGGGTAGACCCGTACGTCGCCTTTCGTCGCCTGCTTGGCGGCCGTGTTGTGGCCGGTGTTCATCGTGCGGTACTTGACGATCTCGAACTCGCGGTTTTGCAGTCCCGCGCGCTTCTGCCGGTAGAACAGCGGCCCGGGCGACTGCATCCGCTGGAACCACCACACCAACAGGCTCGTGAACGGCAGCACGAGGAGGATCACCGGTAGCGAGACGGCGAGGTCGATGGCGCGTTTGATGACCTGGTTGAGCGGGTTTTCGAGAGCTTCCTCGCGCAGGCCGATGAAGCGGGTCCCGTCGTCGTCGATGAAGGTCAGCGGCCGGCCCCAGCGTTCGGGCAGGTTGGCGACGACGAGCAGGCGCACGCCGAGCTGGTCGCACGCCTCGACGAAGAAATGCTGCTCGTCCGACGTGGCGGGCATCTCGGTGCGGATGACCTGCGTGACGCCGTAGCGTTGCACGACCGAGATCATCTCGTGGGTGCCGCCCAGGCGTGGGAAGGAGCATTTCTCCAGTTCCCACGGGTCGTCGTCGCAGAGAATGCCGACGGTGCGGAAGCCCACGTCGGTCTTGCGTTCGAGCCAGGGGCGGAGTTCCTCGGCCTTGGCGACGCGGCCGACCAGGAGGGTCTTCTGCCAACGGCCTTCCCCGAAAAACCGAGCCCCGAGCGCCGCGGGCAGGTAGCGGTTGGTCAGGAAGAGCAGGACGTAGAACGACGGGATGAACACGGCCAGGAACTGGCGCGAGGGGGTCAGGTCCTTGGCGGCGACGAAGTAAAAGAACAGCAGCCCCATGCCGAAGAACGTCTGCCGCAGGCTGGCGCGGTGGGCGCCGATGAAGTCGCCGCGCGGGATCGTGCCGGCGTCGGTGCGGCGGTAGGAGAGCGTCTCGACGAGCAGGCCGAGGAGGATCACCGAGCAGTAGACGACGTACGAGTGCAGGAACGCCGCGCCGCTGGTGGGAAGCAACAGGGCGAGGAACTCCAACCAGAACAGACACACGGTCAGGAGCATCTGGCACAGGGCCAGCACGGCGCGAAGGCCCGAGGCGCGTTGGGAAATCATGCAGGGACGGACCGAAGGAAAGAGTGCGCGCGGGTGCCCCTGCCGTCAAGGTGGAGCGGGGGGAAGTTCGATGGCGAGGGTAGGTTTTGGATGTGCTCGCGGCTCGGTGGCTGCTATCCCTGGTTTTCAGCCCGAGCTTTATGCCTGCTGCCACTCCCTCTCGCCGCCCGGTTCGATCCGTGCAGGCGTTCGTGTTCGCGGCGCTACCGCTCCTCGCCGTGGCGCTCGGCGGCAGCACGGCGCGCTGGAGCGAGGGGATCATTCTGGCGCTGACCGGCCTCGCGCTTCTCGCCGTGCCGCCAAGGACTTCGCTGGGACCGGGGCTCAACGCGGTGCTGGCCGGACTCCTCGCGCTGGCGGCGACGGGGTTTTTGCCGGCGGGGTGGTTCCACGTGCCCGCGTGGCGCGCGGCGTTGACGGACGACCTCGGCGCGACCTTGCCCGTCACGCTGGCACCGCAACCGTGGCTATCGGCGGAGGGGGTGGCGTTGTTCGCCGCGGGAATGGGATGGTTCTACCTGTCGGGTACGGTCGCCTGGACGGAACGGGAGCGCCCCCAGGCCGGACGCTGGTTCGCCCGCGGCGCCGTCGGGTTGGCGGCCTTCTCCGCACCC
>CAXUIU010000230.1:0-6273 GCA_964250955.1 uncultured Chthoniobacterales bacterium | reverse complement strand
ATCGATGACCGACGGTAGCGCCCACGGCCGCAGCGACTTTCGGGGTCTTAGCTCAATTGGTAGAGCGCCTCAATGGCATTTTTCGGCTACTCGAAAATGACTCCCTTTGACCGATGCGGTCACGAGTGGACAGCGGTGGACCCAATTATTTTCGTGAGGGGGACCAAGCGGGGGATTAAGTGCCGCCGAGTTACTCTCGTCGCTGCTGGCCGTTGTCAGTTCAGTGAACTTCTGATTGGCAGCACACATTATCGACGCTGTTGGCAGGGTCGATGAGCAGCGACATGGCCATCGCCTGCCGCCGGGTGTCCGTGTTCTTGCGCCGTCCACCCACGCGGCCACGAGCCCGCGCAGCAGCGAGTTCCTCCATCATGCGTTGGTTTTATGAACCGCTTACATCCGCGGAATCTTTTTGCAGCGTGTGGATTGGGTACCTGATCAACGGCTTGCTTGTCCGGCTAAGCACACGACTTTCCGTGACTTACCACTTCCTTTGCACGCCGTTTGAAGCGCCGCACCGTTGATCCATCTGTCCAACTACTACCGATGAGGGTGGCTCGTGGAGCTACCGGGATGCCGCTTTCGCCGTTGTGAATCATGCTAATGAGCATGTCTACAGCGGCCTCCCCTGCCAAGTCGTTGTGCTGATTCATTCCCGCCCAGTGTGCGTGGTCCCGGCGCCACTCTAGTTGGATCAAGCCAACATCTTCGGGCACCTTCAGTCCCATGCGTTGAATCCACCCGGCAACGGTGTGGAAAAGGGTCAAGATGACGTCGGGTCGCACTCTGGTGTACCAGCGCCGAAAGGCGGGTTCTTGTCCTCGCTCTTGGGCGGTGGTGTAAAGCGCCGCTAGTCTTCGTCCCGGAGGCAGATGTTTTTGGGCAGTCTGCACCCCGGCACTGAACCGGCCGTCGACCACCGAGTCCACCCTTTCGTCGAGTACCAAGGCCGGTCGTCGGTAACCGAGACGCAAAGCATTCTCGACGGCCTGGATTGCTAAATCGTGATGATCAACGCACGAAAAATGCATCGCCGGTTCATGGGTGCGTATTCCTGTCACCACGCAGGCGTATTCCTGCCAAACCTTCAGAAACTTCGCAGGCAAGCGGTTCTGAAAAGCCATCCCGACGACCAGGACGCCGCGGATGCCGCGAGAATCCAACACGCGGCTCAGCCGTGCACCGTCGATTCGAGGGTCACCAAGCCAGAACTCGTCTAAACCATAGCCTTGCTGCCGAGCGCGTCGAAGGCAACCTTCCACGTACCGAGGGAAGGTCGGATGACACCGGAACGCCTCGGCGTCTTCGTTGGCGTTCAGGATTGCCAGCGTTGCTTTGTACTGGTTTACGGCATCGGTTCTAAGTCGAGCCATCAGCTGACCTACCAAGGGGTTTTTCCGGTAGTCCAGTTGTTCGGCTAGCTGCTTCACTTTTTCGCGGACGGCAGCAGAAATTCTGGGATCGTTGCGAAGCGCGAGCGAGATCGTGTTTTTGGAAACTCCCGCCGCCCGCGCCAGATCAGACATGGAAAGTTTCTTGGACATAGATGTCGTCTTTTCAACAGTGGGTATTACTGTCAAACAAACTGCTGGTTTACACCCGGAAGCCTTGAGTGTAAACCTCATGACGTTTCAGCAAAGGCTTGGATCCGTCGACGCCGTTGCTGAAGATTAGGGTGCCGGTTTCCGCGCCCATCCGAGTGTCGTCGTCCCCCCGCGGCCTCAAAGATAACCCCCAAAACAAATAGATGCACCGTACTCCCCCGTCAGGGGTGCCGTCTCTGCGCAAGCGCCGACCAACTGATCGGTTCTGCAAGCCTAGTTGATGTGTCGTTTCTGATTGAGGTGTCCTCTTTCGCAAGGGGCGCATCATCACACCCACGTTAAAAGGCGAACTCACAACCTTTCTTCCTTCGGGACAGCCGTAAGGCACCTGCTTGCCGTAGCGGGCAGTGTTTTTTGCAGGGCCGAACCTCACTGTAGTATCCAACCTGTTTTAGTAGTTTCCGCAAACCCCCAATCCACCCCAAGAACAATGTCTCCCCGTCACTTCCTTTCGCCCCGCCGATCCTTTTTTCACCGATCACTCACCCTTGCGCTTGCCGCCGCCGCTGGCAGTCTCGCCTTTGCCGCGGCGGCGAGGGCTGGCAACGATGCTTATTCTACCACGGCCGCGAGCGGCAACTTCTCCACTAGCTTCACGCTGAATACTGTTACGCCTGCTGCCGGCGGCACCTCCGCACCGACGAGTGGCGACGCCCTCTACTTCGGCACGGCGACGCAGACCACGGTCAGCAACGATTTGACTGGCTACACGTATTCCGGATTCACTTTTAACGCGGACGCTGCGGCCTTCACGATCCAGGGCAACGCCTTCACGCTGTCCGGAGGCATCACCAACAACAGCGCCAGCACCCAGGTGATCAATACCGCCGTCACTTTATCTGGTACGCAAGCCGTCACGGCTAACACCGGCGGCGTCACCCTGGGCGGTATCATCAGTGGGACCGGCTTCGGACTAGCCAAAGCGGGAACCGGCACGTTGACCCTCAGCAATGGCGCGAACAGCTTCACGGGAGGCGTGACGATCAACGGAGGCACTGTTGTGGCGAGTGCCCAGGGCACGAACGGCGGCAACTCGGTTCTCGGCAGCTTGGCATCGCCCGGCCGTGCCATCACGATCAACAACGGAGGAACGCTTTCCTTCACGATCAACAACGTCTTCGGCAACGGCCAAACCGCCGCCGCCAACATCCCGACGATCACGATCAACAGTGGTGGCACCCTGAACGCCACCCGCTACAACGTCCTCGGCAACGTGGTCCTCAACGGAGGCACTTTGACCCAATCGTCCACCGATATGGGCGTCTACCGTGGCTACCAATTCCAGGGCACCGTGACAACCGGCGGCACCACCGCTTCGACCATCTCGACGGGAAACGGCTCGCCAAATCACCTCGGTAGAAACACGGTCTTCAACGTCGGGGCGACCGGCGCGGCAGGCGGCGATTTGTTGGTGACCGCTCCTTTGGCGGACCCTTCCTTTGACTTCGGAGGTGCGGGTGCTCTGACCAAGAATGGCGCGGGCACGATGGTGCTCTCCGCTGCAAACTCGTTCTCGGGTGGCACTACAATTAACGCCGGTACCGTGCTGTTGAATGCGGCCGGAGCGTCCGGTAGCGGCACGATCATCGTCAACAACGGCGGGCGAGTCGGCGGCACGAGCGGTGTTGGCGGTGCGTTAATCGTCAATGCGGGAGGCACCCTGCTCGCGGGTGACCTGCAAGTTGGCACCACTTTAACGTTGGCCAACCCTATCCTCTCGGCCAACTCGAACCTCGAGTTCACGCTGGGCGCCGGTGGGGCTCACTCGACTCTGGCGTTGGTAGGCGGAGACTTCACAGGTTTCAATGCCAACCAAGCCTTCCGCCTGGATAATCTGCAAGCGGGCACGTACGACAACCTCATCACCGGCGTGGGTGCGAACATCTCAACGGCGGGTTGGACGGTCGCCAATGCGAACGGGTTCCTCTACGCCTTCACGGATGATGGCTTCAACATCGACCTCAGCATCACCAACGTACCTGAGCCCGGCACGTGGACCTTGCTTGTCGCCGGCTGTTTAGTGCTAACCGCGGCAGCGTCGCGCCGCAGGCTCCAAACCCACCAGCCGTCCGAGCAGGTCGGTTGAAAAGCTTCCTGCTCCAAAGCCACCTTTCCTTGAACATCACCCCCACCCCCATCATACGCCCATCCTTATGAAATTGTTCGTTCCACGGAACTCTCACCCACGCCTTGTGTTAGGTTCACTTGTCGCTTGTCTTGGTATAGCAATCGCGCCGAGCCAAATGCGCGCCGAAGATAACGGTGTCGCGCTTACTCCGCCGTTGGGTTGGAGCAGTTGGAGTGCACTGCGCTACAACCCGACCGAAGCGAAGATCGAAGCACAGGCGGCTGCGATGAAATCCAGTGGTCTGGCGGACCATGGATTCATCTACATCAACGTCGATGACTTCTATTATCTAGACCCGAGGCAAACCGTGGATGCCTACGGTCGCTGGGCCATCGATCCCGCACATTTCCCCAACGGCATGAAGCCGGTTGCCGATTATGTGCACAGCCTGGGTTTGAAGTTCGGTATGTACATCACCCCGGGAATCCCGGTGGCCGCTTACAACCAAAACACCCCGATTGAGGGGACCAGTTATCACGCCAAGGATGTTGTCACCAACACAACTGCCCACCCACCAAACTACAACTTCACCAACGTCAATTACTTCCTCGATTACAGCCGGCCTGGTGCCCAAGAGTTTCTCAACTCCTGGGCGAGGCTGCTGGCTTCGTGGGGGGTGGATTACATCAAGATCGACGGGGTTACCATCAACGACTTGGCCGACGTCCAGGCATGGTCGAAGGCGCTGAAGAACTCGGGGCGCGACATCGCTTTTGGTCTCTCCAACACCTTGGACCCGAACTATGGGGCGCTCTGGAAGCGGTACAGCAACGCGTGGAGGACCAACGGCGACATCGAAGCTTACGGTAGCAACGGACCCTTCCCGTTGACCAACTGGAACAATGTCAGCCAACGCTTCCAAAGCGTACCGCAGTTTACTGCCTGGGCTGGACCCGGCGACTGGAACGACCTGGACTCCTTGGAAGTGGGCGATGGATCCAACGACGGCCTCACGATGGACGAACGAGTCTCGGCGATGACCTTGTGGTCCATCGCTCGCTCATCGCTGCTCCTGGGCACGGACTTGACCAGCTTGGTGCCGGAGGATGTGGCTCTGTTGACCAACGATGAAGTGCTTGCTGTGGATCAACAATCGGGCTCGTCCGTCGGCGTTCCGTTGAGCTATAACACCGCGCAGCAGGTCTGGACTCTTTTGGAGAACGACGGTTCGTACGTGGTGGCACTCTTCAACACCGCGAACTCGGTCGACACGGTGGGAGTTGCGTGGACGGACCTCGGTTTCAACGGCCAGGCAAGCGTACGTGATCTCTGGGCACGGACGGACCTGGGAACGACGAACACGGGCTTCGTCGCGAGCATTCCCTTGCACGGAGCACGCTTGTTGCGGGTGGTTCCGGTGATTCCGATCCAGCGTTATACTGCGGGTAATCCTGCCAACGTTTATGCAGGCGGGGCCTTCGCCGGTCGGAGCAATGTCGGTTCTGATGGGTACACGGCTCAGTTCGTTGGGGAGGGAGCGAGTGTCACGTTCAATGGGATCAATGTGAGTCGAGCTGGGACATACAATGTCACACTCAGCTACGCGAACGGTGATTCCAATGCCCGCGCGGCCCGGATCACTGTTAACTCTGGCGCTTCGACCACCACCAGCTTTGCTCCCACCGGCAGCTACAGCACCCGGACTACTCTGACGGTGACGCTGCCGCTCGCGGCGGGCACCAATTCGATCACCATCGACAATCCGTCAGGTTACGCTCCGGACTTCGACGCCATCGTGATCCAAGCACCAGCATTGACGACGGCGGCCAAGCCAGTCAAAGCACAGAAGCTTTGACTATGTGACCGTACTCATCATACAGTTGGCTCTTTGGAGCGACAGATTACTTCAACCATAAGAGTGGCTGGGTTTAGACAACCCAGCCACTTTTCGTTTTTTATGAAGTTCAAAGACTGGGATTGATTGTTGTCTCCTTGATCTGCGGGTTGTAGCTGGCGAGGAAGAGGTGAATGGCTTCGAGGTGGCGTTCGATACGCTTGAAGAAGTAAGTCTTGCGCACGAGTCGGCTCAGGCGCGAGCGCAACGTGCGAAAAAGCGTCCGGCATGGTTGGTCGCGCCTTCTTCCTTGCCGCAGAAGCGATGTGTGCGAAGCGGGAACGCTCCTTCGTAGGACAGCCAAAAGTCGCTGCGGATGGTACGGTGACGGCAGTCCGCTGGGAGGTGCTGGGGATGTTGTTGGGTTGTTGGACGCGGCAGGCGACCGGAAGGCAGGGCGAAATATTTTCAGCAATCGGCAGGTAGAGCGCCTCGTTGCCGCACCTTTGGGCTTGCCTGCGGCATCCCGCATCATCCCTCAGACCAAACCTTCCACTGGACCCAAGTAGACTGGAGGCGCTTTCTGTCTTGCGCCTGCTGGATTCCCTGCTAAATATGCTGCTCCCTGTAGCCCCCCGAGGAGCCGCAGGGGGGCCAAAATGGGTGGACTCCCCTGGTTTTCGAGACATCGATGACCGACGGTAGCGCCCACGGCCGCAGCGACTTTCGGGGTCTTAGCTCAGTTGGTAGAGCGCCTCAATGGCATT
>CAXUIU010000229.1:0-6293 GCA_964250955.1 uncultured Chthoniobacterales bacterium | reverse complement strand
AGATCGAGGTCCAACTGTTTTCCCGGCTGCGCGACCTAGCGGGCAGCTCCCGGCTCGCGCTCGAACTGCCTGCCGGTGCCACGGTCGCCGACGCGCTCGCCCGCGTGTATGCCGACCACCCGCGCGTGCAGGAATGGGATCGACACCTCCTGCTCGCCGTCGCGCTTGAATACGTCGGGCGCGAACAGGTCTTGCGCGAGGGCGACAGCCTGTCCATCATGCCCCCCGTGCAGGGCGGTTAATCGAATGGCGCTTGCGCCAACTCCCGCCGCGTCTGCGCGGCGTCGTCCACGTCCGGTAGGAGGCGTCCCTAGTTTTCTGGCCGTGCGCGGGCTTGCGCCGGAGAGCCTGCCCACTTGCAAGACACTCTGGAGCATCGTTCTTTCCTCGCCATGAGCTATGCTCAGTCACTTTGTCTGGTGGTGTTTCTGGTGGGGGCAGCCTGCCTACCATCGTCCTTCGCGCAGAAGCCCCCAGCCGACGCGGACGAACTCACCGCGTTGCGCCGCCAACTCGTTGCGCACACGACCCTGACCGCCCGCGTGCTCGACGGCACCGACCGCGAGAACACCTCCATTGCCCCCGGCGGCCAACCCGGCGACCCCGCTCCCGCCGCGCAAGCCGCCGTCGCGCGCGAACGCAAGATTTCCCCCGACGACCTGCGCCACGAACTCGACGCCGAGCGCGATGCTCTGCGCGGACTCGCCGCGGAGGTCCAACGTCATCCTGCCGGGGGTGAACGCGCCGCGGACTGGACCCGGCTGCGGCGCGATGCGCTCCTGGCCCTGGGTGACTGTGAGTTCGCCGCCGGCCGCTACGCCGACGCCGCCGACCCGTACCGTGAGGCTCTGACGCTCACCGACGAACAAAAGGACGCTCCGCTCCGCGCCGCCGTTGCGCGCGGGTTGGCGGCGGCCTTGTGCGCGGACGGCCGGTTCGCCGAAGCCGAACCCTTTGCCCGCCGCAACCTCGAACAAGTCGAGGCCACCGCCGGCGCAACCGACCGACCTGAGACGCTCCAGGCTCTTGGCGACCTCGGCGACGTGCTCCGCGGCAAGAACGACCTCGCCGGGGCCGAAACCATCTACCGCCGGCTCCTCGCCGACCACGAGACCAACGACGGTAAGAACGATCCCGACACCTTGGAGAGCGTCAACAATCTCGCCGGCCTGCTCCAGGCGCGCGGCGATCTCCCCGCCGCGGAAGCTCTCTACCGCCGTTGCCTGGAAGCGCGCGAACGCACCCTCGGCAAGGAAGACCCTGACACCCTCGCCAGCCTCAACAACCTCGGCAACCTCCTCGCCGCCAAGGGTGACCTCACCAGCGCCGAGTCCCTCTACCGCCGCGCGCTCGAAGCCCAGGAACGCACCCTCGAACCCGACGACGAGGACACCCTCGCCACCGTCACCAACCTCGCGCATCTGCTCGTGGTAAAAGGTGAATACGCCAAGGCCGAGGTCCTCTACCGCCGGGTGCTCGACGCCCGCGAGCGGACCGACGGCAAGGACGCCTCCGAGACGCTCGACGCCGCCGGCAACGTCGCCGACACTCTGCGCTCCAAAGGCGACTATCCCGCCGCCGAAGTCCTCTACCGCCACTGCCTCGAAGCGCGCGAGCGCACGTTGGGTAAGGATGCTCCCGACACGCTCGACAGCGTCAACGACGTGGCCGAGACCCTCTCGGCCGCCGGCAAGTTCGCGGACGCCGAGCCTCTCTACCGCCGTTGCCTGGAAGGCCGCGAAGCTGCCCTCGGTGCGGACAACCCCGACACCCTGGAAAGCGTCTTCAACCTCGCCGCTGCCCTCGTGGCCGAGAGCAATCTCGCCGGCGCGGAAGTACTCGCCCGACACGGCCTCGAAGGACGCGAAAAGGCACTCGGGCCGGACAATCCAGACACGTTGGTGAGTGCCGCGCAGGTCGCCGAGGTCCTTGATGCCCGGGGCCATCCCGCCGAAGCCGAGCCTCTCTACCGCCGCGCCGCGGACGGCCTCGCAAAGACGGCGGGCAAGAGCAACGCGGCCTGGATGGACGCGGCGTATTCCTTCGCGCAGTTTCTACAAAAGCAGGGGCACGGGGCGGAAGCGAAGACCCTCGCCAACGAAGTCGCCGACAACGCGCGCAAGGTGTTGCCCGAGACCAATCCAGACCGGCGCAAGTACGAGGCCGGCTTGCAAAAAGCTGTCCCGTAGGCGCATCCAAACCGGCTGGTAGGGGCGGCTTGCCGGGCCGTTCCAAATCTCGGGTTGGTGATCTTCGCGCCGGTTGACGAACCCAAACACATCATTCTGGCCGCAGGGTTCCGAGCATGGCGTCGATGGCGTCGATCCCCGGCTGGAACGCATCGTCAGGACAATTTTCGACCAACAAATAATCCCGGTCCCGCCGCATGGGAGATTTCGGGTCGGAGGTGTCATAGTGATCGGAGAACGACAGGTCGGCGGTCAGCGGCGCGCCCTGCCGGTACGTTTTCCGCTCCACCTGCCCGGCGAACGCCGGCGGAACGTCCAGCCCCACGTGCGGCGGGGAAGAAGCCGTCGTGCAGGGCGGCCAGCGCAAGCGGCAGGACGACGAGCAGGAGCGCCCGCATCGCTCTCAGGCCGAAATCTGGTGCCGGTACGTCTCGGCGTCCAACAGCGCCGCCGAGTCCCCGGCGTCCACGTCCTTGAGCCGGAACAACCAGCCTTCGCCATACGGATCGGTGTTCACCAGCGCCGGGTTGCCCGCGAGCGCCTCGTTGACCTCCTCGATCTCCCCACCCACCGGACAATAGATGTCGCTCGCCGCCTTGACCGATTCGACGACCGCCACCGTCTGCCCGGCCGCCAGCCGTGTGCCGACCTTCGGCAAATCGACGTAGACGATGTCGGTCAATTCGGCCTGCGCATGGTCGCTGATGCCCACGCGACCGTCAGCGGAGCGCAGCCATTCGTGGGTGGGAGCAAATCGGAGATCGTCGGGAACGTTCATGGTGGAAAAGAGTCCAAGCGGAAACGGCTCAGGCAGCGTCGCCGGCCGGTTGGGGTTCGGGGGCGCGGCGTTTGTAGAGCGGCTTCTTTTCAACGACGGCGGCGTAGCGTTTGCCGCGGATGTCGATGTCGATGGCAGTGCCGGGCTTCGCCAACGCCGCCGGCAGGTACGCCAGGCCGATGCCCGCGCCGTCCAAACTCGGCGCGAACCCGCCGCTGGTCGTCTCGCCCACCCTTTCGCCGCCACCGGGCGCGTGCACGGCGTAGTGCGAGCGCGTCGGCGGGCTCTTGTCGGTCATGCGGAAGGCAGCCAGTCGTTCGGTCGGGCCGCCGGCGTCCTTGAGTTTCAGCAGGGCCCCGCGGCCGACGAAGTCCGCCTTGTCCTTCAGATCAACGAAAATCCCGAGACCCGCCTCGATGGGCGTGCGCTCCGGTGACAGGTCGGAGCCGTTGAGCGGATAGCACACTTCCAGGCGCAGGCTGTCGCGCGAACCGAGCCCGCACGGGATCAGGCCGAAGGGCTTGCCTTTTTCGAGGAGTTCGTCCCACACGACCTCCGACGCCCGCGCTGGGAAGAACCACTCGAAGCCGTCCTCGCCCGTGTAGCCCGTGCGCGCGACGACGAACGTCAGCCCCTCATGGTCAATCACCCGCACGCCGAACCGCTCAGGCATCGGCGCGTCCGGCCCGAAGAACGCCGCGAAGACCTCCGGCGTGCGTGGCCCCTGCACGGCCAGCGCGGCGAAGCGGTCCGAGCGGTTGCTCAACTCCATGCCGCCGCCCGCGGGCAGGTGCGCGACCAGCCACGCGAAGTCTTCCTCGATCTTGGACGCGTTGACGACGAGCAGGTACTCGCCCTCCGCGTACTCGTAGATGATGAGGTCGTCGATGACCCCGCCGTCCTCGTTGAGCAAAAACCCGTACTGGCTCTGGCCCGCCGTGATCTTGTCGAGGTTGTTGGAAAAGACGGAGTTGAGCCAGGCCTTCGCGCCCGGGCCGCTGGCGATGAGCTGGCCCATGTGGCTGATGTCGAACACCCCGGCGGCCGTGCGCACGGCGCGGTGTTCGGCGAGGATGCCGCTGGGGTACTGCACGGGCATCGACCAGCCGCCGAAGGGTACCATCTTGCCGCCGAGCCGCACGTGCGCGGCGTGGAGCGGGGTGGATTTGAGCGAATCGGGAGCGGCGGGTTCCACGTCACACGCATAGCCCGCACGCCGGGGGGCTGTCAAAGCCGGAAGGTAAACTCTGGTGCCCTCTCGCCCGCAGCCCGCGCCCGGCCATTCGGAGGACCCGCGCCGTTTCGTCTGTGTCATGCGCTGGATCAACACCCTCGAACGCCGCTTCGGCCACCTCGCCGTGCCGGGGCTCATGCGCATCATCGTCGCTTTTAACGCCCTGGTGTTCCTTTTGATGATGGTCAAACCCGGCTTCGTGGACGTGCTCGCACTCCGCCCTGACCGCGTGCTGCATGGGGAAGTCTGGCGGCTGGTGACCTACATCTTCATCCCTCGCCTGGGTGGCTTGTTCGCCCTCATCCACCCGGTGCTGGCGGTGTTCGTGTACCTGCAATTTCTCTGGCTGCTGGGCGAGGGCCTCGAACAGGCCTGGGGCAGTTTCAAGCTCAACCTGTTCTATCTCACCGGGATGCTGGGCACGACGGCCGCCGCTTTCCTGCTCAACGCCCACGACCTGAACGGCGTGTACCTGAACGCGTCGCTCTTCTACGCGTTTGCGACGCTGTTCCCAAACTACCCGATCCTGCTTTTCTTCATCATCCCGGTGCGGGTGAAGTGGATTGCGCTGGTTGCCTTGGCAGGACTCTCCCTGCAACTCATCGCCCCATCGGCGGACGTGGACCGGCTGGCGATCCTGGTGGCGCTGGTGAATTACCTCCTGTTCTTCGGTCCCGCGTGGCTGGCGTACTGGCGCGAACAGGGCCGCACGGTCGCACGGCGGCAGCAGTTCCAGACCGCGCAGGTGCAGGAGACCGATGAAACGCTGCACCACTGCAAGGTGTGCGGGCGCACGGAGGTGAGTTCGCCCGACCTGGAGTTCCGCGTCGCCGGAGACGGCGAGGAATATTGCGAGGCTCACCTGCCCTCGCGTCGCGGTCCGTTGGCCTCCGAGTTGCCTCCGCCGCTGCCGCAGGAGAGAAATCGCTGAAGGCGGAAGGACGAAGGACGAAGGCGGAGGGCGCGGCTCCTTCTCTGGCCTTTGACATTCGTCATTCGTCATCCGTCATTCTTTCCAGCACCCGACTCGCTCGGCCGCTGGCAATCGCTTCTCGCGCCCGTTCGACGCCCGCCCCGAGGTCGGCCGACAACCCCGCCACCACGAACCCCGCCGCGGCGTTGAGCAGCACGAGGTCCAACCGCGGCCCGGCGATCTCGCCGCGCAGGAGGCCGACGAGCGTCGCGGCGTTTTCCTCCGGCGTGCCGCCGCGCAGCGCGTCGAGACTCCCGGCGCGCGGCAGGCCGGCTTCTTCGGGCGTGATGAACCCCGCCTCCACGCGCCCGTTCTCGCAACGGCTGACTTGTGTCGGCCCCAGGGTGGAGAGTTCGTCCATCCCACCCGCGCCGTGCACCGCCCAGGCGCGCCGCCGGCCGAGTTGGCGCAGGGTCTCCGCGAACGTCGCCGTCAGCGCCGGCTCGAACACGCCGAGGAGTTGGTACGCCGGCCGCGCCGGGTTGAGCAGGGGCCCGAGCAAATTAAAGATCGTGCGCGTCCCCTCCGCGGCAAGGAGTCGCCGCCCCGCCGCCACCGCCGCGAACGCCGGGTGGTAGCGCGGCGCGAAAAGAAACCCCACCCCGCCCGCCTCCAACTGCCGCCGGGCTTCCGCCGGCGTGGGGTCCGCGTTCACGCCGAGCGCCGCGAGTACGTCCGAGCCGCCGGAGCGCGAGGTGACGGCGCGGTTGCCGTGCTTGACCACCGCCACGCCGCCCGCCGCCAGGACGAAGCAGGCCGTCGTGGACACGTTGAACAAATTCAGCCGGTCGCCGCCCGTGCCGCACACGTCCAGCGCGGGGCCGGGCAGACGCGCGGGGTCGATGCCGGGGTCCACCGCACGGGCGAGCAGGGCCCGGACGAACCCGGCGATTTCGGCCGGCGCTTCGCCCTTGGCGCGCAGAGCCCGCAGGAAGCCGGCCTTGGCAGCGTCAGGCGCGGCGGGGTCGGTCAGGGCCGCGACGGCGGCGTCGATCTCCGCGGGGGAGAGGTCTTCGCCTCGAGCAAGTGCTTCCAACAATGGGGAAAAAGCCGTGTCCATTGAGAGGATCACCCTTACAAGGCGGTGGTCAGTCGCTGGACCAGCGTGTGCAGTGCGCG
>CAXUIU010000228.1:0-6302 GCA_964250955.1 uncultured Chthoniobacterales bacterium | reverse complement strand
CGTGGCACCCAGCGCGTAGAAGTCCGACCGGGCGTCCACGTCCTGCCAGACGTTGAAGTGCTCCGGGCTGGCAAAGACTGGCGTGCCGACGAACTCCTGCGTGCCGGTGAGCGCGGCACCTTCTGCGGCTTCTGCGGCTACGGCTTTGGCCAAGCCGAAGTCGATCACCTTAACGTTGACGTTCTCGCCAGCCACCAGCATCAGGTTCGCCGGTTTGAGGTCGCGGTGCATCAAGCCTCGTGCCTCGGCGGCGGCAAGCGCGTCGGCCACCTGGCAGCCGATCTCCAACACGATATTGACCGGCAATCCGCCGCAACGGCGCACACGGGCGTGCAGGGTCTCGCCCTCGACCAGCTCCATGGCGTAAAAAAGCTGGCCGTCCTTGGCGCGTTCTCCAAAGAAGAACACGCTAGCCACGTGCGGGTGACGCAAGCCAGCCGCCGACTGGGCTTCACGCAAAAAGCGGGCGCGCATCCGCGCGTCTTGGACTAACGTCGGGTTGACTACTTTCAAAGCCACTGCGCAGCGTAACGTGGTGTCCATTGCACGGTAGGTCACACCCATGCCGCCGCGGCCTAGTTCCACGAAGGTGCCGTCCTCCCGGGTGACGATCTTGTAGTGAGCGAAGCAGCCATCAACCAAAGGCTCTTCGCCAGCCAACTGGTGTGTTGACACGTCGCTCCTAGATTCAGCAGAGGCGTCTAGTTCAATGTCGGGGACCGGATCGAGCAGGCAGCCGAGACAGAGCGAGCCGATGCCGTTGGCCGAAGGGGCGAACACAGTGCCGCAAGCCCGGCAAACGGTCATCGGCGGAGAAGACGGCACGAGGCTCAGAATGCCTCGCAAACCGTTGCGCGGCAAGTCTCGAGACGCCTCGTGCTGCGAGGACGGTGGAAAGGATGGACATTAAACCTGGCGTAGCGCGGCGCGCAAGTGGCGCAGCTCCGCCTCGCCATCAGCCGGGATGGCCACTGTGCGCGCGACCTCCTCGCGCAGCAAGACGCCATAGCGGGTTCTTAGTCGGTGGATGAGGCTTTTGAGCGCGGCGAGCGACAACCCCACCGCATCGGCCGTCGCCTGATAGGAGGCATCCTCCGCCCCGGCGACGTAGCCCTGCAAGGCTTCGAAGAGGCGCTCCTTGCCCGCCTGCGCCATCTCGGCGCGCAACCGCGCGAAGACGACGCCGAGCAGAGCCGCCGCCCAACGCGCGTCGAAGAGCTTTTCGGGGGTTTCCCAGGCGGGCGCGGCGAGTTGGAACTGGGCTTCCGCCGCGTCGGGGTCGTCAAGAAAAACGAAGGTGCGCCCGCCCCCTCGCTTGTGGGCGTTTTCCCGACGCGCCGCATCCACGAGGAAGTATTCCAGGGCGCCGAGCAGAAACGTGCGGAAGCGCCCCTTGCCTGGATCGGCCCGCCCGAGGGTGCCCTTCTCCAGGAGGTGGACGAAGAAGTCTTGCGTGAGATCCTGCGCTCGGGGCCGGGGGTGGCCGCGACGTCGGATGAAGGCGTACACCGGAAAGCAGTAAGCGCGGTAGAGTTCTGCCCACGCGTCCCGAGCTTGGGGTTGCGCCCCAGCCGCATCACGCTCCGCCGCGGCCAGCAGCACCCCCCACTGCGTGCTGACAAAACCTTGCCGTCCGCCGGCCGTCGAGTTCAAAGCCGCGTCGCACACGACAACCAGCTTAGGACGGTCACCATGACCCGGCAAGCCGTTGACAACACCCCGCGCAACTTTCCGCCGCCGTCTGCGGAAATACTGACGAACCACTAGTCCAACCATCCCGAAGATGAAGACGCCTCTCCATCATCTCCACCGTACTCGTGCCAGCCGCGTGCCGCTGTCTGACCGGCTCCGCCGCGGGGTCTCGCCTACTTCCAGATGGCGCGTCGCCATCGTGGTCACGGCTAGCACCGGCTGGCTGGCGGCGGTGTGCGGCGCACAAGAGATCACTGCGGAACCGTGCGCTTCCTCTCCGCTGCCGTCCGTGCCGTGGTCGCCGGAAGGAAAGCAACTCCTGGCGGTGACTCTGGGCCTCTTCGTCGCCCTGATCCTGATGGAACGCTTCTGCGCATGGGGGCTGCGCGTCCAGCGACGCCGGGCGCAGGTCGCATCGCGAGCGTTGCGGGAAGCTCTGCCGAGCGCATCGTTTGGTCTCGTCCCCCGCCGCCACGGTCGCATGCGAGTTCGCGGGCACATCTTCTGACGATCGTCGCAGCTCTGGGCGCGCTCCGAGCCGCGGGTTCAACGTCCTCCGCCCAGACGCTCTACGTGGCGAATGCCGACAACGGCTACATGGGCACCCGTCCACCTTCTGGTTGTACCCGCTCACGCTTGCCCAACAGGTGGAGTGCCCGCAGATGCTAGAATTCGCCGGGGAACGAGCGACCGGGAGAGCAACGTCCAGAGCCTCGCCGCGGCGCATGTCGAGCAACTGTTGGCTGGGAGTTCCCCGGAACAATCCAGGGACCTGTTCCACTCCATGCGGTTTGTCCTCGAGCACTACATGCACGGCACGCACGTGGCGGGCATCGCGGTGCGCGGCAACCCGGCGGCGCGTGTGGCGGTGTTCCGCTTCAACGGCTCCCTACGTAACCTGCCGTTCAAGCCGACGCGCGAATACGTGGAAACGATGCGGCAGAACTTCGCCGCCATCGGCCGCTACGCCGCCGCTAACAACGTCCGGGCGGTCAACATGAGCTGGGGCGACAACGTCGCCGAGTTCGAAGAGTGGCTGGCCCGCACGGATGCCAACGCGAACCCGGCCGCCCGAAAGCAAGCGGCGCAAGCTCTCTTCGCGGTGTGGCGCGAAGGCATCCAGGAAGCGATCCGCAGCGCGCCCGACACGCTCTTTTGCGCCGCGGCGGGCAACTCGAACCAGGATGCCGGGTTTCAGGGCTACGTACCGACCGCGTTGGAGGAGCCAAATCTACTTACCGTTGGAGCGGTCGACCAAGCGAGTGATGCGGCCAACTTTACATCCTACGCGAAAACCGTGGCCGTGTACGCCGACGGTTGGAACGTCCTCAGCGACGTGCCGGGCGGCAAGACAGTGTGCATATCTGGCACCTCGATGGCCGCTCCACAAGTGGCGAACTTGGTGGCAAAGCTCTTCGCGTTGGACCTGGCCCTGACCGCCGTTGAAGCGCCAACCCATTGTCGCAGGCTCGACCCTCAGCGAGGATGGCAAGCGGCGTTTGTTTCATCCGAAGCACACGGTGAAGTTGCTCATGCAACGCCTGGGTGAGACTTCTTCCGGGCCGCGTTGAGATACGCTCCTAAGTCGCCAAAAAACGGTCCTTTTCTGCCCGTCCGGCCGCAACGGAACGCGGGGCGTCAGCGATGGGGCTTTCGACCCGCCGGTGCCTTGTGCAAGGTTCCAAGTCTTCCTACGATGAGGGATGGAACTGCGCCATCTACGCTACTTTGTCGCCGTGGCGCAGCAACTGAGCTTTCGTCGCGCCGCCATGCGCTTGCACCTGGCGCAACCTTCCCTGAGCCGCCAGATACGTGACCTGGAAGAGGAGATCGGAGCACCCCTCTTCGAGCGCAGCCGCCGGCAGGTGTCTCTCACCGCCGCGGGGCGTGTCCTGTTGAGCGAGGCTTCGCGTTTGCTCGCGGAGGTCGCCGCCGCCATGGAGGCCGCGCGCGCGGCGGGCCGCGTC
Organism: uncultured Chthoniobacterales bacterium; assembly: GCA_964250955.1. Lineage (GTDB taxonomy): Bacteria > Verrucomicrobiota > Verrucomicrobiia > Chthoniobacterales > SZAS-18 > CAHJWO01. The sequence continues at coordinate 2,643 of CAXUIU010000228.1, read as the reverse complement.
ACGCGGGGCACCCTGCACATCGGCAACGTCGGGGTGCTCACCGCTTCTTTCCTGCCGGATAGCCTGGCGGCTTTCCAAGGCGAGTTCCCGCAGGTGGAGGTCGAGATCCATGAGTTGGGCATCGACGAGCAGGTGGCCGCCCTGTTGGCCGGGACGATCCAAGTGGGCTTCCAGGCCAGGACGCCGCAGATTCCGGTGGATAACCGTCTCGCCGAGCAGGCTGTGCTGACCTGCGGCCTGACGGTGGCGCTACCCACCTCGCACCCTCTGACCGGGGAACGCAGGCTTTCGCTGCGCGCGCTGGCCGGGGAAAGGCGGCTGCACCTGGAGCCGCGGCCTGGCGCGGGCTACGACCGCTGGGTGCGGGGGCTGTGCGAGCAGGTGGGAGGTTTCACCCCCAAGTTCCGCCGCCCGGCCGTCGCGAACCTGGAGGCTTTGCTCGGGATGGTGGCCGCTGGCAAGGGCACTGCCATCCTGGCGGAGGTTGTGACGCGGGGGCTGCGCGGCAGGGCAGGCTTTGTCACCAGAGCCCTCGACCTGCCCCGGCCAGCATTTCAGGTCGCGGCCGTCTGGAACCCGGCCCGGCTTTCCGTGGCTCTGAGCCACTACCTTTCCCTGCTTGGTCGGCGGACGGCACCCGCCCGCCGGAAGCGGACTACCGAGAGAAAATCGAGTCATCCCACGTAGACGCGGCTTGCCCGAAGAGGGCCTGATGCCTGAGAGGTCTCAACGGTGGTCGCACAAAGTCTTGGTGTCCGCTGCGCCGGTGGGCCAGTTTTCCTGGCCTGTCCACCCGCCACGCACGTCCCATGAAACCTCTCCACGATCCAGCCGCCAAGTTCGTCCACCGCGTGCGGGCAGGTTCCAGGGGCACGGCTCCGGTGGTCCTGCTGCACGCGGCAAGCCTGGACCTGACCTACTGGGACGCCCAGTTCGAGGCGTTGTCACGGACGCACGACGTGACGGCCTTCGACTGGCCCGGCCACGGTCGCTCCGGCCCCATCGCTGGCCCGATCCGTTTCGAGGATTGGGCGGAGGTAGTGGCCGCCGTCGTGGAGGAAGCGGGCGGCGGACCCGCTCACATCGTGGGGATCTCGATGGGCTCGATGGTGGCGCAATACTTCGCGCTCAACCATCCTGATCTGGTCCGCTCGCTCTGCCTGATCGGCGCGGCCTGCACGCTGGCCGCCCCGGTGCGCCAGGCGATGCGCGAACGTGCCGCCAAGGCGCCCCAAGACGGCATGGCCGCCGTCCTGGCGATGGCCACCGGCCACTGGTTCACCCCGGAGTTCCGCCGGCGGCGGCCGGACGTGATCGACCGGGTGGAGAAAACAGTCTTGGCGTTCGATCCCCGGCAGTACGCGGCCCTGTGGGAGATGATTGCCACCCTGGAGACGCGCGAGCGGCTGGCCGGACTGGTTTGTCCGACGCTGGTGGTCGCGGGCGAGCAGGACACGAGCACCCCGCCTGCGGCGGCCCGGCTCATCGCGGACCAGATCGCGGGGGCGCGGGTGGAGACCATCCCCGGGGCGGCGCACCTGGTGCCGCTGGAAGCGCCGCAGGAGGTCAACCGCCTGCTGCACGCCTTCTTCTCCGAGGTGGAACGCGCGGAGAAGCCCGGGTTGGACCCGGCATGAACTTGCGTCCAAGTCGGACCAAGCGGATGACACGCGTGTGATCGAAAACGTCACGCCGTTGTTCGTTCCATCAAGGATGTCAGAAAACGGTCCTTTGACACTTCGGAAGTTCCGGCTAAGCCCGCTGTCTCACCATGGAGGTTGCGCGAGACGGTATTCCCTCCGTTTAGCCAGCCTTTTGCTCGTCGTTCGATCAAAGCGAAGACCCTGCCTCAAATAGTAGTGTTTGATGAGAGGGCAGGTTTGGTCTTCACACCCCCGCCGCTCCGTCTTACCGAACAGCGAACGCAGGCGGGTAGACGGGCAGGCAGGCGGCCACAAAAACCCGCTTGACAGCACGACCTCCTCTCGCAAGCTCCTGGCTCGTGCCACGCGTCACCTTGCCCGTCCCACGCTGCCAAGTCATCTTGTCCTGTTGGCTCGCCCTTTGGGCGGGTGCGGCTCTCCCGCCATCCGCACAGGCCGTCGTGATGCCCAGCGCGTACGTTGCGGCGCAACGGCAGGCCCCCGAGCGGCTGCAAATCGAAGTCACCTCCGTGCGGCAGAAAAAGGAGTCCGAAGACGAGAAACTCATAACGATCGGCGTGACCGTCCAAGCCCGGGTGCTCGCCGTCCGGCGGACAGCCACGGGGCTCAAGGCCGGCGCGCTCATCACCATCTACTACACGGTCCCGCAGTTCAAAGTCGAAGGCGCGGTCATCGAGAACGTTCCCCCCGTTTTGTCCAAGGGCGCCCAGTGCCCGGCCTACCTGCGGCAGTACGTGGGGAAGCCGGCTGTCTACGACCTGGCCGCCGGGGAGTATAGCTTCGAGAAAGTACGAATCGGCCGCCGGTGAGGCTAGGCTCCGAGAGGGACAAAGAGCAAGGCGCCTCGCTTCGGTGCAACGTGGCGGTAGGGGTTGACCCGTTCACTTGGCACAACGCCGGACAGGTCCGCCAAAGGATGGTTGCGGTGTTTTGTAGCTTTGGCGACAGGCGTCTAAAAAGAACCAGAAGTCTTCCGGGG
>CAXUIU010000227.1:0-6311 GCA_964250955.1 uncultured Chthoniobacterales bacterium | reverse complement strand
CCGCCACGCACGGGTCCACTCCGCCTCCGCACCCATCCACGGGGCCACGGGGTACCCCGGCGCTCCGCGGCTCGGTGGTGACCACCCGCCGGGCCGCGGAGGCGGCCCGAGACGGCGCACCTGTCCACGAACTCGCCTCGCGGGCGGACACGGGCTGCGTGCCCGAAGGCCTGTGCGTGAGCCCCGACGGCCGTTTGGTGGTCACCACCAACCTCGAACAGAGCGCCCGGGCCCTGGATGATCCCCGGCAAGGTTTCTTTTCCTCGCTCACTTTTGACACGGAGGGTCGCTCTACACAATGCGTCCCAGCGGAAAACGAGAAGCTGCCACTCCGTCTGCTTGCTGGAAGCAGTACGCTGCCACCTTTTCAAGGGTCGAAAATCAGGCAGTCGGGCGTCCAGGCTGGGGTGCAAGTCACTATCATCCGAAGATCGTTTTTGGTCGGATTGCTGATGCTGTGCACGTCCCCCGGACGAATGACCACCGCGTCGCCCACCCCGACCTTTTGGGTGACGCCGTTCAGCCACATGATCCCCTCGCCTGCCGTGACGTAGTAGATTTCTTCGATGACCTTGTGGTGATGCTTCCGGATTGTCACCCCGGCGGGCACGATGATGTCCGCGATGCTGACTTGTTTGGCGCGCGAGTTGGACGGACTGACGATCTCTCGGGCGACGGCGTGATCGTCGGCGGTGAGCCAGGGTTGTTTTTCGATGTTGATGACCTCCATAGATTTCGGCTCGTCCGGCGCGGGTGTTTCGGCCCCGAGTCGGAGCGGAAGCGCCACGAGTAGAAGAAAGGAAGCAACGTGGCGACAGGAAAAGGAAGGCGCGCGGCTCACCGTGTGAGGATTATCCAAACTCGGCCGAACAGGGAAGAGATTCCTCTCAAATGGACAAATTGGGAGCAACTTAAGTCAGATCGTCGCTAGGCAGGCGAGCACCTAAGCACAGGGCTTGGGCAACCGCTTGGAGGATTTTTCTTGCTCAAGGCGCTCCAAGGTTTTCTTGCCAAGCAGCAGCCAAGACGACAGGATGGATCATTCGGTGCGGGGTACACACCGGACTGCGAGCGAGCAACGGTAGCAAGGGGCGGCTTCTTCGCAGGACCACATGTCTTCCTGATTGGAATGGGCTTTGGACATCTTTGGAGTGCAATCGATGGGCGTGACCTTGGTTTCTAAACCCGTCGGCGTACGTCCGGCTGTGCAGATCGAAAGACTAGACAAGCACTTCGGTTCCGTGCCGGTGCTCGACGGAGTTTCTCTGCAAGTGGCGGAAGGCGAGTTCGTCGCCTTGCTCGGTCCTTCGGGTTGCGGCAAGACCACGCTGCTGCGTCTGTTGGCGGGGCTGGAAACCGCGACCGCGGGAACGGTGTCCATTGGCGGCACTTCGGCGCGGGAAGCGCGCCGCCGCCAGGAGATCGGCGTGGCCTTCCAGCGTCCGGCCCTGCTCCCTTCGCGCACGGCGCTGCGCAACGTCGAACTCACGCTGGAAATCTGCCGCCGCCCCGAGGTGCTCTCGCCGCGCCGCTTGTTGCAGGAGTTCGGACTCGGCAAGTTCCTGCACCACTACCCGCACCAGCTCTCGGGCGGGATGCAGCAGCGGGTCAACATCGCCTGCGCGCTGGTGCACCACCCGCAATTGCTGCTGCTGGACGAACCCTTCGGCGCGCTCGATGAGTTGACCCGCGAGACGATGTGCGAGTGGCTGGGCGGCATCCTGGCCAAGTCGCGGCAGACGGCGGTGCTGGTCACCCACAGCGTGGAGGAGGCGGTGACGCTCGCGGACCGGGTGGTGGTTCTGTCGCCGCATCCGGGCCGCGTGCACGACATCATCCCCATCGAACTGGAACGGCCCCGGGTGGCCTGGGTTGGCGCGGAGTTTCTCGAAACCGTTGCCCGGGTGCGGCGGGCGTTGCGCGAGACGTTGCGTGGGGAGGTGTCGTTATGAGACGCTGGCGGCCGTTCCAGGCGTACGCGCTGATGCTGGTGGCCGGGCCGCTGCTCTGGCTGGGGCTCATCCGCGTCAGCCACCTGCCTTCCATGCTCCTGCCGCCGCCCGGGCAGGTGGGGTTAATCTTCGTCCACGAAGGGGCTGCGCTCTGGTATCACCTGGGCGTCACGCTCTACGAGGCGCTCCTCGGCTACGCCGTGGCCAACGTGCTGGCCGTGGGGCTGGCGGCCCTCTTTATCTACCTGCCGTGGACGGAGGAGTTCGTGTCTCCGTGGACGGTGGTGATCCGCAACGCGCCCTTCGTGACGGTGGCGAGCATCCTGGTGGTTACCTTCGGCGACACCCTGACGCCAAAGATCATCGTGGTGGTCGTGGTTTCCTTCTTCCCGCTGCTGGCCAACCTCGTCAAGGGCCTGCGCGCGGCAGACCCGGTGCTGCTTGACCGCCTGGAAACGCTCAACGCCTCCCGCTGGGAGACCTTCACCAAGGTGCGCTGGCCGGCGGCGCTGCCCTACTACGTGGCGGCGCACGAAATCGCGTTCACCGGCAGCATCATCGCGGCCATCGTGGCGGAATGGTTCTTTGCCCGCAAGGGCCTCGGGTTTCTGATCGTGCAGGCCACGGTGGACTACCGGGCCGACCGCCTCTACGCCGTGAGCATGCTTTCCTGCGGTCTCGCGCTCGCCGTGTACGGCGTGTGCAAGCTGTGGGAACACTGGATCTTTCGCTGGAAGAGAGACCTGCGTTCGTGAAGCCGACTTTTGTACTATGATGACCATCGCCGAGACCAAAACCGTGGAGGACATCCCGATCTACCGTGCCGGCGCGACGGATGCGGAATCTGACCAGGCCTTCCAACAAGACCCGATGAACTTCCACCTGCGGGCCTACCGCCAGATGGGTCCGGTCTACCGCACGTGGTTCCGCAACCGCCACTACGTCGTCCTGGCGGGGGTGGAAGCCAACGACTTCATCTGGCGCAACGGCAAGCTCTGGGGCTACGCCCACGCCAACGCCCCCTTTCTCGACGAGATGGGGCCGGACCATGTCACCGCCCTGGACGGCGAGCACCACCGCCAGAAGCGCACCATCCTGAAGCCGGCTTTCGACCAGATCCCGGCCATGCGCTACCTGCCGGACTTCAACCACTGGTTTGAACACGACATCGCCGCTGCCGCCGCGCACGGACAGATCGAACTCATCAAATTCTGGGGCGAACTCATCACCAAGATCAACAGCAAGACCGTGGCGCAGGCCGAGATCCCGGACGAACTCATCCCCGGCCTCGCGCGCTGGGAGTTTCTCATGCTGCGCGGGCTGTTCCTCGACGAGAACCGCCAGAACTACATTGCCCAGGAACATTACCGCCAGCTCAAGGCGGCGGCGTTCGCCGTCATGGGGCGCATCGTGGATGAGCGTCTGGCCAATCCCGACCTGATCGACGACAACTTCGGCCGCACGCTCAAGGCGCGCATGAAGGTCGAGGGCAACCCGCCCGACCGCGACAACCTCATCAACGACCTCTACCTGATCCTGCTCGCCGGGACGGACAACACCTCCAACCTGATCAATTGGGCGCTGATCTTTACCTACCACACGCCGGAGTGGCTCGCGGCGTTGCGCGAGGAGGTGGACGGGTGGGACGGCAAGGACGTGATGGCCCTGGCCGGGATGCCGCGCCTGAAGGCGACGATCCTCGAAACCCAGCGCGTGCGCCCCGGCGTCTTCACGTTGACGAAGTACCCGCTGGAATCGTTCGAGTTCGGCGGCTACCACCTCCCGGCGGGAACGCCGCTGCTGCATCCGAACACAATGACGCACTACCTGGAGGAGTTTTACCCGGAGCCGTTCCGCTTCGACCCGGGGCGCTTCGTGGAAAACGGCACGTTCGCTCCGAAGACCAACGGGACCTTCGGCGGCGGCACGCACATCTGCCTCGGCCGCAACCACAGCATGATGCAAAGCCCGGTCGCGCTCGCGCGGATCGTGCGCGACTACAACCTGAGCTTCGTCGAAAAGCAGGATTTCGGGGTGAGGGTGGGCTACGGCGGCGGCCGGCTGGACAGCGAACTCTGGGCACGGCTGGAGCCGAGAAGCCGATGAAGAGCCGGACCGCGGGCGATGTTTGTCAATCATGGATTGGCGGAGTCTTGGCGATCACGCTGGTCCTGGGAGGGATCGCGGGGTGCAAGCCGCCAGCCGCCTCTTCCGCCGGCAGCCATCCATACTCATTAGCGGAGGCGGAAGCCGCGGTCGGGTCGCGCTTCGACGTGTCCAAGTACCTGACGAACGAGTTCATCCCCGCGCCCGGTGCGCCTGCGCCTGCGCCCCTGGTTCCGCGGCGGTCGTTGCGCCTGGGTCTGAACTGGATTGCGAACGATCAGGTTGCCCCCTGGCTGCTGGGCCGGGAAAAGGGGTTTTTCTCCGACGTGGGCATCGACCTGCAAATCGTGGAAGGTGGTCCGGGGCGGGATCATCTTAACACGCTCTTTGCCGGGCATGTGGACGTGTACACCGGCTTTGCCGAGCCGCTGTTCCAGATGGTCACCAGCCCCACGGGCGGGCCGCTGAAGATGATCTGCGCGAACATGAAAACGTCGCCGCTGTGCTGGCTGACGCTGGACAAGGCGGTGCCGCCCGACCAGCGTTCCGCGAAGAAGCTCGGCGTGGACGATCTGCGTGGACGAACGTTCGGCGTGCAGCCCGGCGGTGCTTACTACCTCGGCTACGTGCTGGGCCAGATGGGTTTGTCGATTGATGACGTGAAGGTCGTCAACGCCGGAGCCGGACCGGATGCGCTCGTCGGCGGGGCGATGGACTTCTACCAGGGCTGGCTCGACAACCAGCCGCGGCTCCTGGAGCGCAACGGCTACCGCAACTGGGCGGCGTTGGATTTCGCCACCGTCGGCTACCCGGACTACGGCGACATCTCCGTGGTGACCCCAGCCTTTTACGACGCCGAAAAAGAGCTGTTGCGTCGGTACGTCTACGCCCTGGATCGTTCGATGCGTTATCTCCTCGCGCACCCAGAGGAGAGCGCGGAGATCGTCGCGCATACGCCGGAAGTGGTGTCCTACCAGCTCGGTGCGGCGGATGTGCTCTGGAGGATCAAGCGCGACACGCCCCTTTTCCAGGGCAACGGCGCGCAGCCCTTGCTGGCGCTGGACGCGAACGAACTGCACGACACCGCCGTGCAGATGTATCGCTTCCACTCCCTGGAACTCCCCGGCACGTCGAAGCCTTGACGCGCTGTTTGGTCTGCCATGCGAATTGATGCCCACCACCACTTCTGGAAGTACCACCCGGCGGACTTTCCATGGATCGACGATTCCTGTCCGCAACTCGCCCGGGATTTCACCGCCGAGGACTTCGCCCGCGTGATGGCTGCCTCCGGTGTTGATGGATCGGTCCTCATCCAATGCCTCCAGACAGCGGTCGAGACAGCCATGATGTTCGACCTGGCTCGCCGCCACAACTGGATTCGCGGCGTGGTCGGCTGGTTTCCGCTGACCCGGCCGGACATCGGCGAGGTATTGGACGCCGCCGTGGCGAACGAGCCGAAACTCTGCGGCGCCCGTGCCATCATGCAGGGAACTTCGCCGGACCAGTTCTTCGAGAATCCTGCCCTGCACACCGGGCTTGACGCGCTGGCGACGCGCGGACTGGTCTATGATTTGTTGGTCAACGAGCCCCAGCTACCGCGCACGGTCGCGTTGGTGGACGCGCATCCCAATCTTACCTTCGTGCTGGACCATCTCGGCAAGCCCGACGTGCGCGCCGCGGACCCCGCTCGGTGGCTGAAGCCTTTCTGCGAACTCGCCGAGAGGCCGAACGTGGCGGCGGCCAAGCTGTCCGGTTTGCCGATGGAAGCTGACTGGACGAACTGGACCCCAGAAGGGCTGCGGCCTTATTTCGACGCGGCGCTGGAATGCTTTGGCCCAGCACGGTTGATGTTTGCCTCCGACTGGCCGCCTTGCCTAAGCGCCACGAGCTACCAGCACTGGATGGATGTTGTTGATACATGGGTTTCCCCGCTGGCTCCGTCGGATCAAAGCGACATTTGGAGCGGCACAGCGACTCGAGTATACCAACTCGGATTGAAGTAGCTTGGACAGCTTCTGCGCAGGCGCCACTACTTCCATCAGCAAAGCTTCAAAGGACGCGTTTTACTGAAAACGGGACGAGCCTCGAAGCAAGCACCCTTGAGGTGGATCTATTCATGCATGCATGACGTACAAACCCGCTGACGTAGTGTCTGACAAAACCACCGTTTTTTGGTGATGTCCTAATTTGAAGCGGCCCCTCGGGGCCAGCAAAAAGAAACGGCCTGCGTTTTCGGCTGGCCGCTTCCCCTTC
>CAXUIU010000226.1:1548-6343 GCA_964250955.1 uncultured Chthoniobacterales bacterium | reverse complement strand
AACTTGTAGTGCGCGAACTCGCCTATGTGGTACAGCCAGAAGCCGACGATTTCAATGAGTGCGATGGCCATCAGGGCACCCAGCCACGCGCTGTGCCGCTCCCAGTCCACCTGGGACAGGAACGACCACAACACGGCCAGCGTCCCGGCGTATCCCACGAACAACCCTCCCACGCGCGCCCACCGCGGCCCGCGCCGGAAGGGGTCGCGCCGCCGCGCGCCCAACTCGCCGGTTTGCGCGCGCACGTCGGGTTCCGTCAGCCATTCGTAGGCTCGCAGGAGCGGCTGGCCGAACACCAGCCAGACCCCGTAGGCGATGAGCATCATGTAGCTGAACACCACCCACACCAGTACCGCGTAGAACACCTGGAGCCACGCGCGCCCGACGCGCAGGGTGATCCGGTCGAAGAACCGCCGCGGCCAGCGCAGGAAGCGGTAAACGGGGTCGCCCTCGCGCAGGGTCGTGCGGAGGTTGCGCCGCGCCTGGGCGTCGGTGGGATCGATCTCCAGCGCGCGGCGGAAGAACTCAGCCGCCCGCGCGTAGTCGGCGGCGGACTGGGCATGGTTGAGGTGGTGGACGCCGACGTTGTTGTGGACGACGGCGTTCTCGGGGTCGAGGGCGAGGGCCTGTTCGTAGAGGCGGATGCGGGGCAGGGGGCCGTCGGCCTCGCAGAGGGCGAGCAGGTTGAGGATGTCGGCGTTGTGCGGGGCGAGTTCGCGCGCGTGCCGGGCGTGCTGGGCGCCAAGAGCGTTTTGGCCGTCTTGGTAGTGCATGCGCCCGAGGTGGTACCAGTTCATGGCATCGTTCGGCTCCAGCCGGATGGCCTCGGCGGCGTGGTGGCGGGCCGGGCGCTTGTAGCCCTGGTGGAAACACGCGATGGAAGCGAGCCGGTGCAGGAACGCGCGGTGCGGCGCGCCGGCGAGTGCCCGCTGCGCGTGGTCATGCGCCTCGGGGAAACGGTCGAGGTTAACGAGCGACTGCGCGGCGTGCTGGTGGGCCTCGACGCAGTCGGGTTCCTCGGCCAGCCAGTCGCGGGCGACGCCGAGCGCGCGGTCCCACTGCTGCGAGCCGATCAAGCGCCAGAGCAGCGTGGCGAAGCGTTCACGGGGCGTGCCGGGCGCGGAGGTCATCGCTTCTTGTTCCTCTCGCCAAGGATTGCCGCGATGTGGACAACGCCGCTCAGACCCATGTGATACGAGGACGCTTCTTAACGGGACTTTAACCGTGCCGCTGCGGCCTCGTCGAGCAGCCAGAGCGTCTCGCCGTCTTCCGCCGCGCAACTCATGCCCTGCACGGGGAAGCGGTCGGGCTCGGTGGGGCCTTCGAGCACCGCGGCGAGCGTGTCGGCCTTGTCCTTGCCGGCCCCCAGGGACAGAATCGCGCGCGCGTTCGTCAACAGCGGCGGCGTGAACGTCACCCGGTATGTCGCCATCTTCTCCACGAACACCGACACCACCGGCGCCGTCTCGCGCAACGGCGTCGTGCCCGGGAAGATCGACGCCGTGTGCCCCTCCGGCCCCATGCCGAGCAGGATCAGGTCGAAGCGCGGTCGGTCTTCGCCGAAGAACGCCAGCACCTCCGCGCCGTAGTCGGCGGCGGCCTTCGCGTGGTCGGGGTCCTCGCCGCGGATTCGGTGGACGTTGTCGGCGGGCAACAGGTCGCCGAGCTTGTCGAGCATCGCTTCCTTGGTCATGCGGAAGTTGCTGTCCTTGTCGTCGGGCGCGACGGTGCGTTCGTCGCCGAAAAAGAAGTGCGTCTGCGCCCACGGCATGCGTTCGCGGAAGGCGGGTTCGTCCGCGAGCAGACCGTAAAGCACCTTCGGCGTCGAACCGCCTGAAAGCGCGACGACGGCACGGCCCCGGGCGCGCACGGCTTCGACGGCGCGGCGGGTGAGGAGTTCCGCCGCGGCGCGGGCGCGCGCGGCGGGATCGGCGAAAACCTGGAGGCGGCGGGCGGCGGGATCGTTGTTCATCCGGGTGGGTCAGTGCTTGGACGGGTGGACGAGCTGCGCGTTGAACTTGTCCACGCGCTCCTTCTCCGCGGCGAAGAGCGGCGCGGGGTCCTTGAGGATGTCGATGCTCTTGATGTGATCACCCTGTGCGATCTTGTTGACCACATCCTGGCCGTTGGTCACCTGGCCGAAGATTGTGTGGTGGCCGTTTAACCACGGCGTCGGCACATGCGTAACGAAGAACTGGCTGCCGTTGGTGTTCGGGCCGCTGTTGGCCATGGCGAAAATTCCTGGTTTGTCGAAGGTCGTCGGCCCGCCTTTCTCGTCCTCGAACTTGTAGCCGGGGTCACCGCCGCCCGTGCCTTTGGGGTCGCCGCCCTGGATCATGAAGTTGGCGATGACGCGATGGAAGGTCAGCCCGTCGTAGAACTTCTGCTGCGCGAGGTTGAGGAAGTTGGCCGCGGTGATCGGCACCTTGCTGGCGAAGATCGTCGCCTCGATGTCGCCCTTATCGGTATGCAGGATAATCGGCACGTCCTGCACGGGGTCGGCGTGCGCGGCGAACGTGGCGGCAAACAGGACGGCGACGGAGAGGAGGAAACGCTTCATCGCGTCAAGTCTCGGGTGACAAGCTCCCCGCCGCAAGTGCCGGCCGCGCCCGTGACGGAATCGCCCCTCGACACCGCCCGCACGGCGCGTTAGGTACGCGTTGCCATGAGCGATTCCCAGAAGACCCGCGTCGCGCTCGTGCAGATGCGCTGCTCGCCCTCGCCCGACGAAAACCGCACCCGCGCCGTCGAGAAAATCCGCGCCGCCGCGGCGCAGGGCGCGAACATCGTCTGCCTGCCCGAACTCTACGCCTCGCAATACTTCTGCCAGGAGGAAAACCACGCCAACTTCGCCCTCGCTGAGACGGTCCCCGGTCCGTCGAGCGACCTCCTCGGGAAACTCGCCGCCGAGTTGAAGATCGTCATCATCGCCTCGCTTTTCGAGCGTCGCGCCGCCGGGCTCTACCACAACACCGCGGTCGTCCTCGACGCGGACGGCACGCTGATGGGCCGCTACCGCAAGATGCACATCCCCGACGACCCGCTCTACTACGAGAAGTTCTACTTCACGCCCGGCGACCTCGGCTTCCGCTCCTGGGATACAAAAAAGGGTAAGATCGGCGTGTGCGTGTGCTGGGACCAGTGGTTCCCCGAGAGCGCGCGGCTGACGGCGCTCAGCGGCGCACAACTCCTCTTCTACCCGACCGCCATCGGCTGGCATCCGGGCGAAAAGGATTCCTACGGTGACGCGCAACATTCAAGCTGGGAAACGATCCAGCGCGGCCACGCCATCGCCAACGGCTGCTACGTCGCCGCCGTCAACCGCGTCGGCCACGAGGCTCCGGCCGGCGGCGCGGGCATCGAGTTCTGGGGACAGAGTTTTCTCTGCGACCCGGCGGGGCAGATCCTGGCGAAAGGCAGCGTCCACGAGGAGGAAATCATCGGAGTAGATATCGACTTCGCGCGCGTGGAGGAACAGCGCACGCACTGGCCTTTCCTGCGCGACCGCCGCATCGAATCCTACACGGACATCACACGCCGGTTAATCGATTAAGACTCTCGTAGAGCGTGCCTTGCCGAAAACCGACCATCTCAGCGCCCGAAACACTTCCCGTCCCCCGCGCGCTCCCGCTAGAGTTCTGCCTGCCATGACCGCCTCCCAGAACCCCGTTGTCTCCGCGCCCGACTCGCCTGCGGCCCTCGGCTACCGCATGCCGGCGGAGTGGGAGCCGCACGCCGCGACGTGGCTCTCGTGGCCGCGGCCGGAGGGCATCTCGTTCCCGGGCGGCGGGTACGAACGCGCCGTCCCCGCGCTCGTGAAGATGGTCGCCGCGCTCGCCGAAAGCGAACCGGTGTGCATCAACGTCTGCGACGAGGCGCACGAGGCCTCGGTCAAAAAACATCTCTCCACGCTGCCCGGCGGCTACGCGCACGTCCGCTTTTTCCACATCCCGACGAACGAACCGTGGTGCCGCGACCACGGCCCGATTTTTCTGACGCGCGACGCCGACCCGCGGCTGGCCGTGCTGGACTTCGACTACAACGCCTGGGGTTGGAAATACCCGCCTTTCGACTTCGACGACGCCGTGCCCACGCGCGTGGCCGAGACGCTCGGCGGCTTGCCGGTATACCGCCCGGGCATCGTGCTGGAGGGCGGTTCCATCGACGTGAACGGCGCCGGCACGCTGCTCACCACCGAGAGCTGTCTGCTCAACCCCAACCGCAACCCGACGCTCAAAAGGTCGCAGATCGAAGCAATCATCAAAGAATACCTGTGCGTGCGCAATGTCCTCTGGCTGGGCGACGGCATCGAGGGCGACGACACGGACGGGCACGTCGATGACCTGACGCGTTTCGTCAACCGCACGACGGTCGTCACCGTGATCGAGGAAGACGAGCACGATCCCAACCACGAGCCGCTCCAGGCCAATCTCCACCGCCTGCGCGAGATGGCCGCGGAGGATGGTTCGCCGCTGCACGTCCTGACGCTGCCGATGCCATCGCGGATCGTGCGTGAGGGCCAACGGCTGCCGGCGAGCTACGCGAACTTCTACATTGCCAACACGGTGGTGCTGCTGCCGGTTTTCGGCGACCCGCACGACGCGTGGGCGGCGAGCGTGTTGCGCCAGGCGATCCCCAGTCGCAAGATCGTGCCCATCGACTGCCGCGAACTCATCTGGGGACTGGGTGCATTTCACTGCCTGACGCAGCAGCAGCCGGTGATCTGACTACTTCGTCGGAGCGGGCGTCGCCAGCGGTGGCGCCTTGCTCAACACCTGCGGACGCCACACGGGCT
>CAXUIU010000226.1:0-1448 GCA_964250955.1 uncultured Chthoniobacterales bacterium | reverse complement strand
GCGGGCGTCGCCAGCGGTGGCGCCTTGCTCAACACCTGCGGACGCCACACGGGCTTGCTCAGCGGCCCCTGCGAACTGTACTCGAACAGCTTGCTCACCGGCGCCAATACCATCCCGGGTAAGCCGCGCGTGTTTAGCGCCACCCGGAAGTTCATCGTGTCGTTCGTGTACCCCAACCACCCGCGCCCGAACAAACTGAAGCCCCGCCCTTTGATGTCGAGGTCGCCCATGTAGATCTTCCCGTTATCGGTCAGGAAATTGGTGGACGCCTGGTGCGCCTCGTCGAACCCCAATCCCGGCAGCACCGCGTTGAACACCGGCGAGAGCGGTCCCAAGAACGGAATCGCAAAAATATTCCCGTGGTCCACCGTCACCGTGCCGGAACCCCGCAGCGTGCGCGGATCGTCCCCGCGGCCCGTGAACCGGTAGTTGCCCGAGAGCAGGCCCTTGGCGCTGTCATAGTCGAAGTACAGCTTCGTCAGCCGCGCGAAGTCGAGGTCCTTCAACTCCATCGTCGCCGTGTACTCGTGCGCGCTGCCCCGGCCGCCGAGCGTGAGGTTGAGCGTGCCGTTCGCCTGCCCGTTGAGCAGTTCCGCGTGCACGTCGTTGAGGGACATTCGCTCCTCGTTGAACACCACCTGCCCGGCGACGCTTTGAAAGGGCAGCGTCTTCTTGACGAACATGTAATCCATCCCGCCGGGCGCGCTGACGTTCGTGACGAAGTGCGAGTTGCGCCCGCCCATGAATTGCAGGTTGCCGTTCATCACGAGCGCGGGCGGGCGGCGGAACCGGAACGGCAGGATCGTGTGGTACACGTCGGGATCGAGCCACAGGCCGACCTGCGCGAGGTCCAGGTTGCAGCGCACGTTGTCCAGGCGCAGTTCGTGTTTGGCCAACTCGTAGGTGACGGTGTCGCCGGCCGCGGTGCCCTCGTCGCGTTCGAGGTTGACGTGGCGGGCAGTCAGAATCCCGTCAGCGAAGGCCACGTCCATGCGCAGGTGGTTGAGCGCGACGCCGCGGTAGCGTGTGCGTCCGAGCGTGACCTTACCCTCGGCGCGCAGACCCTCGGGCGACGCCAGCGAGGGACCGGTGGCGGAGAGTTCGACGCGCGGCGGTTCGTGGAACTCCGTCTTGGAGAAGACCTCTTGCCCGGCGGCGGGCAACAGCCCGGCGAGGGGCACCGGGTCGAGTGTGCTCGTCAGCCGCACGCGGCAGCCGGCGGGCTCGGCGAGCACGTCGGCGGTGAGCGTCTGGGGTTCGCGTTCGTTGCCCGGACGAGCCACGCGCAGCCCGCGCAAGTACCAGCGTTCCGGGTTCCAGGAAAAATCGGTCTCCGCGGCCGTGAACTCGAAGTCCCGGTACGCGAAGCGCCCGAGCGCAAGCCGGCCGGTGAGTTGCAGCGGCGGGGCGGGGACCGCCGGGATGGGATCGTTGGCGGCGGTGCGCAC
>CAXUIU010000225.1:3476-6382 GCA_964250955.1 uncultured Chthoniobacterales bacterium | reverse complement strand
CGGTTGTAGTTGCCGTTGAAGTCGGCGTGCG
The DNA here is from genome assembly GCA_964250955.1 of uncultured Chthoniobacterales bacterium. Taxonomy (GTDB): domain Bacteria; phylum Verrucomicrobiota; class Verrucomicrobiia; order Chthoniobacterales; family SZAS-18; genus CAHJWO01. The sequence goes on along the minus strand of CAXUIU010000225.1, from coordinate 6,351 downwards.
GGTAGAAGTCGCTCGCCGCCACGCGGGTCTGCGCGCGGCTTTCCGCAAGACGCGCCACGGACAACGCGAGGTCCTGGTTGCCGGCGGCGGCGGCGGCTTCGAGCCGGTCGAGGTCCGGGTCGTGGAACACCTCCCACCAGGACCCGCGCGGGTTCTTGTCGTCGGGCTGAGCGTTCTTCCAGCGCGGGTTGAAGTTGTCGGCGTTTTTGTACTTCGTCGGGTCGGGCTGGCCGGGCGCGGGCGGGCCGTGATAGTCCGGCCCGACGCCGTGGCAGCCGGCGAACGCGAGCGCCAGCAGCGCGCATGGAAGGATCGACTTGCTCCTCATTTCTTCTTGCCCTCGTCTTTGCGCTTATTCGGCGCAGAGTCGCCCTTGACGACGTTCTCGCCCTGGTTGCTGGCCGTCGTCAGATCGATGACGGGCACCACCGAAAGCCCCGGCACCACGAGGTCCTCGTAGCCCTTCAGGCTGTCGGCGTCGAAGGTCAGCTTGACCGGCACGCGCTGGACGATCTTGGTGAAATTGCCTGTCGCGTTGTCCGGCGGCAGCAGCGAGTACGTCGCGCCCGAGCCGTTCTGGACCGAGTCCACGTAGCCCATGAACGTATGGTTGGGGAACGCGTCGATGGGCAGGGTGCAGCGCATCCCGACGCGCACGTTCTGGAGTTGCGTTTCCTTCAGGTTGGCGAGCACCCATACGTTGCTCTCGGTAATCGCCAGGATCGCCTGCCCGGCCGAGAGTTGCTGGCCGACCTCGACGGTGCGGCGGGACACCCGTCCGTCGCACGGCGCGAGCACCCAGCAGTACGAGAGCTGGAGCAGGGAGTTGTCTACCCCGGCCTGGGCGGTGGCGACCTGCGCGTTGGCGACGGTCAACTCCGCCGCGCGGCTGTCGGCCATCGCGCGGGCGGCGGCGGCGTTGGCCTCGGCGCTCTGCACGCTGGCAGTGGCGGCGTTGAAGGCCCCCTTCGCCGAGTCGAGCTGGCTCTTGTTGGTGTCCACGTCGGCCTTGGAAACGGCACGCAGGTCCTTGCCGTACAGGCTGCTGGCGCGGCCGTAGTTGATACCGGCGACCTCGTAGGTGGCCCCGGCCTGGGTTTCCTGCGCGCGCGCCTGCGCCACGCCGGCGTCGGCCTGTTGGACGCTCGCCTTGGCTTGCGTCACGGCGGCTTCGGCCTGGATCACCTGCGCCTTGGCCTGTTTGAGGTTGGCGTCGGCGCGCTCGTAGGCGACCTCGTAGTCGCGGGTGTCGAGCTTGATGAGGAGATCGTCCTTGTAGACGCGCTGGTTGTCGTCCACCCACAGTTCCACGACCTGCCCCTGCACGCGCGGGCTCATTTGGTGGACGTGCCCGGTCGTGTACGCATCGTCGGTGGAAACGTGCGTCTTGGCGTGGTGCAGCCAGAGCAGGCCAGCGACAACTAGGAGGGCCAAGACCGCCACGATGATGACGATGGCCAGTGGGGAGACCTTGGGCTTCTTCTTGTCGTCACCCTCCTTCTTGTCCTTGTCGTCGCCCTCCTTCTTGTCGTCGCCACCCCCCTCTTTTTTGTCCTCGCCGCCTTCCTTTTTGTCTCCCTCCTGCTTGGCCTGGTTGGCGTCCTGGAAGCCGGCACGGTAGCCGGCCTTGTACGGCTCCGCGTCGCCAGGCGCGGGTGGCCCGGACGGCTGCGGGGGCTGCGGTGCCGACGGCTGCGGATGCGGAGGGAGTGCCTCCTTCGGCGGCTGTTTCGGCTGTTCGTCGCGTTGCTCGTTGGAGTCACTCATGGATGGATGGGAAGCTCTCCCGACAGGCGGCAGAGCGTCAAAGGTAAATGGTTCAGGTCGATTGTCTAACGTGCCCGGCTCTTACGCCGGGGAGCGGGTCTCGCGGAGAGGCCGCCGGCGCGGACGATGGGCTGACCCGGATTCGGCGCGAGACGGGCCGCGGTTTTAGTTGGATGGCTTGGAGGCAGGCAGGGCAGGGCGGCGGGATCGTCGCCGAGTACCTTGCTGAGTAAACCCAGCAACTGCGCGCGCTCGCCGGCGGTCAGCGGCGCGTAAACCTTGGCCAAAGTTCGTTGCAGAGACTTGCTGCCCTCCGCGAGCAAAGCGTGCCCGCGGGGGGTCAGGCGGTGGAGGTTCATGCGGCCCGCGCCGGCCTGACGCTCGACAAGCTTCTGGCGCAGGAGTCGGGCCATCAGCGTGCCGAACGCCTGGTCGGAGTTAAATGTGCGCTCGGCCAGCCCGTGCATGCACTGGTCGGGGTACGCGTCGATCTCGCGCAGGGCGTTCCATTGCACGACGCTGATGCCCAACGGGGCCAATCCGGCGTTGAGCGTATGGTAGCTGTGGTGCTGGAGGCGCTTGACCGCCAGGCCCAGGTCTTCGAGATCAGACACTCAACATGTTTATATAAACAAGATGAGAGTGCAACAACAATCTTGTGGTCAACCGGTTGCAGGGCCAGCGCCTACTGCGCCGCGCCGCCTTCCTCCGCGGGCAGGCCCCAGTCGATGAGCGGGCTGCGTGCCTGGAGCCGGTAGTCGCCCTCGGCCGGTTCCATGAACTGCGGATCCTGCCAGAGTGAACCCGCCTCGGGCTGGTGCGCGCCGCTGCCCGCACCCGCGTGCGTCGTCAGGAACGTGCGCCAGCCAGCCAGCGGCAGGCCCGGACGGCGGTAGGCGGCGCGGTCGTACGTGCAGAACACCTCGGCCGCGGACGGGTTCCAGAAGCAGTTCTCGTCCGAGTCCAGCGTGCCGTAGTAGAACGCGAAGTCGCTCTTGCCCGTCGCGTCGGAGACGGGCAGAGCGCCGCGCGCCTGGTCGGGGGGGGCGCGCCCGCCTCCAGGCGGATCAGGCCTTCTTGGCGGCGGCCTTGCAGGTCGACATCATCT
>CAXUIU010000225.1:1263-3466 GCA_964250955.1 uncultured Chthoniobacterales bacterium | reverse complement strand
TCCCCCCCCGCCCGGGGGCGGGGCCGGGGGGGGGGGGCCGGGGCCCGGCCCCCCCCCCACTGGTCGGCGGTCGCGCTCCAGACGGCGTTGTGGCGGTAGGCGTGGCGTTCGGCGCGCAGGGTCGTCTTCGCGCCGGTCTCGAAGTTCATGCCATCGGTGCGCTCGGCGACGTTGCGCAGACCGAGCTGCGGCATGGCATTGCCCGCGACGACGTTGTTTTCCAGCGTCACGTCGGGCGACGCCTCGACCGACACGGCGGCGGGTTGGGCGGCTTCGAGCTTCGTGCCGACAAGAGTCTTGTTGCCGGCGACGAGGCTGCCGCGCACGACGGTCGGGCCGGGGCAGTTTTCGACGAACACGCCGCTGAGCAGGTTGTCACGGACGACGGCGTCCTCGACGAGGAGGTCTGTGCAGTCCGACGACCACCACAGGCCGCGCGCGAAGTTGGCGACGGCGCGCTGCCGCCGCCACGTCGAACCGTGCAGGCCGTGCGCCTTGAGGCCCGCCGCGGGTGCCTGCGGGTCGAGGGTGCCCGCCCACTCGCCGCGGAAGCCGTTGAAGGAGGTTTCGCAATCCTCGGCGAGGACATTTTTGAGGTTTTCCGCCGCGAGGCCGCTCTGGCCGTTGTGGATGAGTTGGACGCGCCGCAGGGTGAAGCCCTCGCTCCACGGCGCGGTGGCGCTTCCCCGGAGCAGGAGGCCCGCACCGTCGTTCCACTGGCTGAGCACGTCTTCGACGAGGACGTGCGAGCACCCGACGAACGCCAGACCTGCGAGCGGCGCGCCGGCGGGATTCGCCGCGTGTTGAAAGAAGAGTCCGCGCACGACGACGTTGCGCCGGCCGGTGACGAGCATCGCATGGTCGCGCACGCCGACCTGGAATTGGTTGTTGTCTGGCGAGTCATCGTCCACGTCGTGCCGCCAGACCGAGAGCGTGGCACTGCTGGCCTTGGGGGCGTGGCCTACGACGAACGTGCCTGGTGCCGTGGGACCAGGCGCGGAGATTTCCTGTCGGAGAACAAGACCGTTGAAGAACACGAGCGGCGCGCTGGCATTGTCGGAGGCGGAGGGTGGGGCAGAGCGGTTGTGAATGTTACCCCCGTGCGGGGCAGGCGCGTGGGTGGCGCTGCCGAAGGGCCAGGGATGCGTCCAACCTTCCTTGGCGGCCTTGCCCCAGGTGCCAGCCTCCCAACCCGCGGTGTCGGCGGCGTCGATGATCGTCTGGCCGCGTTCGGCCGCCTCGATGACCAAGGGGGCGTCGGTGTCGACGCGGCCGGCGGCGGGCGCAGGGATGTCAATCGCTTCGCGGTAGGTGCCGGCGGCGATGATGACCTTTGCGCCGGTGTTCGCATCCTTGTCGCGCAAAGCGGCGTCGAGCGCGCGCCGGAGGGTGACGAACGGCGAGTCCTGCGTGCCGTGCTGGTCGTCGTCCGCCGCGTCGGCCCCGGCGGGGTCCACGTAGTAGGTGTGGGCGACCTTGAACTCGTCCACGGTCGCCCCGGTGGCTTCCGCCGCACGGGAAGAGAAAGCAAAAGTAGTGAACCACACCGAGCAGAACAGCCCACCCCATCTGGCCAGACTTCTCCGTGCGATCTTCATGCCAACGCGCTCCGATATCCCTCCGGGTCGATCTCCACCACGCCGTAGCCGGCGGCGCGTAGGCCGTCGCGCAGTTGGCCGGCTTCGCGTTCGTCCAGGCGGCCAGCCATCTCGGCCGGGGCGATCTGCACCCGGGCGCGTGGTGGCGTGCCATCAGCGTCGAGGTGGTGCCGCACGCGGAACACCCGGAAGCCCATCGTGCGCACGAACGCCTCGCCGCGCTCTATCATGCCCAGCGCCTCCAGGGTGACCGGCGTGCCGTGCGGAACCCGCGAACTCAGGCACGGCTGTGCGGGCGCGTCGGCGGTCGGCAGGCCCAACTCGCGCGAGAGGGCGCGGATTTCGGCCTTGGTCAGGCCGGCTTCCTTGAGCGGGGCGACGACGGCAAACTCCTTGGCTGCTTGTACGCCGGGACGCACCTGGCGGGCGTCGTCGGCGTTCTCGCCGTACGCGATGGCCGCGAAGCCGCGCTCGCGCGCTATCTGGTCGAGGCGATTGAAGAGTTCGGCCTTGCAAAAATAACAACGATTCAGCGGATTGCTCGCGTAGTCGGCGTTGGCAAGTTCGTCGGTGCGGACAACCTCCACCGGTGCGCCGACCGCTTC
>CAXUIU010000225.1:0-1253 GCA_964250955.1 uncultured Chthoniobacterales bacterium | reverse complement strand
ATGACGCCCACCGCCCCCGCGCCCAGTGCCCGGTGCGCGGCGGCGAGCAGGTACGCGCTGTCCACCCCGCCGGAATATGCGATGAGCAACGGCGCGTGTCGGCGCAACAGAGCCTGGAGGATTTCGACCTTGGCTTGCATCGAAGCAGAATCGAACGTCAAAGCTGCAACCGCCGGAAGAGTTCGTCCAACGGCAACTGCAAGCCGATGTAGAACTCTCCGAAGTCCGCGTACTCCGCGCTGACCGCATCGAAGCGCATCTCGTACACGATACCCTTCACGTCCATCGTGTCGTGGGCAAAGAGCGTCACGCCCCATTCGTTGTCGTCCAGGCCGGTCGAGCCGGTGACGAGTTGTCGGATTTTGCCCGCCCACTGCCGGCCGATGCGTGCGTGGCCTTGCATGAGATCACGGCGCTCGGCGTGGTTCATGCGATACCAGTTCTGCTGTGCGCCACGGCGCTTGCCCATGCTGTAGAAACAGACCACGGGACGGTTGCCCAGCTTCGGGTAAAGCCGCTCCTTGCCGTACTTTTCCATCCGCCCGCGGAACTCCTCCAGCGCCGCGTCGTGCTCGGGGGTGCCGACGGTGAGGCCGCGCTCCTTTTCGAGCGTCTCGGCGGCGTACTCGGCCTCGGTGGTCGTGTATTCGCTGCGCTCGGTCATCGACAGGTAACTGTAGACTGGTGTGAGCACGTCGGCTCCGAGCGAGAGGTTCAGGCGTTTTTCAAAACCGTTGGCCGTCTGGAGGTCCGGCGTCAGCAGCATGAAGCCCAGGTCGGCCTTGGGCGTGACGATGCTGAAGGCCAGCAGTTGCGTGCCCTCGGCGGCGCGGATTTCCTGGACGAGTTCGGCCAAGGCGGTCTTGGCGGCGCGCTGGTCGTCGGGAGAGAGGAGCATCCACTGGCCGTGTTCGACGCGGTAGAACAGGTGCAGGACATGCCAGCCCTCGGCGGGCACGACAGGGTCAAAGGCGCGGTCGGTCATCGTCCGGCTACCCTACGGCAAAACCGCCGGCCTTCAAACGGGCCCGGGCCGGTGGGCGTCCAGGGGCAGGTCGAAGTGGTGGCTGTCGATGTCCATGCCCTTGCGCAGGTAGAAGCGGTGCGCGCCGTGGCGGTGGACACCCGAGTCAAGGTGGAGCCGCTCACAGCCCTCCTCACTAGCCCGCGCCACTAACCAATCGAAGAGCCGCCCGCCGTAGCCGCGCGAGCGGTCCGCCGCGCGGCGGACGCGGGCATCCACGGAGCGAACC
>CAXUIU010000224.1:0-6420 GCA_964250955.1 uncultured Chthoniobacterales bacterium | reverse complement strand
ACGCCGCGTGCCCCCTTGCTCGCACCCACGCGGAAAAACGGCCCCACCGCCCGGGGAACCGTCCCGGCGTAGGCTCAGCCCGCGCGGCGGCGCCGCACGACCATCGCCAAGCCAGCCAAGCCCAGCAGCACGGCCGCCGCCGGCCCCGGCTCGGGCACGGCGACCAGCGACACGTTGTCGATGCCCATGACGCCCTTATTGCTCTGGTTGTTGATGCTGATGGTAAGCGTGTCGCCCGTGGGCGTGAAGGTCAGGGTCTCGGGCACGAAGTCGATGACGCCTGTCTCCCCATAGGGGCCTTCGACCGGTGCGGTGAAGGTCGCCGAGGCATCAGGAGAGCCCCCCACAGGAATGAGGCCGGTGGCGTTGAACACCACGCTGACGCCGATGTTCGGGTCCGGCGCGCCGTCGAGGTTGGCGATGTAGATGGTCAGCGTGTAGGTCTGTCCCGGCGTCAGGCCGGAGACGACCTGGGACTCGATGGAATGTAAACTGTTGCGGTAGATTGCGTTGAGTCCGAGGAACTGATCGCCAAAGGGAGTGGTGCCAAAGAACCTCCCGCTGGTGTCCTGGACGTTGCCGTTGATGACGTATTCGTGGGTGCTGGACGCCCCGGTGAAGGGAATCTTGCTACCGGACCAACCATTGACGGTTTGTCCGGTGACTTCGTTGAGCGAGTTGGTGGCGTACGGCGTGACTTCGAAGCTGCCGTCTTGGATGTAGTTGATGTCGGCGGAGGCTCGGCCGGCGGAGAACAGGCCGGCGGCCAGAGCGGTGGCGAAGCAGAGCGGACGGACGAGTGACTTGTGCATCATGGATTCCCTTTGACTAACCTTGGTTGAACTGCGAACGGCCCCCGGGATATCGGGTGGGGGCGCGGGCGTCAAAGAATAGATGTAAGACCAAAATGTCCTGGAAAGTGGTGCGGGTGCGTTCCAACGACGATTTACGGCTGATCGTTAACCACTTACAGCGGGGAAGGCACTGCTTCGTCGGGAGGGAACGCAAACTCTTTTTTCGGTGGAGTGCTCCCGTTGATCAGCGAATTGACCGCGACGGCCGGTGGCAGTTGGCGGCGGCGTGGTGGAACCGCCGTGGTTTTCGCGCGTGCGGCGCGCTGGCGGCATGCTTCGTGCATACTTTGCTTCCGCCCGAACGGGGCATTTACCCCCTTTTGCCCCCATGACACCGCTCTCGACCATCAACCTGCTGCGGCTGCTCTTCGTCATCGCCTCGGGGGTCGTCGGCGCGATGATCGGCGAACAACGCTCCGGCTCGCTCGCCTGGGGCGTGGCGGTGGCGCTGGTTTTCAGCCTCGGACTGGTGCTCGTAGACCGGCTCCTGAAGGGGTTGACGCTGCGGCTGTTCTCCAGCGCCACGCTGGGGCTCCTGCTGGGCTTCCTCGCCGCGACGCTCCTGCGCGCCTCCGACGTGCTCGCCTACCTGCCGCCGGAGCGCCAGTGGCTCATCGGCCTGTTTTTCTACGCCGGGTTCGGCTACCTGGGCATGATGCTCGCCATCCGTTCTAACCGCGACGAGTTCAGCCTGCTCATCCCCTACGTGCGCTTCACGCGCCAGGCCGTGCAGGAAGCGCCGCTCCTGGTGGACACCAACATCATTATCGACGGCCGGGTGCAGGCGGTCTGTGCGGCGGGGTTCCTGAGCGGTTCGCTGGTCGTGCCCCGGTTCGTCCTGGAGGAAATCCAGCGCCTGAGCGAGTCCGCTGATCCCATGCGCCGCGACCGCGGCAAGCGCGGCTTCGACAACCTCGAAAAGATGCGCCGCACGGTCGGCCTGGACGTGACGATCCACGACAGCGTCGCCGAACCCGACGGCGAGGACCTGCCCATCGACACGCGCCTGGTCAACCTCGCCCGCTTCCTCCAAAGCCGGCTCCTGACCAACGACGCTAACCTCGCCCGCGTCGCCCGCCTGCAAAACCTCGCCGTCCTCAACCTCCACGACCTCGCCGCCGCCATGCGCCCGTCGCTCTCCGTCGGCGACGAACTGGAACTGAGCCTCGTCAAGGAAGGCCGCGACGCGCACCAAGCCGTCGGCTACCTGCCCGACGGGACGATGATCGTCGTCAACCACGGCCGCGAGCACCTCGGCCGCACGGTCGGCGTGCAGGTCGCCAGCGCGCTCCAGACCAGCGCCGGCCGGCTGATCTTCGCCGAAGTCCGGGACGGCCGGCGCTAAAAAAGTTTGCGGCCCCCCGGCCCGTTCTCTTTAGTAGCCGGGCCATGACCCCCCCGCCGGACCCTGCCGCGCACGACGCGAAGAGCAACGCCGAACTCACGCCGTGCCTGGCGGCGGTGATGCCCGTCTACAACGAGGCGGCCAGCGTCGGCGCGGTCGTACGGAAAGTGCTCCAACAACGCCCGGTGCAGGAACTCGTCATCGTGGACGATTGTTCGACGGACGGCACGTGGGCGGCGCTCCAAGAGATCGCGCGCGGGGAGGAGCGGGTGCGGCTTTTCCGGCACGACGTGAACCAGGGCAAGGGGGCGGCGCTGCGCACAGGGTTCGCACAGGTGACGGCTCCGCTCGTCATCATCCAGGACGCCGACCTGGAATACGACCCGGAGGAATACCATCTGATGCTCCGGCCCATCCTGCTGGGGCGCGCGGACGTGGTGTTCGGTTCGCGCTTCCTGGGGGCGGGTTCGCACCGGGTGCTCTACTACTGGCACTCGGTCGGCAACCGGGTGCTGACCACGCTCTCGAACATGTTCACCGACCTGAACCTCACGGACATGGAGACGTGCTACAAAGTGTTCCGGCGCGAGATCATCCAGGGGATGCCCATCCTGGAGAACCGCTTCGGCTTCGAGCCGGAGATCACGGCGCGCGTCAGCCGGTTGAACGTGCGGATCTACGAAGTGGCAATCTCGTACTACGGTCGGACGTACGCGGAGGGCAAGAAAATCGGTTGGCGCGACGGGTTCAGCGCGTTGCGCTGCATCCTCAAGTACAACCTGGGGCAGAAGGCTCCGTAACGCCGCCGCCGCGCCTCAGATCAGCCCCACGTGCTTGAACTCGTGGGAGGGCAAGATGGTCTTGATATTCGCGTTGCCTAGGTGGTTGCCGACCAACTCGCCCAGCACGTCGCGAAAGTCCGTCGTGTGCAGCAGATCGCGCTTTTCGTGGAGCTGCTCTTTTTCCAGGCCGGGCCAGTTGCCGATGACGTTGCGCGGGCCGTTGCGGCTGGCCGCCAGTACGGGGCCACCCATGGCGAACATGCAGTTGGCCCACCCGTGATCCGTGCCGCCGGTGCCGTTCTCAGCCGCCGTGCGCCCGAAGTCGCTCAACGTGACGACCAACGTGTCGTCCAGCCGCTTTTCCAGATCGGCCGCAAACGCCGCCAGCGCCTCCGCCAGCCCGCCGACGAGCTTGCCGTAGTTGCCGCCCTGGTCGTTGGTGCCGCCCTGGTTCTGGTGCGTGTCCCAACTGCCGTAATCGACCTCCACCACCTCCAGGCCGACGTCGGCCTTGATGAGCCGGGCGACCTGTTCGAGCTTTTTGCCTAGGTCGCTGTCGGGATACTTCGCGGCGGGAGTGTACGGACGGCTGGTGATGGCTTTGAGTTGCTCCATGCCCTCGAAGGTCGTCTGCGCGGTGGAGGAGAGCAGGTCGCGCGCGGATTGTTCGTCGGCGTCGCCGTGGAAGCTCGGCGTCGCCGCGCCGGCCGCCTCTGCCGCGGCGACGATGCGCGGGTCGCAGCAGTAGGCGTGTTCCAGCGCGGAGTACACCCGCGACTGCGACGCGTCGGAGAACCCGTGCTTGTTGTTCTTCTCAGGGAATAGGCCCAAGTCCGTGATCCCGCGCACCGCGAAGGCCGGCGCTTTCCCGCGCAGGATGCGGGGCAGCGCGTCGCCGATGCTCACGGCGCGGATCGGGCCGTGGCCTTGGCTGGTGAGCAGGTGGCGGTTGAGCCAGCCGTCGGAGGCGATGGTGTTGCCGCTGACGCCCGTTTCCCAGGTATCCTGTTCCTCGAAGTGCGAGCGGGTGTTCAGGTCGTAACCGACGGCATGTAGCGCGACGGCTTGGCCGTTCTTGAACCATGGGGCCAGCGCCGCCGCGCGCGGGTGCAGGCCGAAGAAACCGTCGAGGTCCACGACACCGCCGGGTTTGCCGGGTTCGGCGAGGGCGATGTTCTTGCGCGCCTTGTAGTAGCCGGGGTCCTTGAAGGGCACGACGAGGTTCAATCCATCCATGCCGCCGCGCAGGAAAATGACCACGAGCGTCTTGCGGCGGCGGACGGAAAGGAGATTGTTCGCGTCGAGTCCGGCGTCGGCGAGGAGCCGGCCCGGATGAACGCCGCAGTACGTCGCGGCGAGGGCGGCGGTGGACTTGAGAAAGAAGCGGCGGGTGACGTTCATGGGGAGGAGAGTGCTTCGTTCCTAGGGCAGGATCAGTATGCTGGCGTCCGGGTCCAAATCAAAGGCGGAAGGCTCGGCGTGCCGGTTGTGAAGCAGTGAGATGATGAGGCAAGGATTTCACGTGGCGGCAACGAAGAGCCTGCGCTCACGATCCGCCGCGAAGGCCAAGCACACCCAGATATCCTCGCTACACCGTGATCCGCATTCCACGGATGCACGGTTTTCCGCTGCGTTTGTCGGGTTCGATGGTGATGATTCCTTCGTAGTTCATCGGAGGCTGGTTTCCGGCAGTAGGGCGATGAACAGAATCGTCTCGCGCATCCCGTCCGGGGTTCCCTGGCCGAGCACTTCGAGGGCCGCCTGGTTGGAGTTGAGGTCGAGCAAGTGGCCAGTCAGGCGCACGGCGGCGAGGTCGATGAAACGTTGCAGCGGGTCGGCGGCGGTGGAGTTGTCGTTGGCGACGGGGCGGACGGTCGCGGGCGGGGTGCGCCAGTCGTTCGGCACAAGGCGGTTGAGGTGCTCGCCGATGCCCTGCATGAAGCGCCAGCGTTGCAGGAGCGCGTTGCTGTCCGCGTAGTTGCCGTTGTTCTGCGGGTAGCCGTCGGGAGTCACGCGGTCGAAGAGGCCCATGCCGCTCTTTTTGAGGAAGCCCTCGATCCCGTCGGCGTTCGGAGCCTGGTTCGGGTCAGCCCCGAGCTGCACCACCGCCGCCCGGCACACCCGCGCCACGCGCAGGCCGTAGTCGAAGGGCGTCGCCATCTTCATCGGCGCGCTCCAGAACTCCTTGTGTGCCACCATCGCCCGCATCACCGCACGCAGGTCGCCGCCGTTTTCCAGGTAGGTCTGGGACATTGCCCGCACCAGCGCGTCGGACGCCGGGACGCCGACGTAGTGCTCGGCCAGCTTGCGCGAGACGTGCTCGGCCGTCGCGGGGTGCGCGGCGAGGGTCTCTAGGGCAAGCCGGATGTTGTCATAGCGCACGGCGGGGTCCTTGCTGGCGGGATAGTTCACCCCGAAGACCCGCCGGCCCTGGCCGTCGTTGAGGAACGGGTCGAAGTGGAATCCTCGTAAGATGCCTGCTTCGTTGCCGCCGTTGTAGACCAGTCCGAGCGGTTCGTCCACCTGCGGCAGGATGGCCTCGGCGGCCGTGGTCCAGCCGTTGAGCACACCGGCCAGGGCGGTCACGTCGGCCTGCTGGTAGCCGCCGTGCACACCGAGGGTGTGCAGTTCCATGATCTCGCGCGCGTAGTTCTCGTTGAGTTTGCCGGCGTAGCTCTTTTCCTGGTCGAGATAGGCGAGCATCGCCGGGCTGTGCGCGCTGACGCTGAGCAGGTCGGCGAAGGGGGCGACGCCCATCCAGCAGAAGTCGAGGTGCTCGTGCCACTTGGGCGCGCCCTTGGTCTTGCTGACCCAGGTGGAGAAGTGGTTCTCCGTCCAGGCGGTGAAACGCGAGCGCACGGGGTTGTCGCTGCCGATCCACTGGGCCAGCGCGCGCACGGCGGTCTGGTGCTCGTCGTCAATGCGAGGGAACCGCTGGCAGGCCCCGCGCAGGACGGCCTGTTCGGCGGGCGTCTCGTAGCTGGAAGCGAGGCGGTTGTTGAGCCAGGCGTTTTCCCCGAGGGTCAGGACGGCGGCGAGTTCGCGCGGTTCGGGGCCGAAGGCGAGGCGGTCCAGGAGGAACACGGCGCGTTCGTACGGCCCGGGCAGGAAGGGGGGAACGTCGAGGACGTTGACCGTCAACGCAGGCGAATCCGTCGCGCGGCCGGTGGCGTCGAGCGCACGGACGGCGACCCGGTGCGGACCGGCGGGAAGCTGCCGGGCCAGGAGCGGGAATTCCAAGGTGTCCGACATCGCCGCCGGCCCGAGCAGCCGAACTCCCTGCGGCTGGCCGTCTACGACGAGGTCCACCCAGGCCGGCCGCGTCGGGCCGACCGCCCCAGCCACGCGTGCGACCACGGCGTCCGCACCGTAGACGGACGCCCCCTCGGCGGGGTACAGGATGTTCAGGCGCGGCGGGGCGTTCTCGGCGATGGGAGTG
>CAXUIU010000223.1:0-6442 GCA_964250955.1 uncultured Chthoniobacterales bacterium | reverse complement strand
CGCCGCTTTGTCCAAACAACCAGCCTTCCGCCTCCCTGCTGAACACTTGGTAGGACCCGCTGTAGAAAACCACCATTTTTTGACACGTCAGCAATCCATTGGCAACAGACAGAAGCCAGGGCTTGTCCCACGCGCGCGACAGAAGTTGGGTTCAGGCGCGAAACGTCGTCCCAGTCGGTGATAAGCTGGCAATTGCGTGCTCAAAGGTATTTCGGTTCTCTAGGCAGCGATTTAGTCGACATAGTCCCTGCTGGGTTCGCTAGGCCGCCTCAGCGGGTGGGTGCAACTGGTGATGAAACGCTCTCAACTGGTTGTAGAGGCCACAGTAGATTTTCTTGTAGCGGGTCTGCAATCGCTCCGCATTAGCCGGGTCCGGCTCGTACTGGATCTCGTCGCGGTGCGCGGCTTTGACGGCCGCCGCCGCGTCGGAAAAGAGTCCGCAGCCGATGCCTGCCAGGAGTGCTGCGCCTAGGCTGGTGGCCTCGCGCACGGGGCTGACTTTCACCGGCACGTTGTAGGCGTCCGCCTTGAGTTGGGCGAGGAGCGGGTTCTGGAGCGCGCCGCCGATGGTCAAAACGTGCCGGCTGCGCCGTAGGCCACCCTCCGCCTCCATCGCGTCGGCGATGGCACGAGCCTCGAAGGCCATGCCTTCCAGCACGGCCCGGTACAATGCCCCGCGAGTCGTGGACGACTTGATGCCGACGAACGCGGCAGCGGCCTCAATGTCGGGGTAGGGAGTCAGGCTGCGTGTCAGGTGCGGCAAAAACACCGGCACAGCTCCGGTGGTCTCCGCCGCCTCCCTGCCTAAAAGCTCCATGTCGGTCGTGCGGCCGGCGACCTCGCGCCGGAACCATTCCACGGCTGCACCTGCGGTCTGGAGTCCGCCAGTCATGAAGCAGGCGGGTTGCTCCCCGGTCCAGACAGCTCCCTGCGCCAGCCCTTTCTCTGGGATGCGCGTGTCCATGATGGGTCCTGGGATCAGCCGGTTGATAGATTCGGACGTGCCGATGCTGTCAAAGAGCACTTCCAGGTCGAGTCCACCCACGGCGAACGCGCCACCTAGATGGTCGTGGATGCCGACGCTGACGACCGTGTGCAGGGGTAAGTTCGTCTCCGTGGCGGCGGCAGGTGCGACCGTACCCAACGGCGAACCGCTCGGGCGGATCGGCGGGAAGGTGGCGGGCGATACCCCCGAGCCTTCCAGCAGTTCCTCGGACCATCGGCCGTGGCGCAAGTCATAAGCGAGGGTGCGGCTCGCCAAGCTGGGATCGGTGGCCGGCACTCCGCACAGGCGGTAGGCCACGTAGTCGGCCATGTGGAGCCAGTGTTTGACGTCCGCGAACACCTCGGGCTGATGCTTCTTGGTCCAGAGCACCTTGCACAACCCGAACATGGGATCAGAGTTGACCCCGGTGATGTCGAACAGCGTTTTGTAGCCGAATTTCTCAACGATCCAGCGTTCCTCGGGTGCCGTGCGCAGGTCGAACCACGCGATGACGGGTCCCAACGGCTGACCCTGCGCGCCGACGGGTACGAGGGATTCGGCGAGGCTCGTGGCGGCGATGCCTTTGATGGCGTCACGGTGCGGCACCTTGGCCACCACGGCGCGGACCGTCCGGCAAACGGCTGCCCACAAGGCGACGGGTTCAAAGTCCGTCCAGCCGGCGCGCGGATAGGAATGGGGCGTGGGTTCGGAGGCTTGCGCGACGATGGTGCCGGCGGCGTCGAGCGCCAGGCATTTGAGGTTGGTAGTACCTACGTCGAAGCCGAGGATTAGTTCGGGATGTGACATTCGGGGGTTCTCGGAGTGGGGATGAGGGCGAATCAGGGTGGTGCGACCACCAGTTCCACGTTGGCGGCGTTGAGAGCCTGGCGGAACTCGGGCGGGGGGGCGGCGTCGGTCACCAACGTGTCGATGACCTTCAGCGGTGCGATTTGGGCGAAGGTATCGTGGCCGAACTTGGAAGCGTCCACCACGACGATGGTGCGGCGGGCCGAGGCGATCATCTGCGCGTGCATCTGCGCTTCGTCCAAGTGGGTTGTGGAAATACCTTTGTTGACCGACAGGCCGCTGACGCCTAACACAGCGGTGTCCACGCTGACGCCCCCCGAGTTAAATTCCACGGGACCGACCGTGGAGGCGAGGCTCACGCGGTATTTGCCGCCGATCAGGTAAGCACTGTGCACGGCTTCGGCTGGCAACGCTGAAACTAGAGCCACGTTGTTGGTGACCACGGTCAGGTTGCGGCGGGCACTGAGGTTCGCGGCGAAAGCGAAGGTGGTCGAACCGCCGTTGACGATCAGCGTCTCGCCATCGGAGATGAGCTGTGCGGCGGCGCGGCCGATACGGGTTTTGCCTTCCGAGGCGGCGTGGACGCGCGTGAGAAACGGGGTTTCGCGGTGGACCATCAGCGCAGTCGAAACCGCCCCGCCGTGGGTGCGCAGGAGCACTTTGTTGTTCTCCAAGTGCAGCAGGTCTCGGCGGATCGTGTCATCGGAGACGCCGAAATGTTGGGCTAATTCGTCCACGCTGACCTGCCCTTTAGATTCAACCAATTGCAGGAGTTCCTGGTGGCGACGGGCCAGCGGCGCCGAAGGATTGCGCCCGGACGAAGCGGGATTTTTCGAGTGCGATGATGGCATCAGCATAGCGTAGGCGCGCGCAAGTTCGGCCGTAAACACAATCAATAATCTGCCATAAACCCGCATATGAATGCAACAAAAACGCAATTTACAAAATAATTCTTGCGTGAATACCGCAAAAATGGCATTTCGTGTTTGTTGACCCTCTCCTGTATCCCGTTGACGATCACCCTCATGTCAGCAAAAACCCTTTTGGCCCGGCGGAGTTTTCCTATCAGGCATGGCCTTTTGGGGCCAAGGCCGCCTACCGGCCGCCGCTTTAACTTTCGCAGTCAAACCTCACTCATCAAAACAACAACCCATGTTTGTCACCAAACCCCGCGCGTTCTTCGATTACGCCCTCAAGAGCCACTTCTCCGTTCCCTCGTTCAACGTCTGTAATTTGGAGACTGCCCGCGGCGTGGTGCTAGCGGCTGAGGCTGAGGATGCGCCGGTCATGTTGCAGAGCTACTTCGGCGATCTGTACTACGGCGGACTGTCCGTGTTTCCGCAGATGTTACGCAACCTCGCTGAGCAAGCACGGGTGCCCGTGCTGGTTCACCAGGATCATCCCGACAAGGACGACCTCATTCTGCAAACGCTGCGTGCCGGCTACTACTCGGTCATGTACGACGGCGGCACGCTGCCCCTGGAAAAGAACATCGCCGGCGCGGCGCGCATCGTAAAGATTGCCCACCCGATTGGTGCAGTGGTGGAGGCCGAACTCGGTCTCTTCGGCGGCGGCGAGGGCCACGGCGACGACATCGAACTGGCCTCCGTGGAAGGCAGCAAGCGGCTGGTGGAAGAAACCGGCATCGACACCTTGGCTCCGGCGGTCGGCTCCGTGCATGGCGGCGACAGCCGGCTCGACCTCAAGCTGCTCGAAAGCATCGCCAAGTCCGTCAACGTGCCCCTGGTTCTGCACGGCGGCAGCGGCATTCATCCCGACGATCTGAAGGCCGCCCGGCAGATGAACGTCGTCAAGGTCAACGTCGGTGCGGATCTGTTCCGGGCCGTCATGAGCGGCTTGGCTCTGGCCACCACGGACAAGCCTCGTCCCGAGGAACCCGTCCACCACCACGCTTTCCGTCTGGCGACAGAAAAGGTCACGGAGTTGGCGCGCAAGAAGCTCAACCTGATGGCGGCGAACACCCACGCTCCGGGCATGCTCCAGCACCTTAATGGGTTGAAGGTGGACATCGCTCCGATCAACGAGGCGAAAACGGTGGCCTGACGGGCCTTTACCCGTCCACCCCCTTGATCCAGAGATTTCTCTGTTTCTCACCTCGATGAACGCGTCCCCCGCACCATCACTTCAAGACCGTGTCGCCATCATCACGGGTGGCACCGGCGGCATCGGGCTAGCCACCGCCCGCGCCATGCAGGCCAGCGGTGCCAACGTCGTCCTGACGGACATCAACGCCGAGCGCGGAAAAACCGTCGTTGAGCAGAACCCCGGCATGGAGTTCGTCGCCATGGACGTGACGGATTCTGCGGCCGTTCGCCGGCTGGCTCAGCACGTCGTGGATCGCCACGGCCGCATCGATGTGGCCTTCAACAACGCCGGCATCGCCCACTGCGTTCCCTCGGAGGATTGCACCGACGAGGAGTGGCTGCGAGTAGTCAACATCGACCTCAACAGCGTGTTCTACTGCTGCCGCGAGTTCGGCAAGATCATGCTCGCCCAGGGAAAGGGCAGCATCATCAACACGGCCTCCATGTCGGGGTTGATCTCCAACCACCCCCAGCCGCAGTCGGCGTACAACGCGGCCAAGGCAGCGGTGATCATGCTGACCAAATCCCTCGCGGGCGAGTGGGCCAAGCGCGGGGTGCGCGTCAACTGCATCTCGCCCGGCTACATCAACACGCCGATGACCCCGAAGCATCATCCTCGGCAAGATTGGCAGGCCGTTTGGATTGCCACCTCGCCGATGGAACGCATCGGCGAACCCGAAGAGGTCGCTCCGTCGGTCGTCTACCTGGCCTCTGATGCCAGCAGCTTCGTCACCGGCAGCAACCTGGTCATCGACGGCGGCTACACGGTCTGGTGAGCCTGCGCCCGACCCCCTCTTACGACCTCTGGGTGGATCGTACCCGTCCGGAGGAAAATTTCCTCGCTCACCCCGGCAGTAAACCAAAAACAAACCAAACAAGAAGACAGAGTAGAAACTAAAACCGGCGGGCCTCGCGCTCTCCATCTCGCCCCAAGTCAGTCGCACCGTTCCTCCCATGAAGAAGCCACGATTCCTTTCACTCCTTAGCCCGCTGCTCCTGCTCGGCGCTTCGGCCCTGCACGCCGACACCACGATCACCATCGCGGCGGTCAACAACCCCGACATCCTCGAACTGAAGAAACTTTCCTCCAAGTTCGAGGAGCAAAACCCGGACATCCACTTGCAGTGGGTGTTCCTCGAAGAAAATGTTCTGCGCCAGCGGGTCACCACCGACGTGTCTACCGGTACGGGTCAATTTGACATGGTTTTCATCGGCCTCTACGAAGCGCCGATTTGGGCCAAGTCCGGCTGGTTGCGTCCTATGGAAGGGTTGGACGCTAGCTACGATGTTGACGACGTGTTCAAGACCATCCGCGACGGCCTCTCGTACAACGGCCAGCTCTACGCGCTGCCCTTCTACGGCGAGAGCTGCTTCCTGATGTACCGCAAGGACCTCTTCGAGCAGAAGGGTTTGACCATGCCGGAAAAGCCGACCTACGACGACCTCCAGAAGTTCGCCGCGGCGCTGACAGACAAGAGCAAGGGCTTCTTCGGCTTGGCCATGCGAGGCAAACCAGGCTGGGGCGAAAACATGGCCCTGATCGACATCATGGCCAATTCGTTCGGCAGCACCTGGTTCGATACAAAATGGCACCCGACCCTCAACTCGCCCGAATGGAAGAAAACGCTTTCCACCTACGCGAGCATGGCCAGCAAATACGCCCCACCGGGCGTGACGGCCAACGGCTTCAACGAGAACCTGACGTTGTTCTCGGCTGGCAAGGCGGCCATGTGGATCGACGCGACGGTGGCGGGTGGCATCTTGGAGAACCCCAAGCAATCGCAGGTGGTCGGCAAAGTGGGCTACGCCCCCGCGCCGGTGGCAGAAACCTCCAACGGTTCGCACTGGCTTTGGAGCTGGGCGTTCGCCATCCCGCAGCACGCCAAGAGCCCGGATGTCGCCAAGAAGTTTGCGCAGTGGGCGACCTCCAAAGAGTACATCAAGCTGGCGGCCGACGACATCGGTTGGGCGAGCGTGCCTCCCGGCACGCGCAAGAGCACCTATGAAAACCCGGAGTACCAACGTTTGGCTCCCTTCGCCAAGGTCACGTTGGACGCGCTGGAGACGGCTGATCCGACGAACCCTTGCATCAAGAAGGTGCCCTACACCGGCATTACCTTCGTGGGTATCCCCGAGTTCCAGTCTTTGGGCACGGTCATCGGCCAGAACGTGGCCGGCTTGGTCAGCGGCGGCACCTCTATCGATGAGACGCTAAAAAAGAACCAGGCACAGGCCGAGCGCGTGATGAAGCAGGCGGGTTACTACAAGTAACGCCAGGAAACACAGCCGGAGTTTGGGGTTGTAGACGCAGTGGTTAACTGTGTGGGGACACAAAGCCGCTGCGCCTACAAAGGGTTTGTTCACGAAGTCGCGTGAGGATCTAGACGAAGTCTCCCAGAGACGCGGCAGGGCCACGGAAGGCGTTCGTGGCGACCTCAAACGGCTGGCCAGCCATGAGCGGCAGCGCGGATGCGTGCCCACTTTTTCTTTTGGTGACTATCCCCTCGGGACAAACCCGGAAAGCCTAATGCGTATGAGAGGTGGT
>CAXUIU010000222.1:0-6496 GCA_964250955.1 uncultured Chthoniobacterales bacterium | reverse complement strand
CTTCGACATTGTAGACCCGGACCTGACACTCCATGGGCTGCGGGTCATCGCAGCCCGGCAGAGGACCCAGAGCGCGGGGCAAGCGGGGCAACTCTAGCCTTCACACCCGCTCCACCCGGCACGCGAAGCACCCTGGCCGGGCGTTGTGCAGGTGCAGGTACGCTACCTCCTCGCGCGCGAAGAAACGCTCGACCTGCGCCTCCAACCCGCTTCCTTCGCACACCTCGGCGCCCACCATCAGGCCGGCGGCGTCGTAGGCGCGCACCGACAACAAACGCCGCCGCACCGCCTCCGGCACTTCTCCGGCCGCCGGCGCGGCCTGCGACGCCGCCTCGCGCACGAAGATCGGGCCGGAAGCCCGGTAGGGACCGTCCGCCGGTTGGTGCGTGAAAGGCAGCAGCAGCAACCGCTCGCCAGGCGCCGCGTCCGCGAGGCTGACCCGGCAGGGATAACCTGGTTGCGCGTCGGCGATCACCCGGCGGACCCCGCGCTCGGCAAGGGCGTCGTCGGTCAGGGCAAAAAGCGGCGCGAAGGTTTCTTTGTCGAGGGCGACCAGGCGGAAAGAGGTGTTCATCCCCCAACCATAACGACCGCGTCCGAGGCTTTCCGGCCGTTTTCGGCCGGCGAATGGCTCCACCGGCCCCACTTGTGCTGTGATTGGGCTTTCTGTTTCCGCTTTTCCCGTTTACGATCCCCAAGACACCACCTATGGCCCGGCCCGTCGCCAAGTCCACATCCCCTGCCGTCGAAGCCGCCTGGAGCGACATCGTTGCCCTCGTGTTGCTCGGCACGGGGATGCTGCTTTACCTCGCGCTGATTTCCTACGTCCCGCGCGACCTGCCGACCTGGGTGCCCTTCAGCCAGTACGCCACGCCCAACTCCCCCGCGCAGAACTTCATTGGCCCCGTCGGCGCGGTGCTCGCGGGGCTGCACTTCTTTTTCCTGGGAGCGGCGTCGTTCCTGGTGGCTGCGCTCCTGCTCGGCTACGGGGCGGGCAAGCTGTTCTTCCCCGGGTTGCTCGTGGCGCGGCGCGCGGGCTGGATGGCGGCGTTCGTGCTCTGCGGCGCGTGCCTGGCCCAGCTCCAACCGTGGTTCCTGCACGGCTGGAACCGCGATTTCAACGCCCACGGTCCCGGCGGCCTCGTCGGCGCGTGGCTCGTCGGCGAAAAGGGCCACGAGGGACTCTTCCGCATTCTGCTCGGCTCGGCGGGTTCGGCGATCTTCCTGTTCCTGGCGTACCTGAGCACGCTCATCCTGATGACCGGTCTGCACCCGGTCACGCAATTCTCGCGTGCCTGCCACGCCCTGCGCGAGGGGATCGTCACCTGGCGCGAACGCCGCGCTGCCGCCCGCCTGGAACGCGCCACCGAGCAGGAACGGCTCGAAATAGACCGCACCCGCCTCGTCAAGGAACAGCGGCGCATCGAAAAACAACTTCGTAAACAGGGTGTCGCCGTTCCCCCGCCTGACCTCGATACCGACGCTGACGCTGACCTCGCCCCCGCCGCATCCGCCGGCAGTCCCGACGTAGCGTTCGCCCCGCCCGCGCCCGACGAGTTCGCCGACCTGCCCGCGCCTAAGATCACGGACAACTCCGTGCCCGCTCCCGTCGCCGCCCTCCCGCCCAAGAAGAAGCCGACGCTCGCCGAGCTTTTCGCCGGCAAGACCGCCGCTAAGACCAAGGGGGATGCCGCGCTGGGTGCGCTCGGCGGCAGCGGCAACGTCGACGGCGGCGACGTGCGTTTCGCCGACTACCACCTGCCCGACCTCGACCTCCTGGATACCGCCGACGCGCAGAACCGCCCGACCGCCAACCCCGAGGAACTCCGCCGCGTCCAGACCCAGATCACCGAGACGCTGGAGCAGTTCGGCATCCGTGTCAGCCCCGGCGACATCACCAAGGGGCCGACGATCACGCGCTACGAGGTGTACCCTGCCAAGGGCGTGCGCGTGGACAAGATCGTCTCCCTGGAACGCGATATCGCCCGCGCTACCCGCGCTGAGCGCATCAACATCCTCGCCCCCATCCCCGGCAAGGACACCGTCGGCATCGAGATTGCCAACAGCAAGAAGGTCAAGGTCACCTTGCGCGAACTCCTCGAAGGCGCCGACTGGGCCGAGACGAAGGCCAAGATTCCCATCGCCCTGGGCAAGGATGTGTACGGCAAGACGATTATCGCCGACCTCGCCGCGATGCCGCACTGCCTCGTGGCGGGCGCGACCGGCTCGGGCAAGAGCGTCTGCATCAACTCGATCATTTCGAGCATCCTCTACAAATTCACGCCCGAGCAGCTTCGCTTCGTGATGATCGACCCGAAGGTGGTCGAGATGCAGGTCTACAACAAGCTGCCGCACCTCGTCGTACCCGTGGTCACCGACCCCAAAAAGGTCCTCTTGGCTCTGCGCTGGGTCATCGACGAGATGGAAAAGCGCTACAAGATGTTCGCCAAGGCGGGGGTGCGCAACGTCACGAGCTTCAACGCCCGGCCCAAGCCCAAGACCCAGGCCCAACTCGACGCCGAGGAGGAAGCCCGCACCGGCCGTGCACCGGCCAAGTCGCCCGGCAAGATCGACCCCGCCGGCGCGACGGTGGCGATCCTGGAGGAACTCTCCAAACCCGAGCCCCCCGCGCCGACATCATCCACCGGTACGCGCCTGAACTCGGTCCTCGGCGACGGCGGCTTCGGCGACGCGGAGGACGGCGAGGACTCGACTCTCAACGTCACGATCCCCGCGCCCTCCATGCGCGCCCAGATCACGGCGCGCAACCAGCGCGACGACGACCTGATCCTGCCCGACAACCTGCCGTACATCGTCGTCATCGTGGACGAATTGGCCGACCTCATGCAGACCGCCCCGGCCGACGTGGAGAGCGCCATCGCGCGCATCACCCAGATGGCCCGGGCGGCGGGCATCCACATGATCATCGCCACGCAGACCCCGCGCGCCGATGTCATCACGGGCGTCATCAAGGCCAACGTGCCTTCGCGCATCGCCTTCCAGGTCGCCAGCGGCCTCGACAGCCGCATCATCCTCGACGAGAAAGGGGCCGAGCGCCTCATCGGCCAAGGCGACATGCTCTACCTGCCGCCCGGCACCTCGCGGCTGACCCGCGCCCAGGGCGTGCTCGTCACCGACGAGGAAATCGGCCGGTTGGTCGAGTACGCCGGCGGCCAAGCGGAGCCAACCTTCGAGGCCGCCATCGCCGACCGGCTCGACGCCGTCGGCGGCGACGAAGAGGAGGTCAGCGACGAGGACGAGGAACTCGTCGAGAAGTGCATCGAGATCATGCGTCAGGAAAAGAAGGCGAGCACGTCCATGCTCCAGCGCCGGCTGCGGCTGGGCTACACGCGGGCGGCGCGGGTCGTCGACATCCTGGAGAAGCGCGGGATCGTCGGTCCCGAGAACGGCGCGCGCGGACGGGAGATCCTGGTCGATCTGGACAGCCTGTGAACGGCGGTGAATAAAGTTGCGCCCGCCGGCAACTTTCCGCTCGCGTCCGTGCCCTTTTGGGGTAGAACACTCAGAGCAGGCGCACGCACCTCCGAATACTCCCCCCAAACGCGCAACGGTTTTATGGTAGAGACGGCAGGCACGAAACTCCGGCGCGCGCGCACCCAGCGCCACCTGAGTCTGGAAGACGCGGCTCGCGCGACGAAGATCCAGCTTTCACGGCTGCGCGACCTGGAGAACGACGACTACTCGAACTTCGCGAACCTCGCCTACGCGCGCGGCTTTCTGGTCGCCTACGGCAAGTACCTGCATTTGGACACGCGGCCGTACATGGACGCGTTCGCCGATGCGAGCACGTTCGGCCTGGACGACTACCAGTACCTGAGCGACCGGCCCGTGGCCGAGTACCGTGCTCCGCAACGTGCGTGGCGCAAGCGCCGCCAGACGAGCGTGCGGCAGGTGGCGGCGTTAGTGGCGGGTTTCGTCGTGCTGGCGGCGGCGGTGTTCGGGTTTTACGTCTACGTGAACTACAAGCGGCTGGGCAATCTCGGCGCGCTCGTCGAACGCCAGTCCTCCCCGCCCGCCGCGCCCGTGGCTCCGGCCGAAGCCGCCGGAGCGGCCAAGCCAGCCGTGGTGCCCGTAGCGTCCACACCGGCCCCCTCTGCATCCATCGCACCGGTCGAGGTCGTGCCGAACCCCGAGGAAAACCGCGCCGCCGTAGCCACTGCTTTGGCGTCGGGCCAGAGCGACGTTTCACCGACGGCACTGTTGACGCAATTGTCGCTGCCGGCGGTCAAGGCTCCCGGCGACCCGAACAGCCCGCTGGCCTCGCCCGTGCCCGCGGTGTTGGGTCGCCCTAAGGACAAGCCCGTGCTGCCGGCGTTGCCGGTGGAGGAATCCAAGCCGCAAAAGGTGTCCAACGACACGCGGCATTGATCGCGCCGAGTCAGACGAACCACTCCGCGAGCGCGACGCGGAGTTCTGGCACCGCCGCGCACGCCAGCGACTCACCGACGGAATAGGTCCGCCGATCCAAGTAACGGCCAGCCCCCGGCCGCGTGTAGACTTCAATTTGGTTTTCCAGGGCGAGGATGATCCAGTATTCCTCCACGCCAGCCTCGGCGTAGAGCGAGGCATTCTCACGGGCGAGAGCTACGCTGCTGACAGCGACTTCCACGACGAGGGCGGCGGTAACAGGGTGCTGGGTGTCGAAGTCGGTCGTCTCCCCACGCACGATCATCACATCTGGCTCCGGTTCGGAGTCCATCAGCCGTAGCGGTGCTTCCATAAACACCACCAATCCAGCTTTCTGAAGAGCCAACAGATAAAGGAAAATGCGCTGAGTCAACTTGCGGTGCAGCGGCGACTTCGGCATTTTCTTGACGATGATCCCTCGGATCAACTCCGCGCTTTTTTCCAAAGCTCCCATTTCGGCGAGCGCCTCGTAAGCTTCCACGCTTAAGAGCGACAAACGGGCGCGCACCTCGGGCAGATCAAGAATCGCGGACATCTTATCCGCAAGATGCTTCGTAGAGGGTAACGAGGCGGCTTGTTCTTTCGATAAACGAAAGCGCCGTCCATCAGAACGATTTTCGATGGACGGCGTTTGCATCAGGAGCGGTTCTGGTTAGCCCTTCGCCTTGGCGTAGTTCTCGTTAACCGCGTTCCAGTTGAGCGTGTTCCACCATGCCTTCAAGTAGTCGGGACGCTTGTTCTGGTACTTGAGATAGTAGGAGTGCTCCCACACGTCCACGCCGAGCACCGGCTTGATGCCTTCCATGAGCGGGTTGTCCTGGTTGGGGGTGGACATCACCTCCAACTTGCCGCCCTTGACCACCAGCCAAGCCCAGCCGCTGCCGAAGCGTGCGGCGCCGGCGGCGTTGATTTTTTCCTTGAGGCCGTCCAGACCGCCGAACGTATCCTTGATCGCTTCTGCGACCTCGCCCTTGGGCTCACCGCCGCCGCCCGGGCCCATCAGCTTCCAGAAGAAGGAATGGTTCGCGTGACCGCCGCCATTGTTGCGCACGGCGGTGCGCGCCGCCTCGGGCACAGCGTTGAGGTCAGCGATGAGCTCTTCGATGGGCTTGGAGGAGAGTTCCGGGTTGTTCTCCAGTGCCTTGTTGAGGTTGGTGATGTACGTCGCGTGATGCTTGTCGTGGTGGATCTCCATCGTCTGCGCGTCGATGTGGGGTTCGAGTGCATCGTTGGGGTAGGGTAGGGGCGGCAGTTCGTATGGCATAACAGAAGTAAAATCAGGGTGTTCCTTTGTAAACGCACGCCGGGCGCGGGGCGGTCCGCTCATGCCTTGAGAAACAGCCGGTGCTGATAACGACGCTGCTGCGCGGCCGACAGCGGCGGGAAAGTCGGAAGTTGCCCGTTCCCGCCGTCGGCCGCCACGAAGCGACGCGTCGCCGCCTGGAGCGCCTCCCAGCGGTCCCACGGGTACGCGGGGGCAACGGCGATGTGCGAGAGCAGGCTGCGCCATTCGGTGAGCGCGCGCTCCAGGTCGCCGGCGCGCAGGGAGTCGTTGAGCAGGCGGTGGCGGCTGCCGGGGTTCTGGACCAACTCGGCGACCACGGCCGCCGCGCCGTCGCCGTAGTCCGGCGGCACGCCCATTTCCAGGTAGCCCGGGTGGTCGGCGCGCCCGTAGGCACGCTGGCACAGGTTGCCCAGCCGGCCGCCGTGCGGGTTGTCGCCCTCGGGGGTGAAGCGGTGGCCGGCGCGCAGGTTGGCGAGGTCGTAGAGGAGGTCGCCGATGGCGTAGTCGGCCGCTTCGAGCGCCGCGGCGACCGCGAGGCCCTCGCCGTGGTGGAAGAAGCCGAAGATCACCCCGCGCCGCGTCGGCGTGCCGTCACGTTCGATGAGGCCGAGTTTGCGCCAAGCGAGGGCGGGAGTCATCGTCTTGGGATCGGCCTCGCAGACGGGGCGTTGCGGGCAGTCCTGGCAGCAGGCGGGATAGTTGCGGCGTTCGGTCGGAGCGTGCAGGGCGCGGCCGGTGGCGTCGCGCCGGGCGGGGAACTCCGCGGAAGAAAAGTCGGCCTGT
>CAXUIU010000221.1:2566-6567 GCA_964250955.1 uncultured Chthoniobacterales bacterium | reverse complement strand
ATTCGGTTGTGGGCGATAAAATCTACGGTCCCGACGAGGGCTGTTACCTGCGCTTCATCGAAACGGGCTGGACCCCGGAACTCGCCCGCGCCCTGTGGCTGGACCGCCACGTGTTGCACGCGCACCGGCTGACGTTCGACCCGGGCGATGGCACCGGCCCGCACATCCTCGAAGCGCCTCTGCCCGCGGAGATGGCCGCCTTTCTGCAAGACGGTGCCGCCGCGGAGACACGTCCGCGTTGAACATCCGAGCTTGCCCGGTCCGTCCACACGGAGC
This sequence comes from uncultured Chthoniobacterales bacterium, assembly GCA_964250955.1. Lineage (GTDB taxonomy): Bacteria > Verrucomicrobiota > Verrucomicrobiia > Chthoniobacterales > SZAS-18 > CAHJWO01. The sequence goes on along the minus strand of CAXUIU010000221.1, from coordinate 6,291 downwards.
TACCATGCGCGGGTCATTTCAGCCCCATGGATCATCCCCTTCTTGCATCTGCCCGCCATTGGATGCGGCTCTCGATACTCATTGCCATTTGCCTGCTCGGAACCGCGCGCACGGCCTCGGCTCAGTCGCCGAACTCCTTCGGTAAAATCTCAACGGCGATTTGTCAGGTCAGCGTTGACAGCTTCGACCACAAAGCAGTGGTATTAACCAAATCGGCCGGATCAAAGGCTTTGGACGATTTTGTCGTCCAAATCGCGGGACGAGTTCTTGGCGGGGCACGCGGCACCAGTCTTCCTTACGCCTTCGAGTGCAGGACCGTAGAAGGGGCGACCGGTCGCAGCAAATCCAAGGTCATGTTGGCCATGCTCCGTCCGCCCTATCCTGCCCAGGCAAGGGCACGTCACGAACAAGGCAGCGGTGTGATCAGAGCGACTTTTGACGAAAGCGGTCGCGTGGCCCATATTGAAATGACTCAATCCACTGGGAGTAAAATCCTGGACTCACATACTTTGAACTTTGCGTCCGCCCAATGGAGAAGCTCCGGTGGCGCGAAGGTCACCATCGATCTCCCTGTCGATTATCGGCTCGTACACGGCGCACGCCTCACGCACGTCAGCGGGTGAGTCTATGCGCCAGGTTCGGCCTGAGCCCCCGGCAGAAGGCCACGCAACTCTGCCAGTTCCGCCTCCAGCTTCTTGACGCGTTCCACCAGCTTCGGCAGCCGGCGCATGTAGGCGTGGTGCTCCTTGAACTTGTCCAGCGGCTCGGCCGGGCAGCCCCACATCACCGCCTTGGCCGGCACGCTCTTGCTGACGCCGCCCTGCGCCCCTACGACCGCCTCGTCGCCGACCTCAATGTGCCCGACGAGCCCCACCTGGCCGGCTAGCGTCACGTACTTGCCCAGGCGCGAACTGCCCGAAATTCCCACCTGCGCCACGAGCAGGCAGTGTGGGCCGACGACGACGTTGTGGCCGACGTGCACGAGGTTGTCGATCTTCGTGCCCTCGCCAATGTGCGTGCGCCCGAAGCGCGCGCGGTCGATGGTCACGTTCGCGCCGATCTCCACGTCGTCGTCGATCTGCACGATCCCCGTCTGCGGGATCTTGACGTGCCGGCCTTCCTTCAACTCGAAGCCGAACCCGTCTGCCCCAATGGCCGCCCCGCCGTGAATGATCACGCGGCGGCCGATCCGGGTGTGCTCGCGGATCGTGACGTTGGGGTCGATCCGGCTGCCCTCGCCCACGACGCTGCCCGCGCCCACGAACGTCCCCGCGCCCACCGACACGCCGTCGCCGAGTTCCACCCCGTCGCCGATCACCGCGTACGGCCGGATGCATACGTCCGCGCCCAGGCGCACGTCGCGCCCGAGCACCGCGCTCGGGTGGACGCCCGGCTCCTCGGCGACCGGCGGCGGGGTGAAGCGTTCGACCAGTTTGGCGAACGCCAGCGACGGGTTGTCCACGGCGACCAGCGCGGGCGTGCCGCCTTCCGCCTTCCACCCGAACGCCTCCGGCGGATACCCGCGCGGCACGAGCACCGCCGTCGCGCGCGAACGCCGCAGGACGGCGAGGTACTTCGGATTGCCGAAAAACGAAACGTCGCCCGCGCCCGCCTCCGCCAGCGAGGCCACGCCGTCGATGGACACGTCGGGCGAGCCGGCAAGCAATTCGCCGCCGATGAGCGGCAGGAAGTCAGCGAGGAGATTCATGCCGGAAAGGATGGTAGCAAAAGGCCGGGGATAAAAGTAGAATCCCGCCGCTGCCAAGCGGTGTTGTAATCATTGGTAGGGATGAGGGTCCAAGGCAGTCCCTAGATCTACTGGGAAGGCGTGACGCCCGCGCCAAACCGACCGGAGAAATCAGGGACTGCCTCGGAGAGGCATCCTACCAACAAAGAAAACAGGCGGGCGGCCCGCTATCGAGCCTGCCCGCCTGATGAGAAACTCCTCGGAAGAGGAAATCAGGGCTTCTTGGGCGCCGTCGGAGCAGCCGCAGCCGCGGGCGCGGCCGGGGCGGCGGCCGGGCGGGTCTTGTTCAACGCCGTGATGACCTCGTCGCTGAAGTCCATCTTCTCCTGCGAGTACAGCACGATCTGCACGCCGTTCATGCTCTGGCCGCTCTTGTCGAAGACCATGTCGAACTTGTCGTCCTTCACCTTGTCGTTAACAACCTTCATGATCTCTTCGACGATCTGGTTGCGCATCCGCACGGCCTGCTCCTGGAGTTGGCGCTCACGCGAGGTCTTGAACTCCTGGATCTCCTGTTCGAGCTGGCGGACCTGGTTGATCTTTTCCTCGCGCTTCTTCTGGCGGTCGCTCTTGGCCTGCTGAGCCAGCGCGGGGTTATCGATGTCCTTGTTGAGCTGGTTGATCTCGTCCAGCATCGACTTGTGGCTCTCCATGCGCTCGTCGAGGTCCTTCTTGGCGGACTCGCGTGCGTCGTTGATCTTGTTCTCGGCGTCCTTCGTCTTGTAGTAGCCGCTGAAGACCTTGTTCATGTCCACGGTGGCGATCTTCTGCGCGTGCGCGGCGGGCGCGGCGGCACAGAACGCTGCGGCGGCCAACAAAGTGGAGAGGGTGAGACGGATTTTCATGGGTAGGGCTGCGTTTGACTGCATGTTCGTGCGGTTGTTCAAAATTGGCAATCGACTTTCAGGGGCAATTTCCCGTCGGCAAAACGGGCGCCGAAGAGCCCGCCCGCCGCGTCCGGGTCGTCGTCCAAACGCCACGGCGCGGGCGTTTTACCCACGGGCACACCGGTAGTAAGATTCATCGTCAGGCTCGCGCCGGGCGTCCACGCCGCGTCCACGAACCGCCCGGCACCCGTCCCGCGCCGCGCCGCGGACGAACCGTCCGGCAAGGCGGGCGGTGCTTCGGCGAACCAACCTCCGACGGCCAGAGCCAACGCGAGCGTACCCGCCGCAAACCGCCGGATCCGGCCCGCCGCTGTCGGGCGGCGCATGGCGGGTTCGGCGGCGAGCAGGCGCGCGTGTAGGGCGGACGGCAGCGCGGCGGGACGCCACGCTTGCAGACGCGTTTCCAGGTCGTCAGGGGGATCGTCGTCGTTCATGGGTGTGAGGGTTTGAAGACCGCCCGCAGGCGTTCGAGGGCGTAGCGGTAGCGTGAAGCCGCGGTGGCGGCGGGCAGTTCGAGCGCGGCGGCGACCTGGCGGAAGGTCAGTTCGCCCCAGACCTTGAGGACCAGCACCTCGCGCAGGGTGGGGGGCAGGGCGGCGACGGCGACGGCGAGTTCGGCGTCGAGGCCGGGTTCGAGCGGGCTCTCGTCGGTCCACCAGGGCGGGGCGGCTTGTTGTTCGCGGCGGGTGCGGCGGTCGTTGCGCCGGCCGAGATCCACAGCGCGACGGCGGATCGTGCGGAAGACGAGCGCGTCGTCGGGCGGGCGCGTGCCGTCCCCGCGCCGCCAGACCTCCACGAGCGCGTCCTGCAAGAGGTCATGCGCGTCCGCCTCACACCGCGCCTGCGAGCGGGCGAAGAGCAGGTAGCGCCGGCCGTTGACGTGGAGCCAGCGCGGCCAGTCAGGCAGAGAAGCGTTCGGGTGAGGTTCCACGGTTCACCGGTGCTAGCGACGCCGGAGAGCGGCTTTATCTGTTCAAGTAGACGAAAGATGTGGGGAGCCGCCGTTGCGGTATGGCTGAGGCCACGTTGCGGTGCCGCTGTGCGGCGGTTTGGGGGGGGGGGTGGGGGGGGGGGGGGGGGGGCGGGGGGCG
>CAXUIU010000221.1:0-2556 GCA_964250955.1 uncultured Chthoniobacterales bacterium | reverse complement strand
TGTGCCCTGCGGGCACGTTGGCAGAGGCAGAGGGCAAAACCTCTCTCAACGTCGCCGCTAGGCGACACCGCAACCCGCAACGCTCCCGCAGGGAGCACCGCAACTCGCAACGGCAGCCCCGCCGCCCTCAGAACTGATACCCGACGTTGAAGTTGAACTTGCCGCTGTGGCGGATGTCCAGCTCGTTGGAGCTGATCGGATACCCGTAGTCCAACCGCACCGGGCCGATGGGCAGGTCCACGCGCACACCCAGACCCACGTCGGCGTTGAAGCCACCGCCGAACTCCTTGTTGTCCAAGTCCGAGCGCGCACCCTGGTTAGGGATCGGCGTGCGCGGGTTGGTGTCGACGCGGTTGGGGTCCGTGCGGAAGTCGCTGCGGCTGTAGAGGTCCTGGGGTCCGAAGTTGAAGGAATCCTGGTTGACGTAGCCGCCGTCAGTGAAAATGGCTCCACGCACCCGGTTGATCAACGGATAAGTCACCTCCACCGTGTAGCGCACCAGCGAGCGTCCGCCGACCGGGTTGGTCTTGTAATCCAGCGGCCCGACCTTGCGGAATCCGAAGCCGCGCAGGTTGTTCGGCCCGCCCAGGTACAGGCGGTCGTACACCGGCACGCGGTCGCCGTCGCCCCAGGTGTCCACCGAAGCGATCTCGCCGTTGAAAAGCAGGATGCCGTCGAGCGGCAGGTGCTGGTAGTGCGAGGCCGTCAAGTCGAAGCCGAAGACCTGCGTGTTGCCGCCCAAAAAGCCGCCCGTGACGTAGGGCGAGAAGTCCACGCGCGTACCGCGCCGGGTCAGGAACACGCTGTCGCGCGAGTCGTAGCTCAGGCCGCCGCGGATCGCCGAGCGCGTGCGCGCGCCGACCTCTTCCTGCAAGATGGTCGAGTTGCTCGACACGCTGTTGATGTCCACCTGCTCGAAGCGGTACTCCAGGCTGGCGGCCAGGAAGCGCCCCAACGCCCGGCGCACGTTGATGTCGAAGCCGAGGTTCTGCTGGTCGTAGTCGTTGGAGATGTAGTTGTTGTCGTGGAAGAACAACTCGCCGCCCACAGCCAGGCGTGTGTCCAAGAAGTACGGCTCGGTCAGCGAGAGCACAAAGTCTCGGCGCGTCGTGCCGTACTGCACCTGGGCGCGGAAACGCTGGCCGCCGCCGGTGAAGTTCGGGAAGTTGGTGATGTCGAAGTTCGCCTGGGTCAGTTCGAGCGAGCCGACGAGGCTGTCCACCGACGAGAAGCCCGCGCCCAGGCTCAGGCTGCCCGTGCGTTTTTCCTGCACCTGCACGTCGAGGTCCTTGCGGTCGGGCACGACGGTGTCGGTCGGGTTGGCCTCGACCTTCTCGAAGTAGCCGAGGTTCTCCAGGCGCTTCTTGGCGGCCTCGACGAGCACGGTGTTGAACACGTCGCCGGGCGTCAGCGGGATTTCGCGGCGGATGACCTTGTCCTTGGTGGCCTTGTTGCCCGAGATGTTCACGCGCTCGACGTAGGACACCCCGCCCTCCTCGATCTTGTAGCGCAGGTTGACGCGGTCCGAGCCGGCGGGCAGACCCTCGGGGGCGACCTTCGCGTCCACGTAGCCACGCGAGCCATAGTAGTCCTGGATCGTCTTCACGTCGTCCTTGAGGCCCTTGGGCGAGTAGATCGTGCCCTCCTTCATCTTGAGGAAGCGACGGATCTCGGCGTCGGTGAAGACCTTCGTGCCGTCGAAGTTGAGCGCGCCCACGCGGTACTGCGGTCCCTCGCGGATGACCACGACGAGGTTCACGTCACCGGTGGAGAGCCGCTCGACGCGCGTCTCGGTGATCTCGGCCTCGATGAAGCCCTTGTTCTGGTAGAGTTCGCGCACATTGTCGAGGTCCTCGCGCAGCTTGGCGGGGTCGAGCTTGCCGCTCTTGTCCACGAAGGAGATGATCGTCTTGCCCTTGGTGTCCTTCATGGCCTTGCGCAACTCGGCCGTCTTGACGTTGCGGTTGCCCTCGAACTTCACCTCGCGCAGGATGCTCTTGCCGCCCTCGTTGATCGTGAAGGTGACCACCCCCGTGTTCGTGCGCTCGTCCATGGCGATGCTCGACGCGATGTCCACGTCCGGGAAGGCGTGGTCGTGGTAGAAATCCAGGAGCTTCTGGCGATCCTGCTCGACGGTTTCCTCGCTGAGCGTGCGCCCGCGCTTGCTGGAGATTTCGCGGATGAGCCGCCGGGGTGAATACCGCTGGGAGCCGACGATGGCCACGTCGCGCACGGTGGCGCGGGTCTGGATGATGACGATGACCTTCACGCCGCCCGAGGCCGGCTCGCTGAAGATGCGCACGTTCGTCACGTCGCCCGTGCCGTAGAGGCTGCGGATATCTTCCTCGACGTTGGTCTGGTTGAAGGGCTGGCCAACGGTCGTGCGCATCTGGGCCAGGACGCGGTCACGCGTGATGGTCTGGCGGCCGACGTACTGCACGTCGATCTCGCGCACGGTAGGGCCGTTGAGGCCGGGGGCGGCCTGCTGCGCGTGGGCGGCGGGAACGTGGGCCAGAAGAGTGGCGAAGGCGAGGCAGAGGACGAGGGACGCAAGGC
>CAXUIU010000220.1:0-6630 GCA_964250955.1 uncultured Chthoniobacterales bacterium | reverse complement strand
AGCAAGGACGTGCAGGTGATCTCCCCCTACATGGGCGGTGGCTTCGGCTCGGGCCTGCGGCCGACGTACGACATCTACCTTTCCGTGCTCGCGGCGACAATGCTCAAACGCTCCGTGCGCGTGTCGATGACGCGCCAGCAGATGTTCAGCTTCTCGCACCGGCCCGAGGCCATCCAGCACTTCAAGTTGGCGGCCAACGCGGACGGCATGCTCGACGCCGTCACGCACACAGCCATCGAGGAAACCTCGCAGAACGAGGAATACCTGGAGACGGTCGTGAACTGGTCAGGCCTGATGTACAATTGCCCGAACGTGATGCTGGACCACAAGTTGGTGAATCTGGATCTCGCCTCGCCCGCCGACATGCGTGCGCCCGGCGCGGTCACGGGGCTCTACGCCTACGAATGCGCCGTGGACGAACTGGCCTACGAGGCGAAGATGGACCCGCTGGAGTTTCGCCTCAAGAACTACGCCGAGAAGGACCAGAACGAAGACAAGCTCTTTTCCAGCAAGGAACTGCGCGAGGCCTACCGGCAGGCGGCGGAGCGCTTCGGCTGGCAGGGCCGCCCGCTGGGGCCGCGCTCCATGAAGAAGGGCAGCGACTTGATCGGCTGGGGAATGGCATCAGGTTCGTGGGAGGCGTCGCAGGGCAAGGCGGCGGCGAAGCTCGTGCTCACGCCCGACGGCAAGCTGGTGGTTTCCAGCGCGACGAGCGACATCGGCACGGGCACCTACACCGTGATGACCATGATCGCCGCCGAGTTCTCGGGCGTGGCCATCGAGGACGTGACCTTCAAGCTGGGTGACTCGTCGATGGTGTACTCGCCCGTGGAGGGCGGCTCATGGACGGTGTCGAGCGTGGGCTCGGCGGTCAAGACCGTCTGCGAGGAACTGCGCGAACGGCTCTTCAAGCTCGCGGGCAAGGTGGAGGGCACGCCGCTGGGCGACGCCAAGATCGAAGACCTCACGTTCGCCGACGGGGCGATGCACGTCACGGGCAACCCGGTCAAGAACGTCACCTACGTGGAGGCGCTCAAGGCGGGCAAACTCGACAAACTCGAACTCGACACGACCGAACTGCCGCAGTTGGCCAAGCAGGCGACCCATGCGCTCTACAGCCACTCGGCGGTATTCGCGGAGGTCAGCGTGGACGAGGACCTGGGGACGATCCACGTCACGCGGGTGGTCAGCGCGATTGCGGGCGGGCGCATCCTCAATCCCAAGACGGCGCGCAGCCAGATCATGGGCGCCATCGTGTGGGGCATCAGCATGGCGCTGGACGAGGAAGGGATGCTCGACGACAACGTGGGCCGCTTCATGAACCACAACTACGCGGAGTACCACATCCCGGTGAACGCCGACATCCACGACATTGAGGTGATCTTCGTGCCCGAGCACGACGAGGTGGTCAATCCGCTCGGCGCGAAAGGACTGGGTGAGATTGGCATGGTCGGCGTGGCCGCCGCGGTGACGAACGCCATCTGGCACGCGACGGGCAAGCGGGTGCGCAGCCTGCCCGTGACGCTCGACAAATTGCTTTGACGGTCGTGGACAGGAGAATCAGGCCCGCTGTGGCGCTCTGCACGTAGTATTCGCGCATCAGGTCATTCGAGATACGGCGGTCCAGGGCACGCGAACGGGTCAGCGGAGCCATGAAGACGACGGCTAGACACTGGCCGGGCCCCGAGGGGCCGCCGCGCTATGTCTTTGGCGGCACGTAAGTCGGACCGCTTTCGTCCGCGCGGGCGGCATCATCCACGTAACGTCCTTGCTCCGGCACAGCGACCTGGTCAAAGCGGTCTGCCAACTCGTGCAGCGCCGCGCGCATCTCCGAATGGTGCAAGGCGTGGCCGTGCCCCGAAATCACCAATTTCGGTTCCAACGCCGCCAGGGTTCGGACGGACTCCTTGGCGCTCACCCAATCCGGCGTGAAATATTGCGGCGGACCGTGGAGTTCCGGGTCTTGGGCGAAGTTGGCCTCGTAGGCCGATTCCGCCTTGGTCGTGACGAACGCATCGCCGACGATGAGCGTGCCGTCTTCTTCCCGCCACAGGGAGATGTGCCCGGGCGAATGTCCGGGCGTGTGCAACCACCGCCAGCCCGGCAGGTGCGGCACGCTGCCGTCCTCAGGCAGCGCCTGGAGCGATGCGCTGACATCCACCGGACCCGTCGGGTACCAACCCGCCAAGCGCGCCATCAACCCACCGCCCACGCTGGGATCGGCGGGCGGATACGACGCCTGTCCGTTGAGGTAGGGCAGTTCCTGGGGATGGGCGTAGATGGGCGCGTCCCACCGCTCGGCGAGTTCCTTCAAGACGCCAACGTGGTCGAAGTGGCCGTGCGTCATGATGATGGCCGCCGGACGCGCGTCCGCGCCGAAGCGGGCCGCGGCGGCTTTGGTGATGGTGCCCGCCGTGCCGAGGAGTCCGGCGTCGACGAGCACCCACTGCCGGTCGCCGGTGTGCGGTACTCCGACAAAGACGACGTTGACGAAGAGCAGTCGCAGGTAGGCGACATCGCGGGCGATCTGGCGGGTGCCGTCGCCGGTGGAGACGGCGGCATCGGCCAGGGCTTGGGAACTGACGGGAACTTGATGTGGCATGGCAAAAGGATGGCCACCGGATGAGGCGGGTATTTACAGAACCGACCAAAGCCCCGGCGTGGGATGTGGAAAAGTGCGTGGAGCCGCCGGATGGATCCAGCCGGGCACCAGGTGGAGGAACGGTTTCTTGCCGCTCGGCGAATGCGCTACGGCCAGTTTCGCCGTGCTAACACCACACGGTTAGCAAAGGTGTCATGGGGCGCAGCCGTGAATAGAAATAGCCCGGTGGCATGCCGCGGCATCCGCACGACCGGCGGCCCAAACGATCGAAGCGTTTTCAAACGCCCGGCACGATGTGCCGATTTCCGATCTGGGTTTGCCGGACGGCGATGGCCGGGAAGTGCTGCGACACGTCCGGTCAACCCGGCCAATCTGTGCCATCGCTATGAGCGGCTTCAACACTCCCGCCGACCTCCTCAGAAGCAAAGAGGCCGGGTTTCGCCATCACCTCCTGAAACCATTCTTGCCCGCCGAACTGGATGCGGCGCTCAAGGAAGCCGCGAGCGAACTCGGCGTCGGGCGTCCGGCGTGAAGATGCTTTGCAGAGCACCGCTCACCGTCACGCCAGCAAAGGGAGATGACCGGAGTTTGTCACTCATCATCCTTGATGCCCGCCTTTTTAGCAAAGTTTGTGAACCAGTTCAGCCAGATCTTTCACGGTGTAATCTGGCGTGGTTGCCAGCGGGTTTGATACCTGCCGGGGGCGAGCCACGAACGCGCTCGACAGACCCGCCTGGTACGCCCCGGCCACGTCCCAGGCGTGGGCGGCGGTCAGGAGCAGTTTGCCCGGCTTGGTGTCGAGTTTTTTGGCCACGTGCAGATAAGGTTCCGGCGCGGGTTTGAAGCGCTCGACCTCATCCGTCGAGAAAACGGCTTCGAAGGCATCCGCGATCCCGGCATGTTCGAGTTGAGTCAGGGCGGACTTGCGTGCGCCGTTGGTCAACGCGACCAGACGAAAACCGGCCGTGCGTAGTTGGCCCAGCGCCCCGGGCACCTCGGCGAAGGCGGGCAGTTCGGTCATCTGGCTCGCGACGGCCTTTTCGTCCGCGCTCGAAAGCTCGACGGATTCTTTGGCGGCGAGCATCTCCAAGGCTGCCTTCGCCACCTTCTCGAAGGGCTGGTACGTGCCGGTAGCAATTGTCGTCATCCAGAGGATCTGCATCTGCTCGAACCACTTTTCCCGGTAGCTGGCCGAACCAAAGATGCGGGCGAAGTGACCGTCGAGCGCCGACAGATCGAGCAGCGTGCCGTTTAGATCGAAGACGATGATTTCCGGTCCCATGGCGGCCTGATTCGACAGGCAGCGTGCTCCCTGGACTCATCTCGGTCGCGTATGGACATCGGCGTAGGGACGCCAAAGAGGACGATCAGCGGGAACCCGCTTGCGCCTGCACATCTTTTTCGTCGTCAGCGGTGCGCCGCTCCTCGGCCATCTCGCGTGAGAGGAAGAAGTTGAGCGTCGTGCGGATAACGGCGATTGCGCCAAGCTTGCCAATCTCGTTCCAGCTCGGAGCCACCGCCGTGGAGAGGATGTCCGCGCCGAGCTGGAACTCCAGCGCCATGGCCAGATAGCGCGCCAGCACCAGGCGGATGGCGTTGAAGTCGGCCGGTTTCCGGGCGAGCAGCGAACGGGCAAAGGCCATGAGAGCGATGCCGACTCCCAAGCCGATGACCACGGCACCCGTGGACTCAACGGCCAAGCGCAGCCAATGGACGGCACCTTGAACGAAAAGCTCTTCTGGCGAGGTGGGGTTTTCCATAGGGTCAAGCCAGGTTATGGAACGGCTTCCAAAGCCCGCCAGCGCCGCAATAACCATAGTGAGGCCTGTTGAAGGATGACGAGCAGGAGGATCAGGAGCAGGGAAAGGCCGAACAACGAGAGACTGCTCGCCGGGTTGACGCGGAAGGCGAAAGTCAACGCCGTGGATACGGCGGGAGGGTGCATGGCGTCCAGGGTGATGATGACGACGATGGTCAGCACCATCGCCACCCCGGCGGCAAGGTAACCTGCGCCGAGGAGCCAGTCCGCGCCCAAGCCCAGGAGCACGGCACACGTTTGCGCCAGGGCCACCGTGCGCACGCTGTTGGCCGGGTGTTCGGGATCGAGATAAATCAAAAAGGCGCTGGAGGCGAGCGAGGCAAAGAGCAGCCGCTGACGGCTGAACGCCTCCACGCCGTCGAGCATCAGGAGGACGACGAGAGTGGGCAGCAGGGCAAGGGATAACTCCTGGCGCAGGCTCAGCGGGTCTCGCGTTCTTTTGTGCACTTGGTTATTTCGTGGTCGCTTCGTCGCGCGGCGTTATCATGTTGACCAGATCGCCCCATCCTCGTCAGCGCCGCAGCGCCATCCCCATCTTTGCCAAGCTCGGGGTTCTTCTTGGTAGCAGGTGGTAACTTTCGGCCGCCGGCGGGTGTGTTTTGCGCCAATGAGAGAGGATGATTGCGACCGATCACGAGCTGGAAGCTTTTATTCGCGACTTCGAGCAGGGCACCCTGCCAAAGGCCCGCCGGATACACGATGTGCATCTGGTGGTAGCGCTTTGGTACCCTCGCCACCACACGCAGGAAGACGCCCTCGAAATCATGCGACGGCGCATCCGCGTTTACAAAGAAGCTGTGGACACGCCCCAACAGAGACACGTGCAAACGTGGTCGCCACGATCCCTGGCTTTCAAGAGCCGCGCCAGGCCATCGTGTTCACCAAGGACGGCAGGACGGCCCACGTGCTCAACAAAGACCTGAGCATCGCGGTCGTGGACAAGGCGACCCACCGGATCACCAGGACGTTTGCTCCCGCGCGTTGAAGCCGCCAGGACACCAACCACGGAACCAGAGCGGGATACATCCACGAACCCTTTACATGGCCAGCACTCCTCCCCCCTGCCCCGCCGAGCCTGCCAAGCACCCGGAGTTCATCTGCTATGAGACCGAGCCGCTCAACGGCGCGCCGCCGCCCTCTTTGGCACGCGACGAGTTCATCACACCCCTTGACCTGTTCTACATCCGCAGCCACGGCAACATCCCCGAGCTGGACGCCGCCAGCTACCGCCTGCGCGTGCAGGGACTCGTCTCTGGGCCGTTGGAGTTGAGCCTGGAAACGTTGCGGCGTGACTTCCCGACCCACCGCGTCGCCGTCACGCTCCAGTGCGCGGGCAACCGGCGCGACGAGTTGATTCAGGTCAAGGACATCCCGGGCGAAGCTCCGTGGTCGGGCAACGCCATCTCGCACGGTGTCTGGACCGGGGTGCGTCTGGCTGACGTGTTGGCCAAAGCGGGTGTCGACCAAGCCCGCGCAAAGTTCGTGGAATTTATCGGCCACGACCACGCCGCCAAGCAGGACCATCCGCTTTTCGGCGGCTCGGTGCCGCTTTCCAAGGCGCTCGCCCCGGAGACGCTGCTCGCCTACGAACTGGATGGACAGCCGCTGCCAACCGTCCACGGCTTTCCCGTGCGCGCCATCGTGCCGGGCTACCTGGGAGCGCGCTCGGTCAAGTGGCTCAAGGAGGTCAACGTACTCGATCATCCTTCCGATAACCTCTTTCAGGCCGAGGAGTACCACCTGCATCCGGCCAGCGCCAGCAAGGAGCACCACGACGCCAGGACCGCGCTGCCCCTGGGTGAGATGCCCGTGACCAGCTACATCTGCCGGGTGCATCGCGGGCATCCCGGCGGCAATGATCCGATGGTGGTGGAAGGCTATGCCTACGTCGGCGCGGGCCATGAGATTCACCGGGTGGAACTCAGCGAGGATGGCGGTGAGAACTGGACGCAGGCGGAAGTGTTGTCCGTGCCGCGGGAAGGTTTACAGGCCGCCGACGAGGAAGGCGGACGCTGGAGCTGGCGGTTCTGGCGCGCGGAACTCCTGGCGGCCGAGCGTGCGCCGGTCCAGCTCATCGTGCGTGCCTGGGACACGGGGGCCAACACGCAGCCCGCGCAGGCCGAGGACGTATGGAACTTCAAGGGTTACGGCAACAACGCCGCGCACCACCTCGTTTCGGCCGCTGGATGAACAAGTTCCTGGGTTCCAG
>CAXUIU010000219.1:0-6702 GCA_964250955.1 uncultured Chthoniobacterales bacterium | reverse complement strand
TCGGCGTAAGGGGGCGCGGCCGTGACCCCGGAGCGGGCGGCGCGCAGGGAGGCGAGCCCCAGCGGCGTGCGCAGTTGGCGCGCGTGGACTTCCGTCGGGGTGCAGCCGGAGAAAGGAGGCTTGCCGGTCAGGGCGAACCACATCGTCGCGCCCAAGGCGTAGAAGTCCGAGCGCGCGTCCGTCTCCAGCCACACGTTGCCCTGCTCCGGGCTAGCGAAGGCTGGCGTGCCCACGAAGCCCTGCGTGTCGGTCAACTCTGAAACGCTCGACCCCTCCGGGAGCGCCGCCTTGGCGAGGCCGAAGTCGATGATCTTGACGCGGACAGCCTCGCCCTCGACGAGCATCAGGTTGGCGGGCTTCAGATCACGGTGCGTGAGCCCGCGCGCCTCGGCCGCGGCGAGGGCGTCGGCCACCTGCGCGCCGATCTCCAGCACGGTCTTGACCGGCAGCGCGCCGCCGCGGCACACGCGGGCGTGGAGCGTCTCGCCCTCGACGAGTTCCATCGCGTAGAAAAGCTGGCGGTCCTCGGCGCGTTCCCCGAAGAAAAACACGCTGGCGACGTGCGGGTGACGTAGACCCGCCGCGGCGCGCGCCTCGCGCAAAAAGCGCGCCCGCACCCGCGCGTCCTGCCCCAGACCCGGAACGCCCACCTTCAAGGCCACCGGGTGACCTAGGATAGTATCCACCGCCCGGTAGGTCACGCCCATGCCGCCGTGGCCCAACTCGACGGGCGCGCCGTCGCCCCGGCAGTCGAGCGTGTAATGGGCGAAGGGACCTTCGACCAGCCCGACCGGCTCGACCGGCGACGGCGGGTCCTGCCGCGTCGGTAATGTCCCGGCCGGTTCGTCGCCGAGCCCGAAGTCGAGCAGGCAGACGGGACAGAGCAGGTCGACGCCATCGGTCAGGGAAGTGAGCGCCATGCCGCAGGTGCGACAAACCGTCGGCGGCGGAGAAGCGTTCACGAGGAGGAGACTGCCGGGCAAATGGCTCTCCGGCAAGTGGAAAGCCGCGGCGGTCGCTAGACCGGACGCAACGCAGCGCGCAGGTGGCGCAGCTCCGCCTCGCCCTCGGCAGGGTCGGAGATCGTGCGCGCGATCTCCTCGCGCAGGAGGACGCCGTAGCGGCTCCGTAACCGGTGGAGTTGGCTCTTGAGCGCAGGCAGCGACAGGCCGAGCGTGTCCGCCGCTTCCTGGTAGGAAGCATCCTCCGCTCCGACGACGTAGCCTTGCAGGGTGGTAAACAGCCGCTCCTTGCCCGCGTGGGTCATCTCCTCGCGCAGCCGCGTGAAAACGACTCCGAGCAGGGTCACGGCCCACTGTGCGTCGAAGAGTTTCTCCGGCGTTTCCCAGGACGGCGCGGCGAGTTGGTACTGGTTCTCCGCGCGGTCGGGGTCGTCCAGGAAGACGAAGCGGCTGTGCCCGCCGCGCTTGTGGGCGCCTTCGCGGCGCGCGGTCTCGGCGAGGAAGAGTTCCAGCGCGCCGAGCAGGAACGTGCGGAAACGGCCCTTGCTCGGGTCGGCGCGGCCGAGGGTGCCCTTTTCCAGGAGGTGGACAAAGAAATCTTGCGTGAGGGCCTGCGCCCGCGGCCGGGGATGGCCGCGCCGGCGGACGAACGCGTAGACCGGGTAGCAGTACGCGCGGTAGAGTTCCGCCCAGGCGTCCTGCGACAACCGATCAGTGCCGACAGGTTGGCGGCCGGCGGCGGCCACCAGCAAACTCCATTGCGTGCTGACAAACCCCGGCCGCCCGCCGACGGTCGAGTTCAAGGCCGCATCCCGCACGGTGTTCAGTTTAAGACCGGGGCAGGGAGCCGGCAAGCCCCATCCACGCCCCCGCCGGAGCCGCGCGCAAAAGAGTCCGAATCCTTTTGCCGGCGACCGCAGAGATACCAGCAACCACCCGCTGCACCTCGCTCCAAATGAAGACCCGTCTTTTCCTCCACCGATTCGCTGATCACCTGCGCAAGAGAAAGCGTTGTGGTGCCTTGCTCGCTGCGGCCTGCGCCGGGCTTCTACCAATGGTCTGCGCGGCGCAGGAATCGGTCCTCCCGGAGCAGGAAGCGACCGTCTACCCCGTACAAAACGCGGTGTGGTCGACGCAGGGAGAACAACTCCTCGCCATGATCCTGACCCTCACCGCGGCGCTCCTCCTCATGGAACGTCTTTGCGCATGGCGGCTGCGTTCCCCGCGCCGCCGCCTGAACCTGCCGCCGCTCGCGCTCCTCGCGTGTCTGGTTCCCATCAGTGTCTTTGCGCAGGATCCGACGCCGGAACCCCGGCGTGTGATCAACCGCGAATCGGATTTGCCGCGCTTCAGCTACCCGCTGTCGATGCCACCCTCCGCTCTTGTCAACGCCGATGACGCCACCTTCGACGCCTTCGCGGCCAAGGTCGCCGCCGACCTGCGCCGCACGTTGCAAGACTGCGAGATCACGGACAAGGCCACCCGCCGTGCCCTGTTCACCTCTCTTTTCTGTCTGGCGCTGGTGGACGGCCGGAACGACGAGGCCCGCCAGCTTCTCCCACAGGTGCAGGCTAACGAGGAAAAAGAGGAAAGGCGGTTAATCGCTTGGCGGGTGGAAACCGCCTACCTTCAAGCGGCGCAGGCGGCCGGCACCCGGACGGGACCGGAGTTCGACCGCGCCTTCGAGGCCGCCGACCGCGCGCTGACCGACGCCTTGCCCTGGGACGTGGTGCAGGAGGGACTCAAGCAGGAGCAAGGCGAACGCAAGGTGCTGCTGGCCAACGGTGTCAACCTCCTCCTCGGGACGGTCCAGGAACAGATCGACCCGGTGTACGCGAAGACCGGGACCATCGATCTGCCCAGCGCCCGGCTGCTGATCCGGCTGCGGCCGATTATCAAGCTGGAACTGCCTCTGTGGCGACAGGACGCTCCGATCCTGGGTGCCTACGTGGAAGCGCACACGGTCACAAAGCCCGACCTCTGGGCGGCGCGCGAGGTGACGTTCACGCTTGAGCAGAAGCTTGCGCCGGTCGCGGTGGGAATCTGGGACGACGGCGTGGACCCACAGGTGTTCCCGGGAGAGATGTTCGAGCGGGCGGACGGTACGCCCGAGACGCGGCATGGCCTGGCCTTCGACGACGAGGGCCGCCCGTCCGCCGCGTGGCTGTACCCGATCACGATCACCCAACAGGCCGACTATCCGCGGCTCCTCGAACTCGAACGGGGCAGCCGCGACCAGGAAGAGAACATCGCCAGCCCCGCCGCGGCGCACTTCGTGGAGGCCCTTTCCAAGCTCTCGCCGGAGCAATCCAAGGAGTTGCTCCACGCGTTGGACCAGATCGGCCAGACCTACATGCACGGCACGCACGTGGCGGGCATCGCCGTGCGCGGCAACCCGGCGGCGCGCGTGGCGGTGTTCCGCTTCAACGATTGGCTGCACGAACTGCCCTTCCGGCCGACGCCGGAGTACGTGGAAACCATGCGGCAGAACTTCGCCGCCATCGGCCGTTACGCCGCCGCCAACCACGTGCGCGTGGTCAACATGAGCTGGCGCGACAATGTGGCCGAGTTCGAAGAGTGGCTGGCGCGTACCGACGCCAACGCCGACCCGGCGGCACGCAAGGCAGCGGCGCAGGCGCTCTACCAGGTCTGGCGCACGGGTATCCAGGAAGCGATCCGCAACGCGCCCGACACGCTCTTCTGCGCGGCGGCGGGCAACTCGAACCAGGACGCGGGCTTCCAGGAAGAAGTGCCCGCTTCGTTGGAAGAACCTAACCTCCTCACCGTTGGTGCCGTCAACCAGGCGGGCGACCCGGCCAACTTCACGAGCTACGGCAAGACGGTGGTCGTCTACGCGGACGGCTGGAACGTGACCAGCCAGGTGCCCGGCGGCGGGAGCCTGCGCATGTCGGGCACGTCCATGGCCTCCCCGCAGGTGGCCAACCTGGCGGCCAAGCTCTTCGCCCTGGAGCCGAACCTGACGGCCGCGGAGGCGCGCCGCCTGATCCTGGACGGAGCCACGCCGAGCGAGGACGGCAAGCGCGCGTTGCTCAATCCGAAGCGTTCCGTCGAACTGCTCCAGCAACGCGTGGCGAAGCGTTGAAGTTTTCGCTGTGACTCGCGGCCGGTAAGCCGCATCCTCCAGCCATGCGCCGCCCGTTGCTCTGTTTGTTCCTGCTGGCCGCCGCCGCTCCCATGGCACGCGCGGAGGCCCCATTCCGGTTCGAGTCTACGCCGGGCAAATTGCCCAAGGAGGTCGTGCCCGTGGAGTACCGCCTCCACCTCGCACCGGACGTGGAGCACCGTACGTTCAGCGGGACGGAAACCATCGCCATCGAGATCAAAAAGGCCACGAATTGCTGCGTGCTCAACGCCGCGAACCTTGAGATCCGGTCGGCCACCCTCGCCCGTGACGACGCTCCCGACCTCCACCCAGCCATCTCCCTGGACGCGGCGCAGCAGACCTGTACCCTGACCTTCCCACAGGAAATCCCTGCCGGCTCCTACCGCCTGTCGCTCGACTTCTCCGGCCAGATCAACCAGGACGGCGCTGGCCTCTACGCCTCCACCTACGACGCCGGCGGCCACCCGGAGACCATGCTCTGCACGGAGATGGAACCCGCCGACGCGCGTCGCCTGTTCCCGTGCTGGGACGAACCCTCCTTCCGGGCCAAGTTCAGCGTGGGCGTGCGCATACCCAAGGAAGGTTGGACCGCGGTTTCCAACATGCCCGTCGAGCGCAGCGACGGCGGAGAGTGCGAGTTCGAGACCACCCCGCCGATGCCCAGCTACCTCGTCGTGCTGGCGCTGGGTAATTTCGCCATGCTCGAAGGCGAGGCGGACGGCGTCAAAATCCGCGTGGTCGCGCCCCGGGACCGCGTGCAGAACGGCCGGTACGCGCTCGCGTCCGCCGAGACGATCCTCCACTACTACGACGAGTACTTTGGGTTCAAGTTCCCGCTGCCCAAGCTGGACCTGATTGCCGTCTCGGGTGGCGGCGGCTTCGGCGGGGCGATGGAAAACTGGGGCGGCATCGTCTTCGCGGAAAACCACCTCCTCTACGATCCCGCCACCACGTCGCAGGCGACGAAGGAACGGGACTTCGAGGTCATCGCGCACGAGATGGCGCACCAGTGGTTCGGCGACCTCGTGACGATGGCCTGGTGGGATAACCTCTGGCTCAACGAGGGCTTCGCCGAGTGGATGGGCCAGTCGGCCGCCGACCGCTTCAATCCCGGCTGGGAATACTGGCAGAGCATCGCGGCGAACAAGGACCACGCGATGGGCTCCGATGCCAGTTCCACGACCCACCCGATCCAGCAACCCGTCGTCACCGAGGCCGATTCGATGCGCGCCTTCGACGAGATCACCTACAACAAGGGCCAGGCGTTCATCCGCATGCTGGAGGGCTACGTCGGCCCGGAACGGTTCCGCGAAGGGGTACGCCGCTACATGCGAGCGCACGCTTACGGCAACACCACCACGGCCGACCTCTGGGCCGCGCTCGACTCGGTCAGCGAGCGCCCCGTCGGCCCGCTCGCCGCGCAGTGGACCGAGCAGCCGGGCTTCCCGCTGGTCAGCGTCTCGCAGGACCCGGCCCGACCGGACGAACTGCGGCTGACCCAGCGGCGTTTCACCGTCCACGATCCCCACGCGGCACCCTTGCGCTGGCCGATCCCGGTGACGTACCTCGCTGTCGGCACCGGCGAAAAGGGCAGCCTGCTCCTGGGCGAGAGCGCCACGGTGCCGGTGCCCGCGTCGGGCGCGCCGCTCAAGTTCAACGCCGGCAACGTGGGCTACTACCGCGTGGCCTACGACGAGGCGACGCTGCGCCCGCTGCTCGGCCGCGTCAACGACCTGCCCGCCGCCGACCAGAACAACCTGCTCAACGACGCCTGGGCCGCCGTCCGCGCGGACCTCGGGCCGGTGACGAACTATCTCGGGGTCGTGCGGGCGTTGCGTCCCGCGGAGACGGATCCGCTCGTGTGGACGCAGGTGTGCGGCGTGGCCGGGTCGGTCGACCACCTATACGCCGGTGGCGACCCGGCGGCCCGCGCGCGGTGGCGGGGGGCGATGGCGGCCGTGTTGCGCCCGGTGCTCGACCACTACGGCTGGCAGCCTGCCCCCGGGGAAGCGGCCCCGGTCACGGCGCTGCGCGCGACGCTGGTCGAGACGCTCGGCCTCTGCGCGGACCCGGCGACGGTCAACGAGTGCAAAAAACGTTTCGCGGCCTTCCTCCAGGACCCGGCCGCGCTGCCGCCGGACATCCGTAAGCCGGTGTGCGACGTGGTGGGCCGGTCCGCTGACGCCGCGACCTACGAGGCGTTGCTGGCGCAGGCCGGCCACGCGGCCAGCGACGAGCAGGGGCTGCTCTTCTACGGCGCGCTCGCCACGGCGGCCGACCCGGCGCTGGCGCGGCGCTCCCTGGAACTGACGCTCCGCGACGACCTGCCGAGTAACTATCTCTCCCCACTGTTCGGCGGGGTGGCCCGTGAGGGCGAGCAGCCGGCGGCCGCCGTGGAGTTCATGCTCGGTCACTTGGACAAGATCATGGCCAAGGTGAACCCCATGTCGAAAAAACTGGTCGTGCCGGCCATGTACTCGGCCTTCAACGACGCCGCGCGTGCGGACGAACTGGAAAGTTACGCCAGGCAGCCCGGGGCGGCGGCAGACCCCATGCAGGTTCGAAAATACGCGGAGGTTATCCGCTCCAACGCCGAACTGAAAGCCCGCCTGCTGC
>CAXUIU010000218.1:0-6717 GCA_964250955.1 uncultured Chthoniobacterales bacterium | reverse complement strand
GTGTTGTAAGTGCTTCATTCGCAGCAATTGTTCCGCTGGTGAGTTTTGACCATTTCCGTCCGATTCACGACCTCTCTAAGAGGAAATGCCGTGAGATTTTGGTGTGCCCAGACCACCTGACAGAGCGTTACTAGGCACACCACGCACAATCATCGGCCGGCCAACCGGGCGTTTGATGGCGTCGTAACCTTCCAAAAGCCCGCCGCTACACGGTAACCAACGGGGTGGTGCGAAGACGGCCTCTCTGACCCTGGTCCACCCGTCCAGTAATCCCGGTCTGCCTGATCCGGTCCGTGGCGGGTGGCAGGCCGAACATCCGGCCGTAGTCCCGCGTGAACTGCGGTACGCTCTCGTAACCCACCGCGTAGGTCGCGCTGCTCGCCGCCAAGCCCTCCGACATCATCAGCCGGCGCGCTTCGATGAGACGCAGCTGCTTCTGGAACTGGAGCGGCGAGAGCGAGGTGACCGCCCGGAAATGCTGGAAGAACGACGACGGGCTCATCCCCGCCACCGCCGCCAAGCGTTCCACCCGCAGGGGCCGCGCGAACTCGGCTCGCACCACGGCGACGGCCCGCGCCACGCGCCCGAGGTGGCTCTCCGGCAAAAGTAGCGAGTCGCCCGCGCCGAAGTCGAAGGTTTCCGCTCCCATCGTCACTTGTTTGTGCCCTTGCAGCACGAGGCAAACGATGGGCCGTGAGATCGCGTGGGTCAGGTCGCTCGGAGCGTTCGAGCGGACCGTGGTCAGACCGGGGAGGGGTGTGCGGGCGAGGCCGGCGCGGTCGGCATGGACTGCGGTGTAACGATGCACGGCGGCAAGCAGGTTATCGTTCATACGGCATTGGTAACAGAGTTCCGGAGTAAGCTCCGGCTTTTCGAGAAGTTGGTAAGCTTGCTAAAGAACTCGAAACAGTGACCAGGCAGACCGTGATGGAGGAATCGATAAGAAACCCGGAGGTTCTGGCAAGGGAAGACGCTTTCCTGTTCACGGGCGCTGGCGTAGCTGATTGAAAACCATGAACTACCATCAAACAGTTAAAATCAGCCTCGTCACCGGCGGCAGCCGCGGCCTCGGCCGCAGCACGGCTCTCAGCGTGGCCCGCCACGGCGGCGACGTGATCCTCACCTACCAGAACCGGGTCGAAGACGCGCAGGCCGTCGTGGCCGAGATCGAAGCTTTAGGCCGCAAGGCCGTCGTTTTCCAACTCGACGCTGGGAACGTGGCCGCCTTCGCTCCCTTCGCGGACCACCTCAAAAAGAAGCTGCGCGGCTGGACGCTGCCGAGGCGGAACTTTCCCGGTTGCGCGAGAATAGTCGAGCCGGTGACTGGCACGAAACGGCCGACTGGCTGGACCTCCAGCGGAAAGTGGAAGCGGCGCGCACCATGGTAAATCTTGATCCTTTGCAGGCGGCGCGCGGGCTGGAGCAGGAAATCAGTCCTGCCCTGGTGCGAGCGCAAGCGCGGCTCGAAGCTCTTGCGGCCGAACGGTGGCAGGTGGAAGCAGAACTAGGACAGGAGCAGGCACTTCAGATTGAACTAGCCGCCACGCACGCCCAGGCGTCGGCCGCGGCGGGGGACTGCCGGCAGTTGAAGGAAACCACGAAGGACGCCTTCGACTCGGTGCGCTACCTGTGGCGGGCGCGGGCAACGGCTTACGTCGCCCACGCGGCCGAAAGCCGCTGGCTCCTTGACCGGGCGCAGGCGGCGGCGGCCCAGCAGGAGTTCACGGCCGCGGCCGACCAGGTGGCGCAGGCTCCGGTCGGGGTTTCGCTGGGCGAGATCGCCGACCACGCCCGCACCCATCCCGACCATCCTCTGGCCGATGGCTTCCAGGGGCTGCTCGCCCAGGAACTCGGCAACATCACCTACGAGGGAGAGTTGGCGGCGGCGGTCGAAACCTTCGGGACCTACCTGGACGTGGACAGGGAGATCCGCCGTCTGGAAAACACGGACCAACACGACCGCGCCGTGGCGCTTTGCCTGAGCGACGCGCCGGGCGGGTCGAACGCCGCCTTCGCGCGGTTCGACGCCGCGTTGGACAAGGTGCTCGGCATCAACGTGGATTACTTCCATCGCTTTGCGGACGAGGGAAGGGCGGCGTTGCGTGTCTTGGGTTGGTTGATCCCTGGCTTCGCGGCGGCGGCGGCGTTGCTGGTCTGCGCTGGCTTCTGGCCGAGGGTCCGGGAGTACCGGAGATGAAGTGGCCGGCCGATCACGTGAAGAAGGTCCGGGTCAGGTAGTAGAACGCCGGCGCGGAGAAGCAAACCGAGTCCACCCGGTCGAGCACGCCGCCGTGTCCTTGGATGAGCGTGCCGTAATCCTTCACGCCGCGGTCGCGTTTGATGGCAGACATGACCAGTCCGCCGGCAAATCCGAGGAGCGTGACGACCAGGCTCATGCCGGCCGCCTGCCAGTGGCTGAAGGGCGTCACCCACGACAGCGCCGCGCCGACGGCGGTCGCGGTGCCCACGCCGCCGAGGAAACCTTCCCAGGTTTTGTTCGGGCTGATGCGCGGAGCGATCTTGCGGCGGCCCAGCGCCTTGCCCCAGAGGTACTGGAACACGTCGCTGAGTTGCACGACCAACAGGTAGAACGCCAACAGGCGCGGACCGTCCTTCGGCAGCGGCAGGGCGAGCAGCGCCGGCGCGTGGCTCACGCCGAAAACGCACGTCATCCACCCGAACAGGATGAGCGCCGCGCGCTCCAGGAAACCTTCCGCTTCTCCACGGGTCGCCATCGCCACCGGGATCAGCGTGAACACGCCCACCGGGATCAGGGCGACGAACGCATCGCGCCAGCCGCTGACCGCCAGCCAATACTGGAGGGGCAGCATTGTGCACGTCACCCAGAAAAGGAGGACGCGGTCGCCAGCGTGTACCGGGATCAGCGCCGTAAACTCCCGTAGCGCCAAGAACGATACGGACCCGAAAAGGACCGCCGCACCCGGCCGCCCGAGCAGCAACGCCAGCGTGCAGCCGATCACGATGACCCACCACGCGCGCAGCCGGGCGTTGAGGTTGGCCACCGCACGCCGGGTCCCTTCGCCACTCTCCTGCGTGCGCGCGGCCAGCACCCAACCCACGACCGAGGCAACCGACAGCAGCCCCAACACGCCGCCCAGCAGCCAGAGGTTGTCTGGCTCGGTGAGGCCGGACAACGGACCGGAGAGACTTGCCATCGGTTTCAAGCGGTCCGCAGGCCGTTGACCGCCGCGCGGGCGCGCGAGAGGAAGTCGAACTTCTCCTCGTCCGGTCCGAGTTGGAGCGGCGCGCCGAAGCTCAGTCCGCCGGGCAGAAAGCCGCCGCCCGCCCGGCCGCCGGGATGCTCGATGAAGGCGGGCACGAGTTCCACGTCGGGGCGTTCCTTCGCCAGGTAATAGAGTCCGCTCTTGAACGGTCCCGCGTCCGGACCGGTGCCACGCGTGCCTTCGGGGAAGAGGATCAGCGAGTTCTGCCGGTCGGCGAGGGCACCCAGCAGGGGGGCGAGCGGGCTGCCGTGACGAACCGCGTCGTGGCGGCGTTCGACGAACACGACGCGGAAAATCCTCCGCGCGAGGAAGCGCCGCAGGCCGTTTGCCATCCAGTAGTCCCGCGCGGCCACCGGCCGGGTCCGCGCGCGGGCGGCGGGGGGGGGGGCGTGGGTGGTGACGAAACAGGCCCGGTGGCTGGTGTGGTTGGCGATGTAGATCCGCTGCCGCGCGTCGGGCCGGCAACCTACCCAGCGCACGCCGAAGCCGGCGAGCAGCTTGGCGAAGCCGGTCAGGCTGGCGGTGAGGGAGGCAGATGGGACGTTGTGCATGGCAACAGCGGCAGCGGGTGGATCACTCCACGATGGAACGACGCGGCACGGTCCGCTGCCGGCAAACACCAGCAGCAGAACAACCCCACCGCGTACCCGCCCAGCAGGTCGATGACGTGGTGCTGGTAGACGAACAGCGTGGAAACCCCGATCAGGAAGAACCACCCTCCGCAGGCCAGCCGCCATGTCCGGTGCTCATGCAGACGGCGGCCGTAGACCCGCCACAGAATCGTGCGCAGGCTGATGTGCAGCGACGGGCAGAGGTTGTACGGCAGGTCCATCGCGTTGAGCGGTGCGAAGAGGATGCCCAGGAACCCGCCCACGGCCGGTCGGGGCCAGCCGTAGCGCAGAGGGAACAACAAAAAGAAGGCGGCCGAAATCGCGATGGCCAGCGCGATGCGAGCGGCGTGGGTGTGGAGCTGCGCCCGGCCACGGCAGAGGAAGAACGACAGCGCAAAGAACAGGTCGATGGACAGGTAGGGCACGATCATCCACGGCACGAAAGGAATGTGCCGCTCCCACGCGAAGAAGAACGAACCGACGTGCGGCCGGGCGGCACTCACGGCATTGCACCAGCCGTACACCACGAAGAACAGCGGACCGAGCACCACCAGCCAAGCGGTTGCGGCCAGCCACCACCGCCGCGGCTTGCCATCCGCGGAAGACGGCGCCAGAAGAATGCCGTCCAGCGGCTGTTTCGCAGAAATGGACAGACTCATGGCAGGGTCAGGCTGCGGGCGTTACTTCTTCCGCGCCAGCGACACGGTGAAAATGCCCCAGCGGTCGATCTCGGTGAGGTCCTTCTCGAAGCCGGCCGCGCGCACGAGCGCGTCGATCTCGGCCTGCGTGCGCCGCCGCATGATCCAGGGCGCACCGTCGCGATTGGTGAGCACGCGCGCGATGGTCTCGACCTGCGGATGCCAGGGCTGGTTCGTGTAAACGAGCCGGCCGCCGGGTTCCAGCGCCGCGTGCATCCCCCGCAACGACGCGAGCACCGGCGCGTTGTCGGGGAACAACTCGAACAACCCCGACGCCACGGCCACCGTCGGCCGGGGCGTCAACGCGCCGAGAGCCGCCTCGTCGAAGGCGTCGCCGGTCTCGTAGGTCACTTGGTCCGCCAGCCCGAGTTCGCGGGCCCGCGCGCGGCCCGCGGCCAGGGCGCGCTCGCTGCGGTCGGGGAGGGGGGCGGTGGCGGCGATGCCCTCGGCTTCGCAGCGGCGGATCGTCTCTAGGAGGTAGCGGCCCGGCCCGGCCGCGATGTCGAGCAGACGCACCGGCAGACCGGCGGCGCGCACCTCCCCGACCGCCGTGCCGAGCAGGCGGCGCAGGTGGACCTTGCGCTGCCGGATGCCGCGCCAGCCGATGGCGTTGAGGTACTGCCGATCAATCATCCGGCCGACGACCGTCGTTCCACGCGGCCGGTCCTCGTAGACGTGGTCGAGCGACTCGCCGGAGTCGAACCCGGTCGCGTGGCCCAGGCGCACCCCCTGGCTCAGGCGCAGGAACGTGCCCATGCCGAGCCGTTGCGCGGCGAAGGAGGCCCCGCGTGGCGAGAAGACGGAAAGGGGGCGGCGCAAGGCGTCGTACTCGCGGCGTGTGTACCCGTCGTGGTCGGCGGCGAGGAGGGCGTCGGGCCGCTCGGGTTCGCGCGCAAACACCTCGTCGATGAACGCGCGCACCCGCGCGAAAACCTGCTGCCGCCCGGTCTCGTGGAAGATGGCGTGCGAGAAACCCGGCAAGACTTCCATCGCCTTGTGCGGCGAGGACAAACGCTCGTAGAAGACCTGCTGCGGCCCCCGGCGCACGACGGCGTCACTCCCCGCCGCCAGCACGAGGGTCGGCGTGCGGATGGCTCCCGCGTCGGCGACGAGCCGCCGGGCGGTGTCCTGAAGCCCGAGCAGCACGCGCACCGAGATCTGGCGTGAGATCAACGGGTCGGCGTCGTACCGGCGGGCTTCCTCCCGGTCATGGGTCAGGAGGCCTCCGCCCACGTACGAGCGGATGCAGGCGCGCGGCTTGACCGCCTGCAACACGCGCAAGCCCGGCAGGGCCAGGGGCACGTAGAGCTTGACGCGGAAGGCGGGCGTCGCCAGCACGAGCGCACGCACCGGCGGGGCGTAATCATGCACCCAGGCCGCCGCCACCACCGCGCCAACACTGTGCGCGACGAGTGCCATGTGCTCCAAGGCAACGCCGTGCGTCCCGCCCACGTGCCGGGCGAAGGCGTCGAGGTCGCGGACGTAGACCGAGAAATCTTCCGCGTCCCCCCGTTCCCCCGGCGAGCGTCCATGGCCCCGCGCGTCCCACGCGAAGACCGCGGTGCCGGGAGCGGCGAGCGCCGTGGCGAGTTCGCCCCAACGGCCGGAGTGTTCGTGCCCGCGGTGCAGGAGCAGGACGGCGCGCTCGATGGCTGCGTCGCCGTCGGCGGGCAGCCAGGCACGGTAGAACAGGAGGGTCCCGTCGTGCGCGCGGAAGTGAGCCTCCGAGCAGGTGGTATCGGCGGCGGAGGGAGCCAGGACGTTCATGTGGACAGGTTATTGAAGGCGCGACGGATCGACCAATCAAAAAAACCAGCGCGACGATTGATAGAAACAATGCGTCCCGAGGCCGGGGCCATCATGGATACACCTCAAAATCCTGGCGACAATAAAGCGAAAACTCCGGGCGGGTGGACCGGGTTCGGGATCAGCCAGCGGTTCCTCCCCGTAGAAGGCCAGCGCCCCGGCTCGGGGAGTGACTCCTCTGCCTTGCGGCGATCTCACGCGAGCGCCGATGCTCCCTCCCGCCCGGCGGCGGGCGGCAAGGAGCGGCGGCGGCGTTCCATGGCCCAGAGCGTGAGGATCGTCAGCGCGTCCACGGCGATGTGGTAGTTCCTGACCCCGGGATAGTCGGGCGGCAGCAGGGTGGGGGTAAGCGGGTTC
>CAXUIU010000217.1:218-6722 GCA_964250955.1 uncultured Chthoniobacterales bacterium | reverse complement strand
GCCGCCTGCACGTCGATCTCCGCTGAAAGCAGCAGGACCAGTTCGCTCACGCCGCGTCCGTCGAGCGGCCGAGTAGCCGCGCCTCCACCGCTTCCCAGGTCGTCACTTGGGTCGGATCTTTGCGATAAGCTTCCATGCGCCGGTCGAGTTCGGCAATCAACTCCGGGGCGACAGGCACCTCTTCGGGATGCGCAGCCAAATCGTCCCACAACTCGGTCACAAGTGCGAGTTTATCGGCGGTCGAAAGTTGCCGCAACTCGGGATGCAGATCGAGGATCATGCCGCCAGCATAGCGGCAAACTTATGCCGTTCAAGGCCGCCTGAACGGCAGCATCCATTCAGGTAATCTCCCGCTTTTCGCGGTCCGGCCGTCCTTCTACGGTGCGCTGGTATGGTCCTTGCACACTGGCTGCCTCGTCCCATGCACCCAACATCCCTCCGCGCCGCCCTCTGGCTTCTCCTGCTGCCGCTTTCCGCTTCCGCCGCCGGTCTCTACCAGGACGGCGCGGGTGCAAGGGCCAAGTCCATGGGCGGTGCCGGTGCGGCCGTGGCGGACGACCCGCTTTCCGCGCTCTTCGACAATCCTGCCGCGCTCGGTTCCCTTGACCGCCCGAGCGCGCAACTTGCCGCCGACGGCCTCTTCGAGCACGGCACCTTCTACAACCGAGCCAACCCCCACGCCGACGGCGACACCGCCGGGGCCATCGGCGAGTTCGCCGCCAGCGTGCCGCTCGGTCCCGTGCGCCTGGCCGTCGGCTTCAACCCCGACATGGCCGTCAAGGCGCGCTGGCACTACGTCGACACCCCCGGCGGCGCGGACGGCG
The DNA here is from genome assembly GCA_964250955.1 of uncultured Chthoniobacterales bacterium. Classification (GTDB taxonomy): domain Bacteria; phylum Verrucomicrobiota; class Verrucomicrobiia; order Chthoniobacterales; family SZAS-18; genus CAHJWO01. The sequence goes on along the minus strand of CAXUIU010000217.1, from coordinate 5,898 downwards.
CGACGAGCTACGGGTTCAACGCCAACCAGTCCGAAATCCTCCTGTTGCGCACCGCCTTCGGCGTCGGTTGGCAGGTCACCCGGCAGTTCTCCGTGGGCGCGAACGCGGGGCTGCTCTACAACGAAAACCAGCTCCAGACCCCGTACGTCTTCCAACGGCAGCCCGTCCTGCGCAAGGTGAAAACCCTCTTGGACCTGCAAACCGACGGCTTCGGGGTCAACGGCGAGTTCGGCCTGCGCTGGCAGCCGGTCCAGGCCGTGACGCTGAGCCTTGCGTACACGACCCCGGCGCGGGTTGAGACGCACGGCAAGGCCAGCGGCAACGCCGGCGTGCAACTCGCCAACATCGGCCTCGGCGCGGTGCGGCCGGACTTCGAGTACAGCGCGCAGGTCATCAACACGTTCCCCGGCACGCTCAGCGCCGGCGTGGCGTGGCAGGCGCGGCGCGGCCTGACGCTCGCCGGGCAGTTCGACTGGATTCACTGGAGCGGGGCGTTCACTTCGCTGCCCGTGCGCCTGACCAGCGGGAACAACGCCGACTTCAACGGCCAGGTCGGCTCCTCGCGGCTGAACGACGACATCCCGCTGCGTTGGGGCGACCAGTACGTCGGGCGCGTGGGTGTCGAGCAGGCCCTCGGGACGCACTGGACGGTGCGCGCCGGCTACGCGTACGGCAACAACCCCGTGCCCGACGGCACGCTGACGCCGCTGACTGCCGCCATCACCGAGCATCTGCTCACCACCGGTGCCGGCTACCGGACGGGTCGCTGGCGCTTCGACGCGTCGTACCAGTGGCAGATTCCCGCCACCGCACGCGTGGGACGCAGCGACCTCGCCGACGGGGAATACTCAGGCAGCGTGACGAGCGTCTACATCCACGCGGTGAGCCTCACCGCGCGGATGGAATATTGACGAGAGGTCCCGGCGCGAACGGATGGCCGGATCGAGCGCGGCCAGCCCGCCTTCGAGGTTAGCCGCCTTTGACCCTCTCCTGAGTCCACGGCGAACCGCCACAAAATCTATCTCGCCAGCCAAGAAACACCGGGCGTTCACCACGCCAGAGCGGCGGCGATGGGAACACTCCCAAACGAACCCGCGTGCGCTCTAGCGCGCCGACGCCACGTGCGGCTTGAGCCTGATGCCGGCATGCCACGCATGGCGCGGACCGGTCGTCCAACGCGAGCGTCCGATCGTCGAAGGGACAGACGACCATCGGCAGGCGGCAGCGTGTCGGGACACAGGCCGTGCGGAATGGACGCTTTCAGCCGAAGTCTGCGACCCGGCGTGAGCCGAGAGCGGGACCAGGAAGCCGAAGGCAACCGCCAGGGAGAGGGATAGACGGGTCATAGTTGGGTCTATCGTAGCAGGTAAGAAGCCACCTTATCGCAAGTGCCCGTCGCAAAGGAACAAAAATCGTCTGCTCAAACCGATAAACTTGTCGGCACGGTCTGGGGAGCCGGGGAATGAGCCCTCGGCGAAGAGGCCATTCCCGGCGTTCCCGGACTGGCGTCGGACGGAGCGGTCGGCAGGCTCAGGCTGAAAGTCGCGCCTTCGCCGAGCCGGGAGCGGCATTCCAGCCGGCCGCCCATCGCCTCGGCTAGCCGCTTGACGATGGACAACCCGAGGCCGTTGGAAGTCTCTCCGCCGGTCGGCCGGGCGCTCAGGCGGGCGAACTTGCCGTAGAGTTCGCGCTGGTCCTCCTCGCTCAACCCCGGGCCGGCGTCCTGCACCTCGACCGTCGCCACCCCGCCGTCCGCCTCCGCCAGCACGCGCACGGCCACCGAGCGGTCGCGCGGGGAGAACTTGATCGCGTTGGACAGGAGGTTGTCCACGATCTGCCCGAAGGATTGCGCGTCGGCCAGCACCGTCGGAGCCGCTCCGCCCACGACCTCGAAAACCAGGTGGATGTCCTTCTGCGCCGCCTTGGTGCGGTACTGTGCGTAAACGGCCTGGGCCGCCGCGCGCAGGTCGAGGGGGCCGATTTCCAGTTCGAGCCGGCCTTCCTCGATGGCGCGCACGCTCAGGAGGCGGTTGAGCAGGTCGAGCATGTGGCCGCTGGCGCGCAGGATGGCTTCCATGTGCTCGCGCTGCTCTGGGGTGGCGTCGGGGTCGTAGCGGCCGACGAGTTGGGCGTAGCCGACGACCGTGTTCAGCGGGCTGCGCAGGTCGTGGGCGGCGATGCCCAGGAACTCGGCGCGCTCGCGGTCGAGTTCCTGGAGACGCGTGTTGGCGGCGGAGAGGGCGGCGAGCGCCGTGTGGAGCTTGGCGAGCGAGTGCCGCCGGCCCCGCTCGAAGAAGAGGCCCAGTACGGCCATGAACAGCGTCAGGCTCAGGTAGCCCGCCGCCGTGATAGCCTTGTCCCAGCGCGGCGGGTAGAGCGGCGCGGGCGTGCCGTCGAGGAAGTCCAGCGCGCAGAACGCCGCCACCACCGCCAGGCACACGGCGCACCACACCCGCCCGAGCGCCTGGTCGACGAGCAGCGCCGCGCACAGCGGCACCACCGCCAGCCAGGCGACGGCGTGGCCGTGGACGCCGCCCTCGATGGCCGTCAACCCCGCGAACCCCGCCACGAGCACGCACGCGTACAGATTGCCGGCCGCCTTCAACCCGGCGGCGCGCAAGACCCACGGCGCGGCACACATCGCCAGCGTGCAGGCCGTGACGATGACGCCGCCCCACGGATGGCCGATGACGAAGTAAAACGCCGCGAATGTTCCCCCGAACACCGCGCCCAACGCGCTCAGCGACACGAAGAACTGCACGCGCCGCCGGACTTCCGCGTCCCCGCCGGCCAGCACGGGCACGAAGCGGTCGGCCAGCGACACGAGGCGGGTCCAGAGCGCGGCAGCGACGGTGGGTTCAGGCATGGAGCGAGCGGGGGGGGGGCAGCGCGGTCGCCATTCGGTATCGCACGGCCACGGTGGTGACTCAAGCTTCCTTCGGATCAGGAATGATCCTGATTTTTGCCACCCGCCGCATCAGAGTGTTTCCTTCAGACCGTCCAGGCGTGGGCTTACCCCGAACGCTGCCATCGTTTCCACCAGGCGGTGAACGTCCAGGGGCTTGGTCAGGTAATCGCGCGCCCCGGCGGCGAGCATCCGCTCGATGGAGGCGGGCAACGCGTCGGCGCTGACGACCACCACGGGGATCTCCTGCGTCGCCGGGTCCGCCTGCAACGCCGCGAGCACCTCGTGGCCGGGGAGATCGGGCAGGTGGGAGTCGAGCAGGACCAGGTCCGGCCGTTCGCGGCGGGTGATTTCCAGACCGTCGCGGCCGTTCGTGGCGGTGAGTAGGCGCACCCCCGAGCGGCGCTGGAGCAGGCGCTCGATCAGGCGCAGGTTCGATCCGTTGTCCTCGATGTAAAGCACCTTTTGCGACGGCGTGCGCGCACCACGGCGTTTGCCTTGGACGGGTGGGGCAGCGGCCGGTGTCGCGGCGGCCGGCGGCGCGGTGGCTGACGGCGCGGCGAGCGGGAGTTGAACCCAGAACGTGCTGCCCTGGCCAACGACGCTCTCGACCCCGATCTGGCCGCCCTGCGCCTCGACGAGGTTTTTGCACAACGCCAGGCCTAGGCCCGTGCCGGGCACGTCCGTCCGCTCGGCCCCGAGCCGGTCGAAGGGCACGTAGAGCCTCGGGAAATCCTCCGCGGCGATGCCCGGGCCGGTGTCCTCGACGGCGATGCGCAGGCGCGCCGAGGGCATCTCGCGGCAGAACACCGTCACCTGCCCGCCGGGCCGGTTGTACTTCACGGCGTTGGACAGGAGGTTGAGCAAAATTTGGTTGAGCCGCTGGCGGTTGACGAGCACGGCGCGCTCCAGCGCCCCGTTTTGCTGCACGTCGACGTTGACCTGCCTGGGCGCGGCCAGGGAGCGGACGAGGTGGGCGGCCGTCGTCACGGCGTCGCGCACGGACACGGCGTCGAGCGCGGGCGTGTCGCGGCGGCCCTCCAGCCGGGGGATGTCCAGCACGGCGTGGCTCAGCGCGCGGAGCTGCTGGCCGCCGGCCAGGACGTGCCGGACGCATTCCTGCTGGCGCTCGGTGGCGGCGTCCATTTGCAGGAGCTGGCTGAAGCCGAGGATGGCGTTGAGCGGGGTGCGCAGCTCGTGGGACATGCGCGAGAGGAAGGAGCTTTTGGCGCTGTTGGCGAGTTCGGCCTCCTCCTTAGCGACACCGAGCGCCTCCTCGCCGCGCCGCCGGCTGACGGCCGCCGCGAGCACGTTGGCCATGCCTTGCAGGAAGAACACGTCGTCGGCCGAGAAGGTGCGCCGGTGGCGGCAATACACCCCGAACGTCCCGAAGGTGGGTAGCTGCGTGCTGTCGCCGCCGATGAGCACCGTCACCGCCGAACGCATCCCGGCGTCGCGCAGCCACCGGGAAACCTGGTAGCGCGTCTCGGTTTCCATGTCCTCGCAGATCATCGGCCCACCGGTGAGCAGCACGTAGCCCGAACCGGACGCCTGGCCGTCGGGGATGTCGCAGGTCGGCCGCTGGTGATCCGGGATCCCGTCGGCCGTGCGCACGACGAACCGGCCCCGGTCGGTCAGGTGTTCGAGCACGCAGCCAAAGTCCGCTCCCAACACGTCCTTGGCGATCCGGGTCGCTTCTTCGAGCAAGGTCTTGATCTCGCCGCCGCGCAACGCGGACGCCCCGAGTTCGGCGACGGCCTGCTGCTGGCGGGCGCGCAGGGCGGCGATGGCTTCCTGCTGCTTGCGCGCGGTGATGTCGGTGACGATGCCGGCGATGCGGTACACCCGGCCGGTGTCGTCGTAGATCGGGAACGCCCGGTCGTGGACCCAGCACGGCGCGCCGTCGGGGCGCAGCACGCGGTATTCCTCCTCGAATTGGCCGCTGGCCGCCCGCGCGGCGAAGTTCGTGGTCACCCGCGCGCGGTCGTCGGGGTGCATGGTCTCGATCCAGTTGGTGTCCTTGCCGCCCGGGCTGGGCAGCCGACCCCAGACCGCTTCGTACGCCGGGCTGAGGTAGAGCAACTCCGTGCCGTCGGCGGTGCACATCCAGAACACCTGTTTGACGTTCTCGGCCAGTTCGCGGAACTGGAGTTCGCTGGCGCGCAAGGCCTCCTCGGCCTCGCGGCGGCTGGCGGCCTCCGCGCGCAGTTGTTCGTTGCGGCGGGAGAGCTGACTGGTGCGCGCCTCGACGAGGGACTCGACCGAGCGCAGCGTTTCGGCGAGCTGGGCCTCGGTGCGTTCGCGCCGGGCGGCCTCGCGGCGCAGGGCGGTGGCGGCGCGGCGCAGTTCGAGTTCGTCGACGACGGTGGCGGCGAGTTCGCGCAGGGTCTGGACCTGCTCGGGCGTGAGTTGGCGGGGGCGATGGTCGAGCACGCACAACGCGCCGAGGCTGTGGCCATTGGGGGCGAGCAGCGGCGCGCCGGCGTAGAAGCGGACGTGCGGCGGGCCGACAACGAGCGGATTGCCAGCGAAGCGTGGGTCGAGGCTGGTGTCGGGCACGACCATGACCTCGTCACGCAGGATGGTGTGGGTGCAGAGCGAGTCGGCGCGCGGCGAGTCGCCCGCGGGCAAGCCGCAGGCGATCTTGAGCCACTGGCGGTGTTCGTCCACGAAGGACACCGTGGCCATCGGCGCGGCCAGGAAGCGGGCGGCGAGCGCGACGATCCGCTCGAAGGCGGCCTCGGGCGGGGTGTCCAGGACGGCGTATTCTCGCAG
>CAXUIU010000217.1:0-208 GCA_964250955.1 uncultured Chthoniobacterales bacterium | reverse complement strand
AGCTATTCGCGTGCCGACCGGGGTTCCAAGGTTTGCTGGAGAGTAGCGAGCAACGTGGCCAGGTCCAGCGGCTTGGTCAGGTAGGCGTCAGCCCCCGCGGCGAGGACGCGCTCGACGCTGGTGGCCGTCGCGTCGGCGCTCATCACGACGACGGGCAGCCGGCGCAAGGCCGGGTCGGACGAACCGCGCACAGCGGCCAGGATATCCT
>CAXUIU010000216.1:3689-6751 GCA_964250955.1 uncultured Chthoniobacterales bacterium | reverse complement strand
GTCGTAAGATGACGCGCTAACCTATCCTATCTCTCATATTCAGCATCTCACCACATCCCGCATCCTTCTGCCTTTCGCCTTTTGCCTTTTGCGTTACCTTGGGGGCGGATGAGCGTTGCCATGACCGCCGCCCCGGTCGCCGGGTTGATCGAGCGCCGCCTGCGCGCGGTGCGGCGGCGCTTGTGGGCGCGGGAGTTTCTCGCGTGGCACGGCAAGTTTCTGCTTGCGACGGCCGGGGTGCTGCTGGTGTGGGGGAGTGTACATTTTCTGCGCGGTTTGCCGGTGTGGGACTGGGAGTTTGTCGCCGCGCTCGTGCTGGTGCCGCCGGTCCTGGCGGCGGTGTGCACGGCGGGGCTGGACCGTGAGGCGTGGTCGCTCGCCCGTGCCGCGGCGCGCCTGGACCGGCTGGCGCACACACACGACCGTTGCCAGACCGCCCTGGCCTTCGCGGCGCGCGAGCCGGCCGCCCGCACACCGTTGGAAAACCTTGCGCTGGAGGAATGTACGCGATTCGTCGCGGGGCTCGATTTCCGTCCGGCCGTGCCGTGGCGCCTGCCGCGGGCGTGGGCGTTCACGCTGGTCCCGCTGGTCGCGCTGGTGAGCCTCGCCATCTACGCGGCCCTCGGCATCGGCCAGCCGCCGCGCGACCCCGCGCTCGCCGCGGCCGTGGACCGGCGTGCCGAGCCCCTGGAGAAAATCGCCGAGCGCCTGCGCCGCGACCCGGCCAAGTCGCCCGAGTTGGACAAACTCGCCGACGCCATGAAACGCAGCGCCGAGCGTCTCAAGGCCGGCGAACGCACCACCGACGACGCGCGCCTCAAGGCCGCGCTCAAGGAAATCTCCTCCCTCCAGGCGATGCTCGACGCCATGAAGCAGGCGCAAAAGGAGGACAAGGTCTCTCCCGCCGAACTCGCCGCGCTCGCCGCCGCGCTCGCCGCCACCGAGCAAACCCGCCCCGCCGCCGAGTCGCTCCAGGCCGGACAGTTGGAAAAGGCCGCCGGGCAGTTGGAACAACTCCTCCAGCAACTTCAACAACAAGGCAACGCCGCGCAGGCGCTCCAACAGCTCGCTCAATCCATGCAGGAGCAGGCCGCCAAGCTCACCGACCAGGAACGCAACGAGATGGCCCGCCAGATGGAACAGGCCGCGCAATCCGCGCAGTCCGGCCAGCCGCAACTCAGTCAGCAATCCCTCCAACGCCTCGCCGATCTCCTGCGCCGCGCCGGCAAGAGCGGCAATCCTTCCAACCGGCAGGCTTCCAACGGACGCGGCCAGCCCATGACCGAAAAACAGCTCCAGGACCTTCTCAACTCCCTGGAGAACATGAAGGACGGCCTGCGCCCCGGCGACGGCGAACCCAACGGCCAACCCCAGGAAGGATCGGGCGAGGGGCAGCAGTCCCTGGCGATGGTCGAATCCTTCGGCCAGAAATCGTCGGGCGACCCTTCCTCGGGCCAGAAGCCCGCCGGGATGCCCGGCAGCGAACACGACGGCGGCCACCCGGAGAACCTCTACGGCGACAAACCCGCCGACGCCGCGAAGGCCGGCGAGGCCCACCGCGTGGAAGGCCTCCTCGGTGAAGGTGAAACGCTCCAACAACTCACCGCGGCCGGCGGCGGCGGTCCGGCGAAGGCTGGACGGCGCTACAAGGAACTCTACGACGCGATGGCCCCCGCCGCGCAGGAGACCGTCGAGCAGGAAAACATCCCGCTCGGCTCACGCGCCTACATCCGCCGCTACTTCGAGAACATCCGTCCCCATGAGTGACCACGCCGCGTCCGTCGAGCAGTTCCGCCAACGCTTCACGCGCATCCGCGCCGAACTCGGGCGCATGATCGTCGGCCAGGACGAGATCGTCGAGGGCGTGCTCGTGGCGTTCTTCGCGGCGGGGCACGTTTTGCTGGAAGGTGTCCCAGGATTAGGCAAGACGATGCTCGTGCGCACGCTCGCGGACGCGGTGAGCCTGAAGTTCTCGCGCGTGCAGTTCACGCCCGACCTGATGCCTTCGGACATCATCGGCACGACGATCATCCGCGAGGACGAGAATGGCCGGAAGGGCTTCCAGTTCCAGCCCGGGCCGGTGTTCGCCAACGTGCTCTTGGCCGACGAGATCAACCGCGCCACGCCCAAGACCCAGAGTGCGCTCCTAGAGGCGATGCAGGAGCGCCACGTCACCGTCGCCGGCGACACGCACCGGCTCGATGAGCCCTTCATGGTGCTCGCCACGCAGAACCCGCTCGAAATGGAAGGCACGTACCCGCTGCCCGAGGCGCAGTTGGACCGCTTCCTCTTCAAGCTGCGAGTCACCTTCCCGACGGCCGACGACCTCCACGCGATCCTTGACCGCACGACGCAGCCGGACGCCCCGCAGATCGAGAAGGTGATCGACGGTCCCGAGGTGCTCGCCCTGCGCGGGGTCGTGCGCGAGGTGCCGCTGGCGCGCGAGGTGCAGGCGCACGCCATCGCGCTCGTGCTCGCCACGCACCCGGAGAACGACGGGGCCGCGCCCCTAGCGAAGAAGTTCGTGCGCTACGGGGCGAGCCCGCGCGGGGTGCAGGCGCTCATCCTGGCGGCGAAGATCTACGCGCTGCTCGACGGGCGCTTCCACGTCTCGCGCGCGGACATCGACAAAGCGGCGCTGCCAGCGTTGCGGCACCGGATTATCCTCAACTTCGAGGGCGAGGCCGAGGGCGCGACGAGCGAACAGGTCTTGCAAGAAATCCTGGCTCGCGGTCAGCGCGCCGCGTGAGATGAAGCGCCACGATTTTGACGGACCCGCGCGGGGGTCAGCCGCCAAGCCGGCACACCGCTACGCGTGGTTATGGGAGCCGTTGGAAGAGGACGCGACGTTCGAGTTGAAACCGATGTTCGGCTCGAAGGCGGTGCGACTCGACGGGAAACAGTACTTCTGCTTTTTCGCCAAGACGGAACCGTGGCGCGGCGTGCTGGTGTGCACGGACCGCGCGTCGCACGGGTCGTTGCGGGCAGAGTTCCCGGCGTTGGAGCCACACGCCGTGTTGGCGAAGTGGCTCTATTTGCCCGAAGCGACGGAGGAGTTCGAG
>CAXUIU010000216.1:0-3679 GCA_964250955.1 uncultured Chthoniobacterales bacterium | reverse complement strand
GGGCGGGGGGGTGCCCCCCCCCCGGGTCCCGGGGGGGTCGCGCCGTGACCCGCGGTTAGGGGTGGAAGGATCGGTCCGCCAACGCCGGCGGCCGGCGGCCTAGAAACCAATGCCGACGTGGACGCCGGGCGCGTACCCGTAGGCGTACGGATACCCGTAGCCGTAGGGACGATAGTAGCGGCGGTGGTGATGGTAGAAGCGCGGCACGACGACCACCGTCGGCACAGGCGCGTAGTACACGGGCGGCGGGGGCGGCGGGCAGTAGTGGCGTTCGACCGGGCGACCTTCGTAGTAGCGGGGCGCGGGCCGTTCGTAGGAGTACGCCGGGCCGTCGTCGCCGGCGCGGAGGGTAGAGGTTCCAGCCGCGCCAAAAACACCCAGCAGCGCAGCACCGAGGAGCAGCAGTTTTTTCATGTGGTGAATGCAAATTGCAGACAATGGAAACTGACGCGCCGGCCGCTGGCTTATTCAAAGTACAAGAAGCTGGGCGGGCGAGGAACGGGGTTCGCCGCACGTTTCTCTCCGCAGCCCTGAAAGGGCGGTATGGGATAGCCCGAGGCAGCGCCCCGGGTAAGCCGTGGGTGATCCGTCCAAGCCATGAAAAGGCGCAATCTCCGGCTAGACGATCCGCACACACCAGAAGTTGCGCCCTTTCAGGGCTAACCTTCTTCCGGTCTTTGTACCCGGGGCGTTGCCCCGGGCTATCTCATGCCGCCCTTTCAGGGCTGGAGAGGCGGAGCGCAGTTGTTTCGCCTCCGCCGCCTCAGTACGCCTTCGCCCACAACACCCGCCGATGGCTCGGGCGACCGCTGACGATGCAGCGGCCTTCCTCTTCCTGCGCGTCGCGCGGGATGCAGCGGATCGTCACCTTCAGGTCGTTCTTGATCTTTTCTTCCGTTTCGGCCGTGCCGTCCCAGTGCGCGCGCGCGAACCCGCCGTGGATTTCAGGACGGTTGGCGTCCTTCGCGGTGAAGAAGTCGTAGAACTCCTCCGTCGTGTCGATATCGCGCGTGTGGGCATCGCGGAACGCCAGGGCCTTTTCGTAGAGGCTGTGCTGAATGGCGTTCAGGATGCCCGGCACACGCATGGCGAAATCCTCCATCGGCAGGAACTCTTTTTCCTTCACGCCCTTGTCGCGGCGCGTGACGGCGACCGTGCCTTTTTCCAGGTCGCGCGGACCGATCTCCACGCGGATGGGCACGCCCTTCTTGATCCACTCCCAGTTCTTGACGCCGCCGTTGAGGTCGCGTGTGTCCACTTCCACCTCGGGTGGCGCGTGGTGGTAGATTTCCTCGCGGATGAGGCCGGCCAGTTTGTGCGCGGCTTCCAGCACGGCGGCGCGGGTTTCCTCCTTCGGCGTGATGGGCAGGATGACGACGTGCGTGGGCGCGATGCGTGGCGGCAGCACGAGGCCGTCGTCGTCGGAGTGCATCATGATGAGCGTGCCGATCAGGCGCGTGCTCATGCCCCAACTCGTCGTCCACGCGAACTCTTCTTTTCCGTCGCGGCCCAGGAACTTGATGCCGGAGGCGTGCGAGAAGTTTTGCCCGAGGAAGTGCGACGTGCCGGCCTGGATCGCCTTGCGATCCTGCACCATGGCTTCGATGGTCAGCGTCTGTACCGCACCGGCGAAGCGTTCGCCCTCCGTTTTTTCACCCAGGTAGACGGGCACGGCGAGGTGGTCGCGCACGAAGGTCTCATAGACTTCGATCATGCGGTCGGTTTCCTCGCGCGCTTCCTTTTCGGTTTCGTGCGCGGTGTGGCCTTCCTGCCAGAGGAACTCGGCCGTGCGCAAGAAAAGGCGCGTGCGCATCTCCCAGCGCACGACGTTGCACCACTGATTGATGAGGATGGGCAGGTCGCGGTAGGACTGCACCCACTTGGCGTAAGACGCGCCGATGATGGTCTCGCTCGTGGGCCGGACGACGAGCGGCTCGGTGAGTTGCGCGGAGGGGGCGGGGCGCATCTTGCCGTCCGCGCCGACCTCCAGGCGGTGGTGCGTGACGACGGCGCATTCCTTGGCGAAGCCCTCGACGTGCGAGGCTTCCTTTTCGAGATAGGAGAGCGGGATGAAGAGCGGGAAGTAGGCGTTCTTGTGCCCGGTAGCCTTGAACATCGCGTCGAGCTGGCGCTGCATGTTTTCCCACACGCCGTAGCCCCACGGCTTGATGACCATGCAGCCGCGCACGTCGCTGTTCTCGGCGAGGTCGGCCGCCTTGACGACCTGCTGATACCACTCGGGGAAATCCTGGTCGCGGCGGGGGGTGATGGCGGTCTTCGTGTTGGCGGCGGCCTGGGGCTGTTGTTCGCTCATGGCGCGGAAAGGCAAAAGGTTGCTATCGGTCGGACTCCCAATTAAAACGCGGGACGATGCTCGCGCAACTGGCCCAGTTATCCTTCGCCGTGGACGGATACACTTTGCTGTGGTTTACGGTGTGCTGGGTGGTGGCGACGGCGTTCTGGCTGTGGATGCTGGTGGACTGCCTGACCAAGGAACGTGTGCGCAGCAAAGAGAAGGTCGTGTGGGTGCTAGTATTATTGTTGTTGCACGTGATCGGGGCACTCCTATATCTCGCGCTCGTGCGCAGTCGGCGGCCAGTAAGCCAGTGAGTTGCGAAAGAGGGGCAACTTATGGACATCCTTTTGCACACGCAGATTCTTGGTTTCCTCGGACTTGGGCTCGTCGGCGGCCTCATCGGCATCATCGCCTCGATCTTCTGGCTGTGGATGCTCATCGACGCCATCCTCAACCCGCGCCTGCGCGGCGCGAACAAGCTCGTGTGGGTGCTGGTGGTACTGTTCTTGCACGTGCTCGGAGCGATTCTTTATTTCGTCATCGGACGCGGCAGCGGAGCGGTCGGTCCGACGGCTTGAGAGCTAGGTAGATGTGCGCAGGAAGCCGCCGGCTTCCAGTTGGCGGAACGCATGAGGCATCAGGGTGAACCCAAGGTGTCCCTGCGGTCCGCAGAAGAAGTGAGAGCCTGCCCAGCGTTCGTGCAACGCGCGGAGGCTGGCGGGAGTGACGATCGTGTCGTGCGCGCCTGCCAGAAGCAGGATGCGGCGCGGGTCGTCCACGGGAAATTGCTGCGAGGATGAGCCCAGACGCATGAACGCCGCCATGCCGGGGGCATCGGCGGTCAGGCCCGTGCGGCGGAGTTGGCGGCGGATGGTGCGTGACGCCGGGGAACGCCAGATCACGTCGTGGGAATCGATGATGGGCTGGACCAGTGCGACGAACCGGAAGCCGCCTTCCACGCACGCCCACAGGGAACCGACCCAGCCACCGTAGCTCGTTGCCCAGATGCCAAACGCGCGCGAGCCAGCTCGTTCCATGGCGCGGCGGAGCTGGCGCATTTCCTTGACGCCCTGGCGGATAGTCTCGGCAGTGCGCAGGGTGTCGCTGCCGATGGTCAGTTCGCCGTTGAAGTATCCTGGCGGCCGGCGGCTGTAGTGGAAGGGCAGGTGGACGAAGCACGCATTCCAGCCGCGGCGGTGGAACGCCCGCGCCCACATCCGGTAGCCGAGGTCGCTGGCGGACATGAGCGCGTGCAAGAGGAACACCGTCGGCGCGGCCGGCCAGTTCCCGCCGTCCACCGGGAAGAAGTCCACGCGCGCCCGGTCATTGGCGGCGAACCCGCTCGGGTGAGGGCTCGGCCACGTCACGGGGTAGGCGAGGGGG
>CAXUIU010000215.1:0-6754 GCA_964250955.1 uncultured Chthoniobacterales bacterium | reverse complement strand
CCCGTCGGCACGTTGCGCAGCTTGTCTTCCCAGCGCGTGAGCAGGTGCAGGATGATGTTCGTGCCGAACTTGTAGCTCATGCGCAACTCCGGCAGTTCTAAATCCCGGAAGTAAACCGCGCGGCGGTTGTACATCGTGATGTTCGTCGTGATGAAACTGAGTTTCTCGTCGCGGCGCAGGTCGTAATCCAACTTCTCGTCGAGCGCGATCTGCCACATGTCCGCGTAATCGTTGGCCGTGTAGATCACCACCACTTCGCCAAAATTCTTCAGCGCGTACACCGGTTCCTGATAGTAGTTCAACCCCGGCGGCACCCCTACGACTTCCTTCCAATACTTCTTGTTGAAGAGATCGTGCGTGGGCGGCAGTTCTTGCCACTGGATGTCCTGGTCGGGCAGAACGCGCTTCATCTCGCGGCGAAACGCGATGTCGAACCGCGACCGGTTGCCTGGCAGCGAACTGTCCCCCCACACGCAACCGCCGAGTTGAAGGTACTTCTGGAGGTTCTCGACCTCCTTGTCCGTCAGCTTGAAGTCCTGGTGCCCCGTGAAGAGCACGAAGGGCGGCTTCTTGGTGAACAGGTCGTCGCTGGCGAGGTCGAGCGGGACCGCGTCCGGGTCGGCCTCGATCTTGTCGTTGGAGAGCTTGCGGATGACGTAGAGCAGGTTGGGCAGGCTGCCTTTGACGATCTTGCCGTTTTCGAGTTTGACGGTGCTGTCCCAGTCGCCGCCCGCGTACTTCGCCAAAAAGGCGGTGAACTTGAATTTGCGATCCCGCCCGACGCCGCTGCCGCTGTCGCCCTGCTGCACCCAACTCTGCGTGAACCCCTTCATGTTCGCGGCGATCCGCGCCGGGATCGCGCCGGGCGCCGTCAGGGCGCTGACCTGCGCGGGGGCTTGTTCGCTGTTGAGAAACCGCGGCGGGTTGCTCGTGAGAAGGTCCGTCGGCGCGGGCGCGTTGAAGTCGAAGGCCCCCGTCGGACTCGCCACGGAGAGCGGCGCCATCGTCGTCGGCGCGGGCACGTTGTTGACGGGCTGCGGCGTGGTCGGGTCGGTCTGGGGCTGCTCGACGGGCTGGACGGAGTCCGGGACCGGGGCCTGGGTGTTGGTGGCCTGCACGAGGCCGCCATCGGTGCTGTCCATCACGTCGTCGTTGTGCGCGACCTGGCGCACGAGCACGACACCGCCGAGCGTCAGCACGAGCACGAAGTGCAGCGCCACCGAGATCGTGAAAAACCGCGACCGTCCGAGCCGGCCGATGAAGCGCCGCAAAGTGGGGTTCTGCGGATTGAGAAAAGAAAAAGCGGCCATGTGGGGGGAGCGCGGCGTATCGTCGCAGGGAAGCCGGTCTTTAACAAGGGTTTCCCCGCTGTCCCACGTGCCCAGGCGCGCGGGCAGGCGCGATTGACACACCCGGACTTTAGGACCAATTTGAGTTTGTGAATTATTTCACAAAGCCCCTCGCCGCCGCTTCCGCCGTCCGCCAGCGCGTGGGGGCGGTCGCCGAAATGCGGCAGATCTTCGCGTTGATCCAGCCAGGGCTCGACGCCGTGGAGGCCACGATCAGCCGGCAGGCGGAGGCGTTTGACCCGGCGGTGCAGGGTTACATCTCCTACGTGTGCGCAACGAGCGGCAAGCGGCTGCGGCCGGCTCTGGCGCTGCTGGCCGGCGGGGCGACGGGCGGGATGGCAGAGGGGCACCAGTCGCTCGCGGTCATCATCGAACTCATCCACCTGGCCACGCTGATCCACGACGACGTGCTCGACGGGGCCGAGAAGCGCCGTGACCAGCCCACGGCCAACACGCGCTGGGGCAACCACCTGAGCGTGCTCCTGGGCGACGCGCTCTTCGCGCACGCGCTGGATCAGGCGACGAACTTCGACGACGCCGAGATCAGCCGTGGCATCGCACGGGCGGCGTCGGCAGTGTGCACGGGCGAAATTTTGCAAACGCAACGGCGCTTCGACCTGAATCTGAGCCACGCCGATTATTACCGTATGATCGAGATGAAGACGGCGGCGCTCTTCGGCGCGGCGGCCGGTCTGGGCGCGCGGCTCAACGGGGCCGGCCCGGAAGTCGAGGATGCGCTGAAAACCTACGGCCTGAAGCTGGGCACAGCGTACCAGGTTTACGATGACCTGCTCGACCTCGCCGGCGACGAGGAGCAGGCGGGCAAGACCCTCGGAACGGACCTCAAGAAAGGCAAGTTGACCCTGCCGATTCTCAACCTGCTCCAGGCGTCGGAGAACGGCCAGCGTGAGCGGCTGACGCAGACAATCCTGCGTGGTAGTGCGGAAGACCTGGAAGCATTGGAAGATCAGGCGCGGCAGGGCGGTGCCCTAGCGTCAGCGGCGCGGGCGGGGCAAGGTCTCATCGAAGAAGGTTTGACTAGGCTGGAAGTTCTCCCGGCCAGTCCCTACCGGCAGGCGCTCGAAGACGTGGCCCGGCGGCTGCAAGCGACCATCGGGCAGTTCGGGGAGTAGGGGGCTTGAACGGCTCCCGTTCCCACCACATGCTGCGTGCATGCGAGTCCGCGTTGTTTTGGAACCCAGCGATGAGAGTGGTTTCACGGCGGTAGTGCCAAGTCTGCCGGGTTGCATCAGCGAGGGCAGCAGCCGCGAAGAAGCGTTGAAAAACATCCACGAAGCCATCGAACTTTACTTGGAGCCGGTAGACGACGACCTCGGGTTTTCGGAGAGCGCAGAGATAGTCGAAATTCCTGTGTGAGCAAGGTGCCCAGCCTGCCGTACGAACGCGTCATCCATGCGTCGCGGCGGGATGGCTGGATTGTCGTTCGGCAGAAAAGCAGATATCCGAAGGCGTGATGAAGCTGACCGTTCCCGCGCACCGACCGATCCTCCGCTCCACGCTGGCGCACATCCTTAAACAGGCGCGCCTCACCGTCGATCAGCTTGACAAACTGCTCTGAGCACGGCCCTTCTCCTCTGATGGACGCCGACTCTCTCCGCCTCCAGGAAACCCTCGAAGCCGACCGGCCGCGCGAGCGTCTCGCCCTTCTCGGCGCGCACACCCTGACCAACACCGACCTCGTCGCCCTCCTGCTCGCCGACGACGAGGGCCCGGACGCCGGGGTCCTCACCCGCCGGCTGCTGACGCGGTTCCGTTCCCTGCGCACCCTGGCGCGTTGCGACCCGCGCGAACTCGCCGCCGTCGAGGGGCTCTCCATGGACCGCGCCATCGGGCTCGCCGCCGCCTTCGAGTTGGGCCGCCGCGTCGCCCGCGAGACCATCGCCAAGCTGCGCGTGGACAGCCCGGAGGTCGTCTGCCAACTCCTCGCCCAGGACCTGCGCGCGCTCACCCGCGAGTCGCTCCGCGCGCTGTTGCTCGACACGAAGTTCCAGCTCCTGCGCATTGAGGAAATCTCTCTGGGCAGCCTCAACGAGAGCATCGCCCATCCGCGCGAGATCTTCCGCCCCGCCATCGCGCACTCGGCGTATGCCGTGGTCCTCGTCCACAACCATCCCTCCGGCGACCCGACGCCCAGCAAGGCCGACAAGCTGCTCACCCGCAAGCTCGTCGAAGCCGGCGAGATGCTCCAGGTCACGGTGGCCGACCACATCATCATCGGCGGCATGCAGGCGGGCAAACCGTCGTACTACTCCTTCAAGGAAGCGGGGGCGATCCCGTGACGGACGCGTTCGTTCACCCCACGGCGGTCATCGACCCGGCGGCGCGGTTGGGCGAGGGCGTGCGCGTCGGGGCGTACGCGGTCATCGAAGGACCGGCGGAGGTCGGTGCGGGCAGCGTGTTGGAGGCGCACTCGGTCCTCACCGGCCGCGTGAAGCTGGGCGCACGCGTGCGCGTCGGCCACGGGGCGGTTGTCGGCGGATGGCCGCAGGACTTTGCGTTCGATCCGGCCACTGACAGCGGCGTGGAGGTGGGCGACGGGTCGCAGATTCGGGAACACTGTACGATCCACCGCGGCACGAAGCCGGGCAGCGTCACGCACTTGGGCGCGCGGTGCCTGCTCATGGCGAACGCCCACCTCGGCCACAACGCCCGCGTCGGGGACGGCGTCGTCATCGCCAACGGCTCGATGCTCGGTGGCTACGTGGAATTGGGCGACCGGGTGTTCGTGGGCGGCGGCAGCGTGTTCCACCAGTTCGTGCGCGTGGGCCGGGGGGCGATGATCCAGGGCCTGAGCGCGTTTTCCAAGGACGTGCCGCCCTTCACCCTCGGCGCGGAGCGCAACAACGTCTGGGGGCTCAACGTCGTCGGCCTGCGGCGGGGTGGGTTCGCCGCGGCGGAACGCGCCGAGATCAAGGAAGCCTTCCGGCTGCTCTACGGGGCAGGGTTGAACGTTTCCCAGGCCCTCGCCGCCGCGCGGGAACGGACGTGGGGAGCAGCGGCGGCGGAGTTCTGGGCGTTCGTGGAAGGGGCCAGGAAACGCGGTGTGTGCGGGTTGGGCCGCACAGTCGGGCGCGAGCAGGACGAGGGTTGACGGACGCCCGCACGCCGGGAAAGTGACGGCCTGCAATTTTCTATGGATACCTTTGTCGTTTTCTTCGCGGACCAGGACCAGATCGCGGTGGAGGCCGACGAGTACAGCTACGACTCGGCGTTTTTGACCTTCACCCGCCACGGCGAAAAGGTGGCGGTGTTCTACGCGAGCAAGATCCTTGGTTTCGCGCGGGCGGACGCCATCGTCGAGGACGAGGACGGCGAGCACGGCGGACGCGAGGACGACGACGAGGAAGAGTTCTGAAGGCGCGGGAGCGCCGTTGCGGGTTGCGGTGTCGCCTGCGGCGACGTTGGCAGAGAAAACCCTCCGGCCACGTGCCCGCAGGGCACATCGCAACGGTGCTCCTGCGCCAATCCGCATTTTACGCTTGGACGGAGCCGGGGCGGCCCGCTAACGTCGGGCGCTACTCATGAACATCTTCGTCACCGGGGGAGCCGGCTACATCGGCAGCATCTGCGTC
This sequence comes from uncultured Chthoniobacterales bacterium, assembly GCA_964250955.1. Taxonomy (GTDB): domain Bacteria; phylum Verrucomicrobiota; class Verrucomicrobiia; order Chthoniobacterales; family SZAS-18; genus CAHJWO01. Next base: position 1,812 of record CAXUIU010000215.1, on the reverse strand, counting down.
GAACAGCTCCTCGACCGCGGCCACCAAGTCACGGTTTTTGACAACCTCACCGAGGGCCACCGCCGCGCCGTCGACGCGCGGGCCACGCTCGTCACGGGCGACCTCAACGAGCCCGCTTCCATCGGCCCGGCGCTCGCCGACGCCAGGCCGGACGCCGTCATGCACTTCGCCGCTAATGCGCTCGTGGGCGAGTCCATGACGAACCCGTCCAAATACTTTCGCAACAACGTGGGCGGCGGCCTGAACCTCCTCGACGCCATGCTCGCGGCCGGCTGCAAGCGGTTCGTGTTCTCCTCGACCTGCGCCACCTTCGGCCCGCCGGAGCGCGTGCCGATGGACGAGACCCTGCCGCAGCGGCCCATCAACCCCTACGGCGAGAGTAAGCTCATGTTCGAGCAGGTGCTCAAGTGGTACGAGTCCATCCACGGCTTGCAGTTCGTGGCGCTGCGTTACTTCAACGCCGCCGGGGCCACCGAGCAGTTCGGCGAGGACCACCGGGTCGAGACCCACCTCATCCCCAATATCCTCAAGGTCGCGCTCGGCCAAAAAGACCACGCCGAAATCTACGGCACCGACTACGAGACGCCCGATGGCACCTGCATCCGCGACTACATCCACATCGTCGATCTGGCGCAGGCGCACATCCTGGCGCTCGACGCGCCCGAGAGCACGTTCTACAACCTGGGCACCGGCGGTGGCAACAGCGTGGCAGAGGTCATCGAGTGCTGCCGGCGCGTGACCGGCCACGCGATTCCGGTCGTCGAAAAGCCCCGCCGCCCCGGCGACCCGCCACGACTGATCGCGGCCTCGGGCAAAATCCAGAAAGCCCTCAGCTGGCAGCCCAAGTACCAGTCGCTCGACGCCATCATCGAGAGCGCCTGGGCGTGGCACCAGCGCCATCCGCACGGCTACGGGGACTAAGAAAAGAGCAGAAGGCGAGAGCTTGTGCGGAAGATCATCCACAGGGACGGACAGACGAGAGGCAGCCAACGCCGCATGGCGTTTCTGATTTTCTGCCTTTTGCCTTTTGCCTTTTGCCTTTTGCCTTCCTCGTTGCGTGGGCAGGGGCGCAATGACACTGGAAGCAATGGCCCGGCGCAGTTCGGCGACCTGCTGAACTCCCGGGCGCGCGAGGGTCCCATCGACATCGCCTCGCAGGGCGGCACGACCTACAGCCAGACCCCGGCGGGACGCGTCGCCACGGGCACCACCAACGTCGTCATCACGACCGACGACGCCGTCATCTACTGCGACCACGCCGAGTACAACCTCGAAACCAAGGAAGCCCTCCTCGTCGGCAACGTACGCATCTACCGACTCGACAGTTCGCTCCTGGCGGACCGCGCCGTCTACAACTTCGACACCAAGCGCGTCCACGCACTCGACTTCGCGGGTTCGCGCCCGCCCTTCGCCTTCAGCGGCATCGACCTGTTCTCCCCGCTCGTCGGCGCGCAGTACAACGTGCGCGAGGGTACGTTCACCACCGACGACTCCTCCAAGCCCGACTACCGCATCAAGGCTCGCCGGGTCCGCATCTACCCGGACAACCGCATCATCTACGTCGGCGCGACCCTCTACGTCGGCACGTCGCGCGTCTTCTATTTCCCGTACTTCTACCAGTCGCTCGACCAACAGAGCGGCTACCAGGTCTCGCCCGGGTATTCGAGCACCTTCGGCGCGTACCTGCTGGCGGGGCTCGCGTTCCCGATCACGGACCACGTCACCGGCATCGCCCACCTCGACTACCGCACCTCGCGCGGTCCCGGCAGCGGCCTCAACCTGGAATACAAGGCCCACCGCCGCGGGGCCCCC
>CAXUIU010000214.1:0-6795 GCA_964250955.1 uncultured Chthoniobacterales bacterium | reverse complement strand
CGAAAATACGCGGAGGTTATCCGCTCCAACGCCGAACTGAAAGCCCGCCTGCTGCCCGAGATCGACCGTTGGGCCACCGGCAAGTAAAAAGATGAAATCGATGTGCTCCTCCCGACTGTTCGCCGCCGCCTTGCTGCTGGCGGGAAGCGGACGCGCGCTCGCCACCGCCGACGATCCGTCGTCCGCGCCCGGTGTGGTCGCCCTCGTCGGTGCCACGGCGATCAATCCGGCGAAGGCCGAGGTCATCCCCGACGCCGTCGTGCTCCTGGCCGGCGGACGGGTCCAGGCCGTCGGCGCGGCCAAGGATGTGCCGGTCCCGCCCGGGGCCGAACGCCGCGACCTGCATGGCAAGTGGGTCCTGCCCGGCTACACCGACGCGCACATCCACTTCTTCCAGTCCGGCGGCCTCTACACCCGGCCCGACTCCCTCGATCTCAACAAGGTATACCCCTACGCCGACGAAGTGGCCTGGATCAAAGCGCACGTGGCCGACACCTTCTCGCGCTATCTGGCCTGCGGCATCACCGCCGTGGTGGACGTGGGCGGGCCGATGTGGAACTTCGAGGTCCGCGAGCGCGCCCGCACCGGGCGGGAACCGGCCCCGCAGGTGGCCGTGGCTGGCCCGCTCATCTCCAGCGTGGATGACAAGCCGCTCGATTTAGGCGACCCGCCCATCCTCAAGATCACCGACCCCGAGGCCGCTCGCGCCGAGGTGCGCCGGCAGGCGGCTTTCAAGCCGGACCTCATCAAGGTCTGGTACATCGTCCAACCTGACAAAGGGTTAACGGTCGAGAGCTACCGGCCGGTGATGCGCGCTGTCGCAGAGGAAGCGCACAGCCTGGGCCTGCGCGTGGCCGTGCACGCCACCGAACTGGAAAGCGCCCGCGCCGCCGTGCAGGAAGGAGCCGACGTGTTGGTGCACATGGTCAGCGACGTGCCGGTGGACGACGAGTTCGTGCAACTCTTGCGCGAGAAGAAGATCGTCATCATCCCCACGCTCGGCGTCCACGGGCGCTACTTCTACACGTTCATGGCTTGTCCTAACCTGGTCGCGGCCGAACTGCGCACAGCCAACCCCGAGGTGGTCGGCTCCCTCACCGATACGAGGCAACTGCCGCCGGAAGTGCTACCGCCGCCGTTGCGCAAGATTCTGGAAGGCCCCGACCCCGCGCAAATTGCGGAGCAAAGGGTCAGCTTCTTTCAACGCGCGTCGCTGCCCAACCTCAAGAAGCTTCAAGACGCGGGCGTGCTCGTCGCCGCGGGCACCGACGCGGGCAACTGCGGCACCTTACACGGGCCGGGGCTCTTCTACGAGTTCAGCCTGATGGCAAAGGCGGGCCTGACACCCATGCAAATCCTCACCAGCGCCACCGCGGGCGGGGCGCACGTCTTCTCGGCGCAGCCCGACTTCGGCGAACTCGCTGCCGGCCAGCGCGCCGACCTCGTGGTCCTCGACGCCGACCCCCTCGCTGATATCGCCAACGCGGCCCGCGTGCATACCGTCATCCAGGGCGGACGCTTCCTAAACCCGGCCGAACTGCTGCACGAAACACCCGCCGAACTCGTCCAGCGCCAGGTCAACGCCTACAACTCGCGCAACTTGGACGCCTTCCTGGAAACCTACGCCGACGACGCACGGATCGTCTCACCGGGAGCAGAACCGCCCGGCCAGGCGATCAAGGAAGGCGCGGTGCGCGGGACCTACGCGCACTTATTTCAGCAGAACCCAAAGCTGCACTGCCAGATCCTCGAGCGCAAAGTCGAGGGGAACACCGTCACCGATCACGAGCGCGTCACCGGTTTGGACGGCGGCAAGGTCATCGAAGGCACCGCCACCTATCAGGTAAGTGAGGGTCGCATCGAGAGCGTGCGCCTCATGCCCAACTGAACGAGGGCGACCGTCACCGAATTAACGGCAAGTGCCGCCAGACCCACGTTGACGCCGCCGACCGTGGTCGTCGCGCTGGCCGCCGTCCACACCAGCACGAGGATGCCCGCCCCGATTCCCGCGCCGACCGCCAGCGCCGACGGACGGCGGGACGCGAACGACAGCGCCACGCCCGGGAAAAGCTGGGTGATGCCGTTGTAGGCGATCAGGAGCAGTCCGACCAGGGTCGTCTTCGCAAATAACCAAAAGACGAACGCCGCCGCCGCCACCGCGACGACCAGGGCACGCGTGGTTCGGGTCTGGGCCGCGCCCTCACGCGCCACGCCGAACTGGTCCGCCAACAAATTCTTGGACAGGATGCTCGCCGCGGCAAGAAGTTGTACGGCTGCCGGCACCAGACCGGCCAGGCAGCCCGCCGCCGCCACCAGACCCAGCACCCATGGTGGGTAGTAACGCTGGACGACCAGCATGAAAGACTCGTCCGCTTTGGTCCCCTGCAAGCCAGGGATGACCAGCAAGGCCGTCCACCCGGCGAAGTACACCAGGAGGAGCATCAACTGATAAAGCGGCAGATAAATCGCATTACGCCGGATCGGTTCCTCGCCGTGCGCGGAGTACAGGGCCGCCATCGTCTGCGGCCACATGTAGAAGCCGAGTGCGGTTAGCATCACCGTGGAGACGAACCACGTCGTCCCACGCGTGGACAGGTCGCTGTTCAGCGTCAGCCAACCTGGTTGGGCGGCCACCACGTGGTCGATGACCGCCGCGGGCGACCCGAAGAAGTGGATCGGCAGCCACACGCCCGCGAACACCACGCCGCCGAGCACCAGCGCGTCCTTGACCAGGCTCGCCCACGCGATCCCACGCAACCCGCACGCGAAGACGAAGCCGATGATCAGGACGAACGCCGCGCCCACCGCCACGGTCGAGTTGAGGGCATCGTAACCCGCGATGCGCAGGAGAGTTTGGATGCCGGAGAGTTGCAGCGTCGTGTACGGCACGATGAACACGACGCTGACCAGTGACACCCACGTCCCGAGCGCCCGGCTGCCGTACTGCGCCACGAAGAAGTCCGGCCCCGTCAACAGGCCGTGCGCGTGGGAGACCCGCCAGATGCGCGGACCGAGGTAGTAGGACAGAATGTAAGCCAACACGCCGTAGCAGAGGATGTAGTAGGCCGGCGCGCCTTTGCCGTACGCCATGCCGGCCGCCCCCAGGAAAGTGAAGCTGGAATAGATCTCCCCCGCGAGCAGCACCCACAGGAACAGCGTGCCGAAGGAGCGTCCGCCGACGATGAGTTGGTGCGGGTCCATCTGCACGCGGCGCACGCCCCACACGCCGAGGCCGATGGCCCCGGCCAGGACCAGCCCGACGATGGTCAGCGCGACGACGGTGTTCATGGTTAGCGCCGGTGATCCAGCCAGTGGACGGTCGCCATGACCAACGGGGTCAGGACGATCCAGGCGACGATCCAAGCCAGCAAAAACGGCAGCCCGAACACACGCGGTTCCAGCCGGTTGGCGAACGGGATGCCCAGCGTCAACATCACCACCGGCACCAAGGCGAGCGCGACCGTCCAGCGCGGGGTTGCGGATCCCTTCGGTTCAGGAGCGTCTGGTGGAAGGGGCATCTCGCACGGAGGGTCTGGCCGCCCAGGGGGAAGTCAAGCCGGAACTTGAAGAGTCCAAGCCGTCGGGCACATACGGATAGTAGAGATGGCAAAAAAGCCTTTCGGACCAAAGGAACATTGCACGATTGATTACGGCTTCGTGGCGACGCTCTTTGCGGCCCCGAGCCTCTTTCGTCTGAAAGGCAGTGCGCGGACGCTCTGTTACCTGTTTGGCGGCGCAGCGGGCGTGCTGACGGCACTGACGAACCAGCCGTTTGCCTGGCGGCGCGTGGTGCCTTTCCATGTACACGGCGAGGTGGACACGCCCTTCGTGCCCACGTTGTTGCTCTTGCCTTGGGTCACCGGTGCATTCAAGGCGCAAAACGCCCGCCGCTTTTTCTTTTCCTTCACCGCTGTGGTGCTGAGCAACTACCTTTTGACCGACTACGAAGCGGCCAACGAACACGACGCACTGACATGACCCCGAAACCTGTCGCCGAAGACCTCTGGACCTTGCAGTATCCGCTCCGCATGCTCGGCGCACCCATCGGACGCACTGTGTCCATCATCCGGCTGAGCAGCGGCAAACTGGTGATCCACTCCACCGCGCCCTTCTCGCCGGAGGACGTGGCGGCCATCAAGGAACTGGGTGAACCCGGCTGGTTGGTAGATGTGACGAACATCCACGACACCCACGCCAAGGAAGGCCGCGCCGCGTTCCCCGGCATCCCGTACCTCGCCCCGGAAGGCTTCTCCGAAGCCGCCGGCATCTCCACGCAGCCGCTGAGCACACCTCCCGCCGAGTGGGGCGACGAAGTGCAGGTGCTCGAACTCGCGGGCAAAGCCGAAATGGCACGCGAGTACGCCGTCTTTCACCAACCTAGCCGCACGGTGATCGTGGCGGACCTGGCCTTCCACGTGACAGAAGATGCACCCGCCGGACTGCGCCTCTACGCGTCGGTCGTGCTCAAGGGCGGGGGCAGCCACGACACGGCGATGCCGGCACCACAGAAGTGGGCGGCGCGCGACAAGGAAGCCTTCGAGCGGTCGCTGGAGCAGATGATGGCGTGGGACTTCGAGCGCGTCATCACCGGCCACGGCGACGTGCCGGTGACAGACAAAGCGGCTTTGACCGAGGCATTGCAAATCGCCGGTTTTTTGGGCGGAAAGTAGGGCACACGCATGCACCTGGGCTTACCAAACCTCGCCGACCTCGCTCCGATTCTCTGGGCTAAGTGGGGCAACGTTTTCCTGGAAACCTTACGCCAGGAAGCCCGGGACGCTGCCGATGGTCTCGCGTTCCGGGCGGTGAACGACCAAGAGGGTGTCCGCACGCTCCTGGTGGTTTGTACCACGGACCGTGCGCAGATCCGGACCGCTGAAGAAGCTTTGTCGCTCGGAGCGGTCACCCGTCCGGTGGATTGGGGGCACTACAGTGCCGCGGAGATCGTTCTCAAAACCGACAAGGGCAATGGCCTCAGTCATCAGGAACAACGGGACAGCAATGGCAGAACCGCTCTCGTCCTCTGCGCTACCCGCCCGGCTTCCGTGCAAAAGCTCGAAAGGCTCTTCGATCTTCCGGAGTGACAGGACCGCCGGGCCGTGCCGCCCGGCGGCCTGAACTTCCAATCCGGTCCTACGCCGTGTACCGCGCGCTGTCGCCAGCCGTCGCGTCGTAGGTCGAACCCGTCACGCGGTTGGCGGCGTCGCTGGCGAGGAACACCACCGCCGGCGCAACTTCGTCGGGCTGCATCCACGGGATTTTCATCACGGACATCGGCATTCGTGCAGCGATAACTTCCTCTTCGGTCGGATTTTCCTTGTCCTTCGCTTCCTTGCCGGCTTCCTTGAGCGACTCTTTCCAGCGGCCCGGGTTGCGCGTCAGCGGCGTGTCTACGAGGCCAGGTTCGACGGTGTTGACGGTGATTTGGTGCTCGCCGAGTTCGAGCGCGGCGCTCTTCATTAACCCGATGATGCCCCACTTGCTCGCCGCGTAGCCCGCGCCATTCTTGAACCCGTGCCGACCCTGGCCGGACGAGATGAGAATGATCCGGCCGCCCTTGTGCGGGATCATGAGTTGCGCCGCGGCGCGCACGGTGTTCGCGCAGCCGGTGAGGTTCACGTCGATCACGTCCTTCCAGTTGGCGTCGGTGGTCTCGGCGATGGGGCCGTAGATCTGGATTGCCGCGTTGCCGACGGCAATGTCGAGTTTACCGAATTCCTTTTCGACGCGCTGCGCCGCTTCCTTCTGCGCCTGGAAGTCGCGCACGTCGCCCTTCACGCCGATCCACCGGCGGCCGAGCGCCTCGACCATCTTGCCTGTTTCGGCGAGTTCGTCCGGCGTGGCGCCGGGGTAGACCAGCGAGGGACTGACCGCCGCGGCGATGTCGAAGCCGAGCACGTCGGCTCCCGCCGCCGCGAGCGCCACGCAGATCGCCCGGCCGATACCGCGCGCGGCTCCCGTGACGAACGCCCCCTTGCCGGCGAGGCCGAAATTGATGTGCGGGCGCATGTCGCCGTTGTCCTTGCCGTCGGGCTGGTGGTCATCAGCGGCAGACGCGCGTTCGGACGCGGTCAGCGCGGTCCCGGCGAGCGCTGCGGCGGAAGTCGCCAGCATCTGGCGACGGGTGAGAGTTTTCGAGGGGTTGGGCTCGTTCATGGTACCAACAGAATCGCAGCGGAAAGCCGCGGAGGCCGGTGCGATGTGCTACGAGCAAAAGCATGCACGACCGCTGGCACCAGAACGCCGTCATGACTGCGTCGAAATTGACGTGATCCGTGGCGGCAACGGTAAATTCGTCGGGCTGACGCAAGGGCTCGCCTATCTCGCCGGAATGGGATTTAAACTGCCTCTGGCTGTCGCCCTTCTACCCGTTGCTGCGCAAGGAGGACGGCCACGGCCTCACCGACTTGCCTCGGCGTCGATCCACGCTTCGGCGACCTGGGAGAATTCACGGCGTTCATGGGAGGCGAACAACCACGGCGCCCGCGTCATGATCAACTTGGTGGTCAACCACACCCGCGACGAACACCCGTGGTTCCGGGCTGCCCGATGCGAGGGCCAAGTTCCAAAGAACGGGACTACTACGGCTAAAACTTGCAGCAGATCACCTTCTTTCGCGTGGCGGTTGCCGGACCGCGGGAAGTATGAAACTGTGGTCGCATCTTGATTGTGCCCGAAACGAAGGCATAAGTCGTCCGCGCGTTCCGGAAAGCATAAGTTGACCGTCGCTGACAATGGATGCTTTCGGTTTCACTCGCAGAAAATAGTTCCCGTAGTTCAACGGATAGAATAGAG
>CAXUIU010000213.1:0-6840 GCA_964250955.1 uncultured Chthoniobacterales bacterium | reverse complement strand
GTGATCTACGGGTGGAAACATGCTCCTCTGGATGAAGCAGCACTGGCGGTTGACCCACTGGCAGAGCTTGTTCGCATTTACCAATTTGCCAATGCGAAGACGGACGAAGAAAAAGAAAGATTCCCTGAAAAATTTGATCGCCGGCTGGTCAGCCCAGAAGAAATGGTCGGTTTCCTGAGCCGCAGGCATGAGATGCCGACACCAGTTACAGATTCTTGTCGATCTTACCTGTTCGCGTTGCAGCACTACAATCCGGACCTCGGTGGCTATTCGGATGAATATCGAATTTGGAAGATTTGCGTCGATCTCTCCCGCGCTGAACTCGACCGCATCTACGCACGCCTCGGGGTTCACTTCGACCACACCTTTGGCGAGAGTTACTTCAACCCACGCCTCGCCGACGTTGTTGCCGACCTTGAAAAACGTGGGATTGCCCAGTCCAGCGAGGGTGCCCTGGTTGTCTTTTTCCCCGAAGCCCCGAGGCTCGCCGACAAGCCCGCAATCATCCGCAAGCGCGATGGTGCGTACAACTACACCACCACCGACATCGCTACCTACGAACAACGCGTCGGCACGCTCGGCCGCGACACAATCTGGGTCGTCGTCGGCGCGCCGCAGGCGCTGCACTTCGAGCAACTTAACGCCATCGTGCGCCGGATGAACGGTGCCGATGCGGTGCCGATCACGCACGTGCCGTTCGGTTCGATCCTAGGCGAGGACCGCAAGATCATGCGCACGCGTTCGGGCGACAACGTCGCGCTGACCGACCTGCTCGACGAAGCGGAGGAACGCGCCCGCGCCATCGTGGAGGAGAAGAACGCCGAACTCCCCGCCGACGAAAAAACCGCCATCGCCCGTGCGGTCGGACTTGGAGCGGTCAAGTACGCCGAACTCTCCCAGCACCGCATGACGGACTACGTTTTCAGTTGGGACCGGATGCTCTCCTTCCAGGGCAACACCGCGCCCTACCTGCAAAATGCGTACGTGCGTATCCGCTCGATCTTCCGTCGCGGCGGCCTCGACCCGGAGGCGGCTGGCGACGCGAACGCACCACTCGTTTTGAACGAACCCGCCGAGCGCGACCTTGCCAAAAAGCTCGCTGGGTTTGCAGAAACGCTGCCCGCCGTGCTCGACGATTTCCGACCCAACCTCCTGGCGAACTACCTCTACGAACTGGCCGGGACGTTCCACACGTTCTTCGAGGCTTGTCCCGTGTTGAAGGCCGACACCGGGAGTCCGCGCGAGACGCGATTGACCCTGTGCCGGGTCACGGCGCGGACGTTGCGCGTGGGCTTGGGCCTACTCGGCATCGACGTGCCGGAGCGGATGTAAACCCATCATGCCCGCGTCGTCCGCCGCCGTCTTCCCACGCGCGAAGGACCTGCCGCCCGTGCCGGCGCACGTCTGGCACTGGCCGGAGTATGGCGCGGAGTTCGTCGGCACGGCCTGGAACGTCTTCGTCGGCCTGAGCGCCGTCGTTCTTAATTTCGCCCCCGGGATGCCCGGTGCGCGGTTGATCCCCGACGCTGGCCTGCGCCTGTGGGTGACGGGGCTGATCTTCGCCGGCAGCGGCTCGCTCTACACGATCTCGCCCTGGGGGCGGCTCAGCGGCTCGCACATCAACCCGAGCGTGACGCTCGCGTTCACCGCGTCGGGGAAGCTCCACTGGCACGACACCCTGGGCTACCTCGCCGCGCAGTTCGCCGGCGGCACGGTCGGCGCGGCGGGCCTGACTCTCGCGTGGGGCAGTGCCGCGGCGGCGGTCGGCGACGGGGTGACCCTGCCGGGTTCGGGTTACACAGCGGGCGCGGCGTTCGGGGCCGAACTGGCGATGACGTTCGGCTACCTGCTAGCGATTTTCTTTTTCGTGAGCAAGGAGACGCTCATGCGTTGGACGCCGTTGATGAACTGGCTCGTCGTCGCCGGGTTGGTGTGGCTGGGCGCGGGCGTGTCGGGCACGAGCCTGAACCCGGCGCGTTCGTTCGGGCCGGCGTTGGTGTCGGGAACGTGGCGCGCGCAGTGGGTCTACGCGCTCGCGCCGCCCCTGGGCGCACTGCTCGCCGCGGCGGCGTGGCGGCTGGCCGGGACCGGCAAAATTCTCACCGCTAAACTGTACCACGTCGAGTGGTATCGCTCGATCTTCCGGCATCTCCACGTTCCGTGCAAAGTCGCGGAACACTTGCATCTACATAGGACCGGTGCATAGTAGAAGAAGGACAAAAACATGCGCCTTCTGGCACAGTGGGAACGTTGCGGCGGTTCGACGCCGACGCTCTGGTTGGGAAAGCCCTGTTGGGCTTCCGTGTCCTCCCTTTTTAGCACGGTCGATCCGTACCTGTTCTGCGTGGGCCTGAGTTTCGCCGGGTTGTTGCTCATGGCGTTGTCGGGTGCCGGGCACCGCGGGGGTCACCGGGGCCACGGCGCGCGGGGGCATGGCCGCGGGCACGGTCACCACCACGGCAGCAGCGGGTCGCGCGGCGCGTGGTTTCTCTTGGGACTGCTTTCGCCGCGCGTGCTGTTCAGCTTGTTGATGGGCTTCGGCGCGACGGGCGGCGTCCTGCGGGCGTTGACGCCGTTGCCGGTGCTGGCCGTGGCGGCGCTGGCCGTTGTGGGCGGCGTGGCGTTCGAGCGGTTCGTGATCGGGCCGTTGTGGAACGTGCTTTTCGGCTTTGCCTCGAAGCCGGCGCTCACCTTGGAAACGACCCTTTTCTCCGCCGGCGAGGCGGCGACCGACTTCGACCGCACCGGGCACGGCCTGGTCCGGCTCGAACTCGACGGCCAGGTGCGCCAGGTGCTCGCTTCCCTCGCTCCCGAGGAACGCGCTGCCGACGCCCCGCGCGTGCGCACGGGCGAACGTCTCTTCATCCGTTCCGTGGACCGACGGCGCAACGTCTGCACCGTCTCGCGGCTCGGCTGCTGACGACCTCCTTCTTCGCTCCCGCCACGCCCGCGGGGGCTCCGCGTCCGCCTAATCGTGGCGACGTGCCCCCCTTCCCTCTTCCGCACGGCAGTACCCAGAAACCAAAAACACCAACTCAAACCCGTCCACCATGGACCCTATTATCACCATCATCGTCATCGGCGTCGTTCTCCTGTTCACCGTCTTCGTACTCATCCCCGCGCTCGTGGGCATGTTCCTGCGCAACGTGGACGCGGGCACGATCCGCATCGTCACGCTCTGGGGTGGCCGGACAAGCATCTACCGTGGGCCGGGCAAGTCGTTCGAAGTGCCGCTGCTCACCAACGGCACGACGCTCTCCAGCAAGGCCATCAACGTGGACCTCGACATCACCGACCAGACCGCCGACGTAGATAACAATGGCGTGCCGCAGCCCATCAAGGTGCGCGTGCTCGCCAGCGCCATCGTGAGCGTCGGCGACACCGACACGCTGACCCGCACGGCCGCCAACCGTTACTTCGCCAAGAGCGACGACGAACAGCTCTCGACCTTGACGGACCTGCTCTCGTCCTCGGGCCGCCGCGCCATTAACCTCCTGACGCACGACCAGCTCTTCTCCGCCAAGACCGCGCCGCGCCCGGCCGCCGCCGTGGCCGTCGAGCAGCCCGTGTCCGAAGCCACCGCCGCCGCGGAGGACGACGACGACCCCCTGGCCATCATCATCCGCAAGGCATGCTCGCGTGAGTTGACCGACCTCGGGTTAATCTTCAATTCGCTCAACATCAAAGTGGTGCAGAGCGAGGTCGCCGAGGCGCGCCGCCGCATGTCCGCCGCCGAGGCCACGGCCAACGCCGAGATCGTCGCCGCGCAGCAGGCCTACCGCGCGCAGCAGGCCAAGATCGCCGTCGAGAGGAGCGTATCCGACAGCAACCGCGAACTCGAACAAACCCGCGCCGTCAACGCCGCGCTCGTCGCCGAGGCCGGCATCAAGAAGCAGCAGGCTCAGGAAATCGCCGAGACCAAGCGCCGCGAGGCCGTGAGCGAGGCCCAAGCCAACGCCGACATCGCCAGCGGCCAGCAGGCGTTGCGCACGCGCGAATTCCAGCTCAACGCCGAGCGCATCCTCTCCGACCGCCAGCGTGAGGTGGAGCAGACCCGCGCCGCCAACGCCGTGCTCATCGCCGAAGCCGAGGCTAAGCGGCAGGAAGCCCTTGGGCTGCAACGCGTGGCCGAACTCCAGGCCACCGAAATCGCGCAGGCCGGCGCGGACGCCGAGAAGGTGCGCATCGCCGCCGAGGCGCAGGCGCGCGCCGAGGCCGTGCGCATCACTACCTTGGGTGAAGCCAATGCCGACAGCATCCGCAAGGTCAACGAGGCCGTGCAGGCCGGCGGCGAGACCTACCTGCGCTACCGCCAGATCGAGATGCTCCCACAGATTGCCCCGGCCATCGCCGAAGCCCTCGCCAAGGCGCGGCTGGTGACGATTAACTCGGGCGGCAGCGAGGGCGCGGCCAACAACACGACCGAGAACATCACGGGTGTGATCCGCACCGTGCTCGCCGCGCAACTCGTCTCGCGCAACGTCACGCTGGACGGCATGTCCAACGGCGCGAACGGCAGCTAGCCCGGCACCACCGTCCATCGTCCGCCCGCCACCGACGGCGCTGCGGACACCGGGACGGCGGGGGTCACGGCATGCGGACAGAGACCACCAGAAACTTGCCGAGGGTCACCAAGGCCATCGGCCAGGCGGCTGCGTCTCGTGTGAGCCGCGCCTGCTTTCCCGGTTGCATCCCCCGTGTTCCGCCAACATGCTCGGAGGCGTGAACACCACCAACGTCGGCGTCGTCGGGGTCGGCCACATCGGCAAGCTGCACGCGCGCGTTTACTCCGAACTCGCCGCCGCGTCGGGTGGATCGGTCCGGCTCGCGGCCGTCCCCGCCGCGGACTTCGGCAACGCGCAGGCCGTCGCCGCGCTCTACGGCACGCAGGCCGTCGCGACGTTGGAGGAGTTCGCCGCGCTCGTGGACGCCGCCACGGTCGCCACGCCGACGCCGACCCATTTTCCTCTCGCCAGCGCCTTGCTCGAAAAGGGCAAGCATCTCTTGGTCGAAAAACCTATCACCGAGTCCACTGCCGACGCCCGTGCGCTCTCCGAACTCGCCCAGGCGCGCGGCTGCGTGCTCCAGGTCGGGCACATCGAGCGGTTCAACCCGGCTTTCGGCGCGTTGGAGGGGCTGCTCACGCGGCCGAAGTTCATCGAGGCGCACCGGCTCTCGCCGTACCCGATGCGTTCGACCGAGATCGGGGTCGTGCTCGACCTGATGATCCATGATTTGGAGATCATCCTGCACCTCGTCCGCTCGCCGCTCGCCAGCGTGGACGCCGTGGGCGTGCCGGTCTTGAGCAAGGGCGAGGACATCGCCAACGCGCGGTTGCGTTTCGAAGACGGCTGCGTGGCCAACGTCACCGCCAGCCGCATCTCGCCCGAGAAGATGCGCAAGATCCGCGTGTTCCAGGAGGACGCCTACCTGTCGCTCGATTACCAGAACCAGTCCGGTGAGGTCTATCGGCGCGGCCCCGGCGGCATCGCGCGCGAGGCCGTCGAGATCGAGAAGGATGAGCCGATGAAGCGCGAACTCCAGTCCTTCTTGGAATGCGCCCGTGGCGGTTTGCAGCCCAAGGTCGGCGGCGCGCAGGCGGCGGCGGCGTTGGAAGTGGCCGTGGAGATCACGCGGCAGATCGCCGGAGGTTGACAGCGGGCTTCCCCTTCTCTGTATCATCCAACTGATGAACAGATGGTTTTTGATGCTTCCGTTCCTGCCGGGTTTGTGGCTAGGCCGCACCGCGAGAGCGCAAGATCAGCCGGTGAATCATCCAAACAGCATTTTGTTGGTGTCTCCGACCCCCTTCCCCGTCCTGACTCCTAGCTTCAAGGCAATCTCGCGAGGTCCTAATGCTGCCGCCGCCCAGCTCTGCTACGACAACGGCTGGGAACGCTTGCGACGAGGTGACAACGCGGGAGCCGAAGCAGAGTTCAGCCGCCTTGTCCAACTCCTGCCTGCCTTCAGCCGAGCGTACACAGCTCGCGCTGTCGCGCGACGCAAGCAGCAAAATTTCGCCGGCGCGCTCGCGGATGGCACCCAAGCCATCAATGGCGACCCGGGTGATCCGGCGCTTTACCGCACCCGCGCGCTGACCCAGATGCTCGCCCACCGTTGGACGGAAGCCTCGGCCGACCTGCAAGTCGCCCGCATGAAGTCCACCGACGACGATGGGTATCTGGACGTTTTACTTTGGATTGTCCGGATGCGCCTGGAGGAAACAGAGATGGCCAACGAGAGACTCGCCGCGTTCTTCGACAAAGCCTCGGAGTTCAACCATCCCCGGGAATGGCTCCGGCAGGTGGGCCGCTTCCTTTTAGACCGTGAGACCGAGGCGGATCTGATGGCGGCGGCCACGAGGAACGTGGCGTCCAACGAATCTAGTCGTCGGCCCTGGTTCACGGAAAAGTCTCCCGGGGCGCTTACTTCCAGGCCCGACTCCAGCAATGGACCGCTTTGCGAGGCTTGGTTCTACAGCGGGATGAAACGACTGCTGTCGGGGGACAAAGCGGCGGCGGCCGAGCACTTCCGGCAGTGTCTGGCGACGCAACGGTCGACCTTCATCGAATACGAGCTTGCCGAAGCGGAACTACGCGAGTTGAAACCGTGACCGAATGGCTCGGCGAACTGGACTTCTGCCGCTCGCCTTCTACCTTCTGGCTGCCACCCGCATGTCCCTGCTCGGAAGTTTCCTCGACAAAACTAAAGGGGCGGCCGTGTCCGTCGCTGGCAAGCAATTCCTCTCCTCCTACATCCAACGATACGGCAAGATGCTCAACTTTTCCGTCCAGCCCGACACCAAGAAAATTTACGCCGAACTCCTGCTTAAGGGTGAGG
>CAXUIU010000212.1:0-6945 GCA_964250955.1 uncultured Chthoniobacterales bacterium | reverse complement strand
CCCGCTCGTCCGGACGCTTGTTTTTGTTGAGGACCGGTTGCCAATCCTCCTCGTCCACCCACCTGGGCTCCTCGTCATCATCGGCGTAACCGACGAGCAGTTCCATGGGACGGTACGTACCCTTGTAGAGCATCGACGGGCACTCGGGCACCCAGTAACCGAGATGGTGGTGAGGGATCCCGCGCCCACGGACGTACTCCAACTCCCTGAGCATCGAGTACACTCCCAGCGAGCGCGCACGCAGGGAAGGTTCGTGGAAAAAGTAGGCGCTCGAACTCGCCGCCGGTGTCACGTCGACCAAGCCGACGGCAACCAAGCTCTCCCCGAGGAAATACAAGAAGTCGAAGCCGAAGCCAAACTGACCACCCAGGAAATGCTCGGCGTACTCCCTCCGAGAGATCGTTTGCTCGGCCCAACCTCTCTCGGCGGCCATGAAGCGGTGGTACCGGTTGTAGAGATCGACGTGGGCGTCCGAAACGCCCGCCGGCCTGACCTCTAAACGCACGTCGCGGTTCCTGGCGAGCGCGCGGCGCTGGGCCTTGTTCGGCTGGAACCCGGCCACCTTGACCCGCAGGCTGCGGCATCGGGCGCACGCCGGACAGCGCGGCCGGAAAAGCTGGTAGCCGAAGCGTCGCCAGCCGCGGTTGAGCAGGGCCGCAAACTTCGCTTCGTCCAACCCGGGAACCAACCGGTAGTCCAACCGGCAGATCTCGGCAGGAAGGTACGCGCAAGGGGAAGGCGGCGGGGTGAACCAAAACTCTGCGGGCCTGGGCATGGGCGGGCTAATCAAACGACCTGCGCAATTCGGTAGAGGTCACGACCGAGTTGAACCGTCTCGCCCGGTTGTTTGCCGGCCAACAAGCGGCCGAGCGGCGCCTGCGGGGTGATGACGAGCACCTCCTGGCCGTCGCACTCCACCTCGGTGCCCCCCGCGGCAGAGCCAAGGAAGTACCACGACCGCTGGCCGCCGTGTTCAAGTTCGATCAGCGCGCCGAGGCCAATGGGTTCTGCCGGTCTGAAAGCACGCAGCGGCAAAGAAGCATACTGCTCGCGGGCTTGTTCGGTCTCGACCACCTGGCGTGACTGGCCGTGCGCCAAGTACGAGGCTTCCAAGCCGCGGGTGTCGTACTTGTTCTCGGCCCGGCTCTGCTCATCGGTGGCTTCGGCGTGGGCGACCTGCGCCGCCTTCGCGTAGCGGCGCAACTCGGCGTCCAAGTGGGCGACGATCTCGTTGACGACCGTTTGTTTATTCACCGGCAAGGGTCGAGGCGCGGATAACACGGGCGTTCGTCACTCCCGGATGAAGTTTGTGAATCGCGGGGGGGCGGAGAGCGAACCGGTGTCCGGGCACAGCCCCACTTCCGCCCCAGGTTTACCAGAGCGGAAGAGGAACCGGGTTCATGGCGTTGGCTTGATGGAACGATCCGGGAACGGCGGGATCGGCGGCAGGTCGTAGCTCCTGGTTTTGAGTTCGTCGAGGATCACCTCGATTGCTTTGTCCAGTTGCTGGTCCTCGCCGTGGAATTCTTTCGCCGGGTCGTTGTCCACGACGATGTCCGGGTCCACGCCGTGGCCTTCGATCACCCAGCCTTTGCCGTCCTTGGAGTACGGCGCGAACTCCGGTTTGCGCAGCTCGCCGCCGTCCACGAACGGCAGGGAACTATTGATGCCGATCACCCCGCCCCAGGAACGTTTGCCGATAAGCTTGCCCAAGCCCAGGGTCTTGAAGCGGTACGGGAAGATGTCGCCGTCCGACGCCGAGAACTCGTCCATCAGCGCGTCCATCGGCCCCGTGAAGGTCTGCGGCGGATTTGTTTGGGGCACGGAGTTGTTGCGGCTCATTTCCACCATGACCAGAGCGCGGCGCAGCCGCTCGATGACCAGGGGGGACACGAACCCGCCGCCGTTGCCGCGCACGTCCACGATGAGCGCCTTTTTCTTGACCTGCGGGAAGTACAGCTTCGTGAACTCGTTGAGACCCGGCTGACCCATGTCGGGAATATGCAGGTAGCCGACCTTGCCGCCGGTCTTCTTGGTGACGTAGTCGATATTCTTCTGCACCCAGGCGAGGTAGTACAGCGGGGCCTCGCTGGCGGTGGGCACGACCGTGATGTCGCGCGCGCCGTCGTCGGTCGGCTTCGAGTTGACGCGGAGGGTCACCTGCTTGCCAGCGGTGTCGATCAACGCCTGGAAGAGGTTCTCCAGCCTGGCGACGGGCTGGCCGTTGACGGCGAGGAGGTAGTCGCCTTCCTTGACGTTGAGGCCGATGGCCGTCAGCGGCGAGCGCGTTTCCTCGTCCCAGTTCTCGCCGGGCAGGATGCGGTCGATGCGGTAGGCGCGGCTCGCCGGGTCGCGCGAGAACTCCGCGCCGAGCAGCCCGAGCTTGACCCGCGGAGTCTCGGGGCGATCACCGCCGCCGGTGTAGGCATGGCCGTTGTTCAACTCGGAGATGAGTTCGGCGATGAGGTACGTCAGGTCGTTGCGGTTGTTCACGTAGGGCAGGAACGCAGCGTACTTGTCGTGCATCGCCTTCCAGTCCACGCCGTTCATGTTGGGCGCGTAGAAGAAGTCGCGCATCTGCCGCCAAGCCTCGTTGTAGATTTGCGTCCACTCGGCGTGGTGGTCGACGATCTCGTCCAGACCGGTGAGTTTGAGCTTGCCGTCCTTGGTGTCGAGCTTGTCCTTGGGCAGATCGACCAGCGCGTAGTCCTTGCCCTGTTTGACGAGCATCTTCTTGCCGTCAAAGGTGATCTCATAGGTGTTCACCTCGCCGAGCACGGTTTCCTTGCGCTCCTTCAGGCTGAAGGCACACAAGAGGGACTTGCTTCCGCCGCCCTCGCCTCCCTCTTCTTCCTGGTCGTCCCCCCTGGCGCGCAGGTAGAACACCCGGTCGTCCACGGTGCGCAATGCCTGGTAGTTGCCCGGCGGGATCGGCAGGGCGGTCAGGCGTTCGCGCAAGCCGTCCTCGTCCACGGTGACGGTCACCGGCTTTTTGTCCTCGGGCTTGGCGGCGTCTTTTTTGCCAGCGTCGTCGGGCTTCTTGTCGTCCGATTGGCCGACCTCGTCGCTCTTGGGAGCGAGCGGGCCGGGCGTCGCCTTGGCGAGCGAGAGTAGGTAGACGCGCTCCATGTTGCGGTACACCTCGGAGAACTCGGCCTGCCCGAAGGTCGGCTTGAAGTCGCGCGCGGAAGTCAACAAGAGGTACTTGCCGTCGGCGCTGAACGTGGGGTTGCCCGACTCGTACCAGCCGTCCGTCGCCTGGATGCGCTTGCCGCCGTTGAGGCCGTACAGTTGGACGGTGGACATCCCCTCCTCTTCTTCGCGGCTCCAGGTGACCCACTGGCTGTCCGGGGACCAGTCGTAGGCGCGGATGCCAGAGACCTTGCTCTGATCGACGAGCGTGACGGCCTTGCTCGCCACGTCCACGATGCGCAGGCGCTCCAGGCGGTCGCTCCACAGCAGCTTCTTGCTGTCGGGCGACCAGATCGGCGTGAAGTAATAGGTGTCCGCGCCGGTGGTGAGCTGCTGCGGCTCGCCCTTGCCATCCTGTGGACGGACGTAGAGTTCGTTCTCGCCGGTGGCGTCGGAGAGGTAGGCGATGGACTTGCCGTCGGGCGACCACTGGGCGTCGCGCTCGTGGACGCCGGAGGTGTTCGACAGGTTGCGGGGCGTGCCGTCCTTGGCGGGGACGGAGAAGAGTTCGCCGCGGGCGACGGCGACGACGCGTTTCCCGTCCGGCGCGGGCGAGACGGATTCGAGGTGCTTGCCCGCGTCGACGACGCCCGAGCGGCCGGAAGCGAGGTCCTCCTTTACGTTGATGGGCACCGGGGCGCACTGGCCCGAGGCGAGATCGTAGCGCCAGACGTAGCCCGCCTGCTCGAAGACCACCGCGCCCTTGCCGATCGACGGGAAACGTATATCGAAGTCCTGGTAGTTCGTCAGCTTCTTGGTTTCCTTCGTGGCGAGGTCGGTGGAGAAGAGGTTCAGCCGGCCGTCGCGGTCGGAGAGAAAGTAGATCTTGTTGTCCGGCCCCCACATCGGGCAGATGTCCTGCGCGGGGTTGTCCGTGAGGTTCTCGGTCTGGCCGGTCTTGAAATCGTAGATCCACACGTCGTCGGCCATGCCGCCGCGGTAGTGCTTCCAGGTGCGAAATTCCCGGAATACCCGGTTGTAGGCCATCTTGGAATCATCCGGCGAGAACGACACGAACCCGCCGCGCGGCACGGGCAGTTGCTTGGGCAGGTCCGCGTCCATGCCGACCGTGTAGAGCTGGCCGATGAAGTCGTTGAAGGACCGCATACGGGAGCGGAAGACGACTTCCGGCTTCGTGTTGAGCCACGTCATGACGAGGTTGTTCGGCCCCATGCGGTCGCTGATGTCGTCGCGGCCGAGGGTGGCGGTGACGGTCAGGCGCTTGGGCGTGCCGCCCTCCGCGGGCATGACGTAGACCTCCGTGTTGCCGTCATACTGGGAGGTGTAAGCGAGCTGCTTGCCGTCGGCCGAGAAACGCGGGAATGAACTGTACCCCGGCCCGCTGGTCAGCCGCCGCGCCGTGCCGCCGGCCACGGGGACGGTGTAGAGTTCGCCCGCGTAGTCGAAGACGATCTGGTCACCGTTCGTCGCCGGGAAACGCAGCAGGCGGGTGGTGTCGGGGAGGCTCTGTTGCGCGCGCGCGACGCCCGGCAGCAAGAGGGCCGCCGCCAGCAGGCCGCGGAGAGAACGGGGAAGGGTGACCATAGCGGCGTACACCAACGGCCGGGCTCGCGCCGGCCGCAAGCCTGAAAGTTTTACGGCTGGTCGGCGACGTTTGGTCCTGATGTGTCTCCGACGCGTCCCTGGAGCGTGCGGCGTTTGGGGCAAGCTTCGCCGCGCCGGCGGCATCTCCTCCAAGGTGGGGATAGTTTCCCGAACCGGTCTCTATTTGCTCTGGTCAGACGTTCCCAGAAGCAGAGGGCCTAGGGGCCGTCTTAGGGGGCTGTTCCGAGAGCAACGCACTCTGTTTTGGATTGGCAGCGTCCAGGCGTACGAGGGTCTTTGCCAGAAACATTCGGGACGGCTCGGAGAGCCGCCCCTACCAGTCCAAGCGCGAGCGGCGTGCCAAGCAGCAACACCGCTACCCTGCCAGCATCTTCAGCGCAACGAGTGGGTAAGTACTTCCAGCAGAAGCGCCAGGGCACCCGAGATCAATAAGGTCATGCGCATGCCTGTCGCGAGCGGTGCCAAGTGGCAGTCTTCGTTCAGGCAGCGTTTGTAGTCGGGGTCGTAGGCACACTCGCCACACCGGCGGCAAATCGTAACGTTGTAAGCCATAGAGAAGCTGTATCATCGCACGATATAGTTGATATATCAACTAACTTTGCACGATGTGAAGATGTTATCCTTCACGTTCCTAGAAGCTCGAAGATGGCGGCCGACGCCGCTCTCCACTTGCTTAACCGGCCAGTCGACTGACCTTAATGCTTCGGTTTTGCTCTGACGGTGAAAGCAATCTTGTACGAAGCGTTCGGCGCGCCTTTGCGAGTGGCCTCCGTCACGGAGCCCACCCCGGAGCCTGATGGCGTCGTCGTGCAGGTCAAGGCCAGCGGCGTCTGCCGCAGCGACTGGCATGGCTGGATGGGTCACGACCCCAGCATCCGCTTGCCGCACGTGCCGGGGCACGAGTTGGCGGGGGTAGTCTGCGCCGTAGGTCGGCAGGTGACCCAATGGAAAGTCGGCAACCGGGTCACCGTGCCGTTTGTGCTTGGTTGCGGCAGTTGCGGCGAGTGCCGCGCAGGACACCAGCAGATTTGTGACCAACAGTTTCAACCTGGCTTTACTCACTGGGGATCGTTCGCCGAGTACGTCTCGTTGCCCCGCGCCGACGGCAACCTCGTGGCCTTGCCAGAAGCGATTGATTTCACGACCGCCGCGAGCCTGGGGTGCCGCTTTGCGACTTCTTTCCGCGCGGTGGTTGACCAAGGCCGGGTGTCCGCGGGCCAGTGGGTGGCCGTGCATGGCTGCGGCGGCGTGGGACTCTCCGCTATCATGATCGCCAGTGCCATCGGCGCGAACGTCGTCGCCATCGATGTGACGGACGAGAAGCTGAGCCTGGCCCGATCACTTGGGGCGACTGCCACTATCAACGCGGCCATGGTTGCGGACGTGGCCGCCGCCGCCATCGAGATCACCGGCGGCGGAGCGCACGTCTCCCTGGACGCGCTCGGCCATCCGAAAACCTGCTTCGATTCGGTCGCCAACCTCCGCAAGCGGGGACGGCACGTGCAGGTCGGCTTGATGCTGGCGGAGAACCGCACGCCCACCATCCCGATGGACCGGGTCATCGCCAATGAGTTGGAAGTGCTCGGCAGCCATGGCATGCAGGCGCATCGCTACGACGCGATGTTTGCCATGATCGGCAGCGGCAAACTCGCTCCGCAAAGGCTGGTCACCAGAACGGTGAACCTCTCGCAAGCCGTTGACGTGCTCGTCAGCATGGATCGCTCCGACACGCCCGGCATCTCGGTGGTCACCACTTTCTCCTGATCAAGGCCATCCCCTTGGTTATGGTTCATTTCTTTGGTCGTGTTGGTGGCTAACCGCGTGGGCAGAACATTACTTCCCATATTGGTCCTCGAACCGACGGCAGACGTACCGTCGCCATCTCTGCAAAAGCCCGGCTGCGGAAAACTCTACAAGCTCCGATGCAGCACGTTTGCGGATGCTGAAGGGTGATGAACGTCGCACGGCTGCTAATGGACTTAGCGGCCAAACTCCAGCGGGCAGGCTGGGATGTGAGCCGGGCGTCGCTGGCGAAGATTGAGGCGCAGCTACGCTGGGTGGCCGACGCCGAACTGTACCTACTCGCCGACGTGCTCGGTGTGGCGATGCCTGACCTGTTCCCGCAGGTGAGCGTGGTTCGGGCGTTCGTCGGCTCGCCCGAGTTCAAGCGGAACTGAGGACTTAACC
>CAXUIU010000211.1:0-6946 GCA_964250955.1 uncultured Chthoniobacterales bacterium | reverse complement strand
GTCGTAGTGCTCGTCCTGGCCGTGCTGGTGGCGGGCGGACTGGCGGCGGCGGTGGCGGGGCTGCTCGTCGGCGTGCCTTCCCTGCGGTTGCGGGGGGACTACCTCGCCATCGTGACGCTCGGCTTCGGCGAGATCATCCGCGTCATTATCCAGAATACCGACGCCGTGAACGGCGCGAGCGGGTACAGCGGCATCCCGGGCTACACGTCGTTCTTCTGGGCGTTCGCACTGGCCGCGGTGACGATCTACGTCGTGGTCAGCCTGATCGACTCCACCTATGGACGCGGGTTCCTGACGGTGCGCGACGACGAGGTGGCCGCCGAGGCGATGGGTATCGACACGACCCGGCGCAAGGTTGTGGCGTTTGTGACCGGCGCGTTTTTCGCCGGGATTGCCGGCGGGCTCTTCGCGCACGAGACGACGTACATCAACCCGAGCGGGTTCGACTTCCAGAAATCCATCGAGATCGTTGTCATGGTGATCCTCGGCGGCATGGGCTCCACGGCGGGCGTGGCGTTCGCGGCGGTGCTCCTGACCGCGCTGGCCGAGTACCTGCGCTTCGCGGCGAAGTATCCCTTCCTCCCCGACTGGCTGCGCCGCATCGCCGATAATCGGACGATCATCTATGCTCTGGTGCTCATCGCGCTGATGCTGCTGCGTCCGCAGGGGTTGTTTGGCGGCATCCGCGCGTTCGGCGGCGGGGCCACGCGCAAGATCCCGGCGAAGGCCTGACCCATGGATTCCGCGCTCCTCGACCTCCAACGCTGCACCGTGCGCTTCGGCGGCCTGACGGCCGTGGGCGACCTGGACCTGCAAATCGGCGCGCACGACCTCGTCGGGCTGATCGGACCCAACGGCGCGGGCAAGACCACGGTTTTTAACATCATCACCGGCGTCTACAAGCCGACGAGCGGCTCCATCATCTTCGCCGGGGAAAGGATCGCCGGTTTGCGCCCGCACAAGATCGCCTACCGCGGCATCGCGCGCACGTTCCAGAACATCCGGCTCTTCGCGTCGCTGTCGGTCTTCGATAACGTTCGCGCCGCGTTCAACCTGCGCTGCAAACACACGTTCTCTCACGCGCTGCTGCGCCTGCCGGCTTTTTACCAGGAGGAACGCGACATCGACGGGCAGGTCATGGAACTGCTCGACATCTTCGACCTTGGCCGCTTCCGCGACACGCCTTGCAAGAGCCTGTCCTACGGCGACCAGCGCCGGCTGGAGATCGTTCGCGCGCTGGCGACGCACCCCAAGCTGCTGCTGCTCGACGAACCCGCCGCCGGCATGAACCCCATCGAAAAGGAGGGACTGACCAAGCTCATCCGGTTCATCAAGGACAAGTTCCAGATCGCCGTGCTCCTGGTCGAGCACGACATGAAGCTCGTCATGGGCATCTGCGAGCGCATCTTCGTGCTCGACCACGGCGTCAAGATCGCCGAGGGCAACCCGGAGGCCATCACACGCAACCCGGAGGTCATCGCGGCCTACCTGGGAGAGGAAACCCCGGTGGGGGCGGGGGAAAGCGATGCTTGAGCTGGAGAACGTCGAGGTCCGCTACGGTTCCATCACGGCGCTGCACGGCGTTTCGCTGCGGGTGGAGGAGGGGAGTATCGTCACGCTGATCGGGGCCAACGGCGCGGGCAAGTCGACCACGTTACGCGCGATTTCCGGCCTGGCGCGACCAGCGGCGGGGACGATCCGGTACAACGGCGAGGACATCACGCAACTGCCGCCCCACGGAATCGTTGCGCGGGGTATTTCCCACGTCCCCGAGGGGCGCATGGTCTTCGCCAACCTGACGGTCCTCGAAAACCTCAGAATGGGCGCGTACCGCCTGCGCGACCGGGGGCGCTGGAACAAGGACCTCGACTACGTTTTCAGCATCTTCCCGCGCCTCAAGGAACGCGAACGCCAGTCCGCCGGCACGCTCTCCGGCGGCGAACAGCAGATGCTCGCCATCGGCCGCGCGCTGACCGGCGCGCCCAAGTGTCTGATGCTCGACGAGCCCTCGCTCGGCATCGCGCCCATCCTCGTAAAGACAATCTTCGAGAAGATCGTCGAGATCAATAAACAGCTTGGGATGACCGTGTTACTCGTCGAGCAGAACGCCAACCTTGCCCTGGAAGTTTCCAGCCGCGGCTACGTACTCGAAACCGGCGAGATCATCCTGCAAGACACCTCTGCTGCGTTGAAGCAGAACCCGCAAGTGCGCGCGGCATACCTCGGACGCTGAAATGCCTCTGCGGCCTTTGTGAGGGGCTTACTCCGTCTCCAGCATGGAGCGGTGTTTCCACAGGTAGTCGATCCCCGAGTACAGCGTCAGGAAGACGGCGATGCCGCTGACCGCCCAGCCGCCGTAGGACCACAGTTGTTCCCACCACGCGCCGGGTTCCTCACCGCGCCGCAGCAGCCACTCGCGCATGCTCAGCAACACCAGAAAGAAGACCACCGTGGCGATCTGCCACGAGGTCTTGTGTTTGCCGATACGGTCGGCCGGCAGCACCCGGCCCTTGGAGATCGCCAGTAACCGCAATCCTGTGATGAGGAACTCCCTCGAAATGACGATGATCGCCGCCCAGGCCGGGATGGCTTTGAGAGGCACCAGACAAACGAAGGCGGCGGCCGTCATGATCTTGTCGACCAACGGGTCCATGAGCTTGCCGAAGTCGGTGATCATCCGCCAACGCCGGGCCAGTTCGCCGTCTAAATAGTCCGTCAGTGCTGCGAGCACGAAAAGCCCCAACGACAGCGCGTAATGGTACGGAAACTCCGTGCTGACCACGACCACGAAAAGGATCGTCAGAAAGAACCGGCCGACCGTCAGTCTGTTGGGCAGGTTCATCGGCCGGCGACAATGGACGAGACCGGATGCTTCCAGATGGGCACGCGCTGCTTCATCTCGTCGATAAACCACTCCGCCGCCGAGAACGCCGGCCCGCGGTGGGCCGCGCTCACGCGCAAGAACAGTGACGGCTCCGCCACCGCCACAAACCCCACGCGGTGATGCACCACCAGGTCATGCACGGGAAAGCGCGCGGCGGTTTCCTCCACCAGGCGGTCAAACTGGTGCCGCGCCATCTCCAGGTAGGCTTCGTAGTCGATCCCCGCGATGGCTTCCGGGCCCTCTTGACCACGCACCACGCCGAAAAACTCCACCACGCCGCCCGACGCCGCGTCAAACCGCTCCGGCGGACGTGCGAGCGCCGCGGACGTGATCAGCACTTCGCGGTGGGAGGGGAGCATAAAAACTGGTTTGCCGCGGCGGTGGGACTGCTAGGTTAACCCGCACACAGCAAAGGCAAGACACTTTCCTTCTAAATATGGCAACTGCAACGGACTCCTGCGACATCGGACTCATCGGCTTGGCCGTCATGGGTGAAAACCTCGTGCTCAACATGGAAAGCAAGGGCTTCTCCGTGGCCGTCTTCAACCGCACGACCAGCGTGACGGAGAAGTTTGCGGCCGGCCGCGCCAAGGACAAGCGCATCACCGCGACCAAGACGATGGAGGAGTTCGTCGGGGCGCTGGCGAAGCCGCGCAAGGCGATGATCATGGTCAAGGCCGGCAGCGCGGTGGACGCGGTCATCGACCAGTTGGTGCCGCTCCTGGAACCAGGCGACCTCATCATCGACGGCGGTAATTCGCTGTTCACCGACACGCAGCGCCGGTGCAAGGACCTTGCTGCGAAGAACATTCATTTCCTCGGCACCGGCGTTTCCGGCGGCGAGGAAGGCGCGCTCAAGGGGCCGTCCATCATGCCCGGCGGACCGAAGGACGCGTGGGAGATCATCAAGCCGATCTTCACCAAGATCGCCGCGCAGGTCGACGGCGAGGCGTGCTGCCGCTACATGGGGCCGGATGGCGCGGGCCACTACGTGAAGATGGTCCACAACGGCATCGAATACGGCGACATGCAGCTCATCTGCGAGGCATACGCCATCCTTACCCGCGTGCTCGGCATGCAGCCCGAGGAGCTTCATCAGGTATTCGACCAATGGAACACCGGCGATCTCGACAGCTTCCTCATCGAGATCACGAGCCGCATCTTTACCCACAAGGACGATGACACGGAGAACGGCGGCACCGGGGAGGGCTATCTCGTGGACAAGATCCTCGACAAGGCCGGCCAGAAGGGCACCGGCAAGTGGACCATCATGAGCGCCTTGGACATGGGCGTTGTGGTGTCAACAATCAACGCCGCCGTGGAAGCGCGGATCACCTCTTCCCACAAAGACGCCCGCGTGGCGGCTTCCAAAATCCTCAAAGATTTGCCAGAGAAGCAGTTCAGCGGTGACCGGCAGGCGCTCATCGACTCGGTGCGAGATGCCTTGTACGCCTCCAAGATCATCTCCTACACGCAGGGGATGGACCTGCTCGGCACGGCCGGCGCAAAATACGACTGGCACCTAAACTTCGGCGACATCGCCACCATCTGGCGTGGCGGGTGCATCATCCGGGCCCGTTTCCTCAACCGCATCAAGGAGGCGTACGACAAGCAACCTGACTTGAGCAATCTGATGCTCAACGACTACTTCACCGACGCCCTGGAAAAGAACCAGCCGCACTGGCGGCAAGCGGTTGCCACGGCAGCGGAATACGGGGTAGCGGTGCCGGCTTTCAGCGCATCCCTCGCGTACTTCGATAGTTACCGTCAGGAACGCCTCCCGGCGAATCTCCTCCAGGCACAGCGTGACTTCTTCGGCGCGCACACCTACGAGCGTACCGACAAGGAGGGGACGTTCCATACCGAGTGGCTCCAGACGCACAAGGATCTCCCTACGCCTGAGAAGCTTAAAGACTAAATGAAGAAATCGTCACCGATTGCGTTGACGGATCGGCGACCTCGTTTAATCTAACCGTCCCGACGCGCCGCAGGGCCTGAAAAACCCGGCGGCAGTCACCAACGGAAAACGCGATTTTCGGTTGACGTTCTTTGCTTCTGTTTTAGTCTTCGGCTCGCTCGAACTGAGCCCCGGAAACCTGACTCTGCGGAGAAGGGTGTACGTCACAGAAAACTTCAAAATAGTCTGTTGACGTTTCCGGGGGTGAAAGTAAGATGCGGACCTGCTCGAAACGAGCCGCTCGCCGGAAACGGTGAGAGTCGAAAAGAAACGAAAGTTTCTGTTTGACGCCGGTAAGAAACGAGCGAAGATGAGGACCCGCCACGAAAGTGGCAAGCCGGTTGAAGTCAGACCGGACGCCGACAAGAAAGTTGAAGAAACTTGGTTGACGGTGAAAGCGGAAGTGGTAGTATCAAACCTCGCTCGATGAGCGGCCCGGCAAGTCCGGGTGATCGGTTCGGATGACGCAGATGCAGGCGGTTCGCCGCCCGGTGCGTTGGAAGAAATCGAAGGTGTTTCTTTGAGAATTTAGCTCTGATGGTTCGACGACGCGATGAGCGCCGGGTGAGCCTGAAAAAGTAGAAGTCAGAGAGTGGGAGAAGGCAAAGATTGAATTGTGCGTTATTCGTCGGTTTCTTTGACTCAATTTCAAGATTGATTGATCGAACCGAAAGTCCGGTGTCCTTGCCAGGATGCCGGCACATTAGGAATCGGTCAGAATTTGCTTCGGTCTTAGCGACCGGGGCGCAAATTTTCTACGGAGAGTTTGATTCTGGCTCAGAACGAACGCTGGCGGCGTGGATAAGACATGCAAGTCGAGCGGGCTGTAGCAATACAGTCAGCGGCGCAAGGGTGCGTAACACGTGGGGAATCTGCCGAGAAGTGGGGGATAGCTCGCCGAAAGGCGAATTAATACCGCATGTGACCAGGGCCGACATCTGCCCAACGTCAAAGCTGGGTTAAACTAGCGCTTCTTGATGACCCCGCGGCCTATCAGCTAGTTGGCGAGGTAACGGCTCACCAAGGCATTGACGGGTAGCTGGTCTCAGAGGACGACCAGCCACACTGGAACTGAGACACGGTCCAGACACCTACGGGTGGCAGCAGTCGAGAATTTTTCGCAATGGGGGAAACCCTGACGGAGCGACGCCGCGTGGAGGATGAATGGCTTCGGCTTGTAAACTCCTGTCATTTGAGAACAAGTGCCACCGAGTCACTATCGGGGGCTTGATAGTATCAGAAGAGGAAGAGGCGGCTAACTCTGTGCCAGCAGCCGCGGTAATACAGAGGCCTCAAGCGTTGTTCGGATTCATTGGGCGTAAAGGGAGCGTAGGCGGTCGGGTAAGTCGGATGTGAAATCCTGGGGCTCAACCTCAGAACTGCATTCGATACTGCTTGGCTAGAGGACTGGAGAGGTGAGTGGAATTCACGGTGTAGCAGTGAAATGCGTAGATATCGTGAGGAAGACCAGCGGCGAAGGCGGCTCACTGGACAGTTACTGACGCTGATGCTCGAAGGCCAGGGGAGCAAACGGGATTAGATACCCCGGTAGTCCTGGCAGTAAACGGTGCACGTTTGGTTTGAGGGGATTCGACCCCCTTCGAGCCGGAGCTAACGCGTTAAACGTGCCGCCTGGGGAGTACGATCGCAAGATTAAAACTCAAAGAAATTGACGGGGGCCCGCACAAGCGGTGGAGTATGTGGCTTAATTCGATGCAACGCGAAGAACCTTACCTGGCCTTGACATGCATTTCTAAGTTGGTGAAAGCCAGCGAGTGTAGCAATACACAACTTGCACAGGTGCTGCATGGCTGTCGTCAGCTCGTGTCGTGAGATGTTGGGTTAAGTCCCGCAACGAGCGCAACCCTCGCCTTTAGTTGCCATCATTCAGTTGGGCACTCTAGGGAGACTGCCGGTGATAAGCCGCGAGGAAGGTGTGGATGACGTCAAGTCCTCATGGCCCTTACGGGCTGGGCTACACACGTGCTACAATGGCGGTGACAGAGGGACGCGAGCCCGCGAGGGTCAGCCAATCTCGAAAAGCCGTCTCAGTTCGGATTGCACTCTGCAACTCGAGTGCATGAAGTTGGAATCGCTAGTAATCG
>CAXUIU010000210.1:0-6959 GCA_964250955.1 uncultured Chthoniobacterales bacterium | reverse complement strand
CTCCATCTCGATGTGCACGGCGTAATCGCCCCAGGCGGGCCGCCGGCCGCGCCAGCCCCGCCGCGCTCCACGCCCGCGCGCTGATCGAGGCCGGCGCCATCGGACGCGTGCTGAGCGCGCGCATCCTGTCCACCACGGCGGCGTTCGGGCCGCAGATCGAAGCGGCGATGGCCTTCGCCGACGCCTCTGGGGAGGCAGACGGAGCCGCCTCGGGCGTCGGGCTCGGCACCACCGAAACCGTTGGGGCGGCCGTCGGGACAGGCACAACGGCCGCGGTCGGCTCGGGAGATGGGGAAGCCGCCGGGCTTTCTGCGGCCGGAGGAACGACCACCGGGGCTGTGGCGGCAGCCGGCGAAACCGCGGGCGAAGCGGCTGGCAGCACCTCGGTCGGTGCGCTTGCCACGGACTCCGTGGGCGAGGCGGCCGGGATGGCCACCGGGGCAACCGGAGCCACGGACGCCGCTGGCGAGGCGGGAGATTCGACGGTCTTGCGGTTCGCGCCGATGCGAACCTTGTCGGTGTGCTGGTGCGCGTACAGGAAGGCCAGCACCAGCGTCAACACAAAGAACAACCCGCCCATCCACGTCGTGAACCGTACGAGAAAACCTGTGGCGGGTCCGAGGAAGGTCTCAATCGTTCCCGAGGCGAACGCCGTCCCCAGCCCCTCGCTGCGCGGCCGCTGCAACAACACGACGAGCACCAACAGGAGAGCGACAATGACCTGTGCCGTCAGCAATAAATCAATCAGGAAGGTAGTCATAGGGGTCGAGCCGGCCACCTTCGTGCAGGCTCCCCGGCTTGTAAAGCGGCGGGCGCGAGGCGCCGTTGCGGTGTGGCTGAAGCCACGTTGCGGTGCCCCCGGCGCCCTCAGCGCAAACTCGCCTGCGACAGTCGGAACTCCACCGGCCCGTTGCCGGTCGGGGTGGCGCGCTGGTTTTCCAGGTACGCGATGGCCTTGCGCGCGGACTGGCCCAACTCCGTCGCCGCGCCGAACTCACTCACGAGCCCCTGGAGCACGCTGATCGCCTCCGGCTTGTGCGTCTCGGCCATCGCCTGGACTGCCGACGCGCGCATCAGCGGCGAAAGTTGGCCCGCGCGCGCCCAGTCGGGCAGCATCTGGAGCGCCACGTCGGGGTAGTACCGGCCGATGCCGTAGAGCGCATAGTGGCGTGTGCTCACGTCGCCTTTTTGGAGTTCGTCGCGCCAGTAGGTCCACTCCTGCTCGCTGGAGAGATTGTAGTATTTCACGGCCGCGGCGTGGGCGAGGGGATCGATCATCGCCTCGATCTTGAGTTGGCTTTCCTGGGCGGCGAGGAGGTTCATGCGCGCGTAGCCGGCCTCCTTGACCAGCGAAAAAGCAGCGAGGATCTCGGCCGTGTTGACCTTGTAGGCGGGCGAGGCCGTGCGCGTGGGTTGGTCGCCCGAGAGGACGGCGAACTTGGCGAAGAGGTTCAGCGGCGCGTTCTCGGTGAGCATCAGCACGGCGCACTGCACCGCTTCACGCGAATACTCCGGGCAGCGGTCCACCGCCGCGAAGAGCGCCTGCAAATGGAGGAGCGTGTCCGGGCAGAGATTGTAAGGCTGGTCGGCGAGCGCGTTGGTCGAGCGGGTGGCGGCGGCGTTGAGCCACGCCGAACGCCTCCCGCCCGCGGGCACCTCGACGGTCTGGCCGCGCGCGACGACGGTCTGGTTGCGCAGGTCGGGCGTCTCGAAGATGGTCCCGGCTTCCACCGTCACCTTCAAGGGCGCGGTGTGCCGGTTGACGAAGGCCGCGCGCAGTTGGCTGTGTCCGTCGCCGCGGTACTCGGCCTGTAGCCAGTGCCGGCCGAGCGCGTCTCCGAGCGAGACCTCCACCGCCGGAGCCTGCGGGTCGGCCGCCGGGTTCGTCGCCGTCGGCTGGGGCGCGCTGGCGACCGTCGGTGCCGGGGCGGCGGCGTTGGCGGCGTGGTGCGACAACAACACGAGCGTCAGCGGCAGGCCCGTGACGGCCAGCGCGCAGGCGAAGGGAACGGTCCAACTGCTCTTTTTGCTCTTCTTTGGAGGACGCATGAACCGTCAGCGTAGCAAGTCCCTTGCCCGGCACGGCACTTGCGGCAACTTGGAAGTCGCCATGAGCCGCTACCCGGACTACCTCCAACGCCTCCTCCTGCACGAACGCACCCTCGACGAACCCCTGCCCAAGGAACCCACCGACTACGAACTCGTCATCCGCCTGCGCGAGGCCGACGACGCCAAGGTCTTCGGCGGAACGCCCCTCCTGCCCGGCGCGCCCGCGGGCCTCGTGCGCGCGGGATTGTTCTACTACCACAACGCCCTCGACGACGCGCACAAGCACGCCCAAAAGGACGAAGGCGACCTCGCCGCATACTGGCACGGGATGATCCACCGGCGCGAGGGCGACTTCGAGAACGCCCGCTACTGGATGCGCCGCGCGGGCGAGCAGCCCGTCTTCCAGGAAATGCAGAGCCGCGCCAGCGACGCCGCCCCGCACATGGGCCGGCAGATGAACTGGGACCCTTCGCTCTTCATCCACCTGTGCGAGCAGTTCAAGTACGGCGAACACGAGTACCGCAAGGAGATCGGCCACCTGCAAAAGGTGGAGTTCGCGGTGATGTTCGACTACGTCTGGCGGCAGTGCGTCCCGACGGCCCGGCCGGGGGCGAAGTAGCTCCCCTGCACTGCGAAGCGACCACTCCTTTCCGCCTGACGATGATCGCCTTGACCCCGGACACGTTCATCTTCCTGTACGCGGTTTGCGTTCTGGGTCCGTTGGTATCATTGGCCCTCCTGCTGCTCCGCCGAACAGCGGGCAAGCGTTGGCTGCTGGCTTCCGGGATTGTCTTTTTGCCGGCCGTCTTGGCGGGAGCATTGATGGTCTTCGGTAGCGGGACCAAACCGCAGCTGGGCATGGCGGGGATGGGCCTCGCCATCGTTACCTGGTGGGTGGTGGCTATCGGTTGCTTCCTGTCGTTGGTCTGTGGTGCGTTTTGCTTCCGGACGTATCCGTGGTCGGCACTCTGGCTGGTCCCCGCGGTCGTGATGCTGGTCCCCGCGGTCGTGACGCTGGTCGTCATGACCAAAGCGTTGCTCTAAGTGCTGTGAACGCATCCGGAGCGTTGCGGCGATGGGTTGTCAGGCTGTTCGTGCCTTTGGCGTTGCCGTTCGCATGCGCTTGGGTCGCGCGGCAGGAACGACGCATCCTCGCCGAGGGTGTCCCGCTCGACTCCGACCAACTCGGGGTCGCCCGCGCCCTCGGCATTGCCTTCCCCGAACGCGTCCGCCTGCTCGTCTTGCCCCGCCTGCCACTGCCGCACAACGCACTCATCCGCCGGCTCGGCCTCTGGACCGGGACGCCGTCCACGGAGACGGTCGGCCTCTCCGCGCGCTACGGCATCTTTTTGCGTTCTCCCTACCACCGCGACCGGCAGCTCCTCGCCCACGAACTGACCCACACCCGCCAGTACGAACGCGTGGGCGGGATACGCCCCTTCCTGCGCCAGTACCTGTGCGAGTGCCTCACCGAGGGCTACCTGTTCGCGCCGCTGGAACAAGAAGCCCGCGACGCCGCCGCTGCCCTGTGATAAATTTCCTGGTGTCTCCCATGAGCCCCGCTGGCGAAATCAAGTTCAAGATCGGCAACGAACGTCTCGTCAAGGTGACCGACCCGGCGAGCAAGAAGCTGCGCTCGCTCCTGGAACGCCAGGGCCGGCCGCAGGGTGCGCTCCGTGTCGCGGTGATCGGCGGCGGCTGCTCGGGACTCCAGTACAAGATGGACCTCGTGGACGGTCCGGCCAACCGCGACATCATGGTCGAGAGCGCGCAGGTGCGCGTCGTGGTCGATCCCAAGAGCGCGCTCTTTGTCAGCGGTTCGCTGTTGGACTACAGCGACGACCTGCAAAAGGGCGGCTTCAAGGTGACCAACCCCAACGCCGTCGCGCACTGTTCTTGCGGGGAGAGTTTCTCCGCGTGACGCCGGATAGTTTCGCGCTGTTCGGCGAACCGCGCCGCCCTTGGCTCGACCCCGACCGGATCAAGGAAGCGTTCCACCGTCTCAGCCGCACCGAGCACCCCGACCAGACGGCCGCGGCGGAAGCAGACGCCGACTTCGCCCGGCTCAACGCCGCCCAGGCTACCCTCCGCGATCCCAAAGCCCGCCTGCGCCATCTCCTCGAACTCGAATACCCGCACGTCCGACTCGCCGGTCCGTCGAACGTGCCGGCCGGTTTGGCCGACCGCTTCGTGGCGGTTCACGGCCTCCTGCGCGAGACCGATGCCCTGTTGACCAAGAAGGCCGGTGCGTCCTCCGCGTTAGCGAAGGCCCTCTTGGCCCGCGAAGAACACGCCGCCCGCGAAAAGGTGGAGGCTGCCCTCGACGAACTCGCCACCTTGCTCACCGAGGCCGAAGGCGCGCTGCAAGGCTTGGACGCCCTCTGGACCGCCGTCCGGCCGCCCGACGCCGCCGACACGCTGCTGAGCTTTTACCAGCGGTTCTCCTACCTGTCGCGCTGGACCGAGCAACTGCGGGAGCGATTATTCCAGCTAGGGACGTGACGACCCTCGGCGGGGCGCAGCCGCGTGAGCCGGACCTCGAAGTGTTCGTAGACCAGGCGCGAAACACCGATGCAGACGGCGAGTCCGGCCACCTTGGAGAGCACGTTGACCGCGGCATGTTCCTCCCGCCACGCCCCGAAAACGGCGTAGGTCAGGAACAGAATCGGGATGTGGCTCAGGTAGATGGAATAGGACCAGAGGCTCAGCTTTGTGACTGGCGTGGCGAGCACCGCCAGGGAGGCAGGGAACGCTTCGACCGTCTCAAAGAAGGGCAAAGTCAGACTGAAGAGCAGTGGCAACAGCACGAAGGCCGCCCGGTAAAAGGGGACGAGCCGGTCGCTCTCGAAACAGTAGAACTGGTAGCCCGTCAGCACGACCAGTCCGGCGGCTGCCACCGCGAGCAAGGCGGTTCGCACGGAAGCCGTCATCTGCCACCGGGCCGTGGCGAACGCGGTGGCCACCCCGTAAAAGATGGCGTCGAGCCTGGGAAAGGTCATCAGGCGGACCGCCGCCGGGTCGTTGACGGCGAACATCCGCTCGCGGAGCGCCGCCGGGAGGACTAGGAAGAGGAGCGTCGCACAAAGAAAAGCCCGGCGCTTGGAACATCCCAACCCGGTGAAAAGCAGGACGCAGACGGGAAACAGGAGGTAGAACCACTCCTCGATGCACAGCGACCACGAGACGCTGAAAAACGAGGACTTCATGCCGAACAAGTCCTGGCAAAACACCAGGAACGGCCAGCCTCCGGCCAACCCGGGCAACCCACCGACACAAGCGTGAAAGACGCAGAAAACCCCGAGGAAAACATAGTAGTTCGGCAGCGTACGCCACCATCGCCGCAGCCAGAACCGTTTCACCTCCGCGAATGACCAGCGCGGGGCCGCCAACAGATTCCGATAGAGAATCCCGCCGATCAGGAAGCCGCTCAACGCGAAGAACAACTCGACGCCATGAACTCCCAAGATGTCGAGGCTGGCCACGAAGTGCGACACCAGCACCAGGCTGATTGCCACCGCACGGACCAGGTCCAGACCGATCTTACGCCGCGTCGGAGCCGCTGGGTGACCGTCGAAGCTGGGCTGGATTTTCCTCACGCCGATGGGTTTCGGGCGCAGCGGCGCCGGTTTGTTCACACCCGTTGGTGAGCAACTGGCGTTCTCCGGCTGCCGCGCCCTTTGTAACAAGCTTCCAAGTCTGTGGCAAACAAGGAAGTCGCGCCCGCCACGCGCCGCAGGCGCCTCCAAACAAGGTCCGGATGGCTCTCCGAGCCAATCCCTAAATTTTCTGGTAGGATTGAATGCCGCGCAGACGCAGCGAGAGACCTAGACGGCCCCGGTCAGCGCCACGCCCTGCACCCGGCGCAGTCCCACGTCGCCGACCTTCAAGCCCAGCGCACGTTCAACGACCGGCAGGAAACGGTCGCTCGCGTCAGTGAGTGCCACCTGGAGGGCGCCGGCGCGCCCCACCGGCGCGGCGAGGCCGGCATCGGCCAACAGGTCGCGCACCGCCAAGGCGCAGTTGTCGGCCGAGTCCACCAGCCGCACGTTCGGCCCAGTCTGCCGCGCGATGGCTTCCTTCAAGAGCGGGTAATGCGTGCAGCCGAGGATCAGCGTGTCCACCCCGGCGTCCAAAACCGGCCGCAAATAGCGCGCGATATGCTGGTCCGTCAGCGAGTCTTCGAGCAAACCTTCCTCGATCAAAGGCACGAACAACGGGCACGCCTCGGCGCGGATGAACAGATCAGGAGAGAGCGCGCGCAGGACGCGTTCGTAGGCCCCGCTGCTGATCGTCGCGTGCGTGCCGATCACCCCGACGCGCCCGTTGCGCGTGGCCGCCACCGCCGCCGCCGCCCCGGGGGCGATCACGCCGACGACTGGCACCTTCAGGACTTCCTGCAACCGCGGCACGGCCAGCGCGGTCGCGGTGTTGCACGCGACGACGATGGCCTTTGCCCCTTCGGCCAACAAAAGTCCGGTCAACTCGAAGCTGTAGCGTTCCACCGTGGCCGCGCCCTTGTTGCCGTAGGGGATGCGCGCGTTGTCGCCGAGGTAAAAGATCTCCTCCGCGGGCAGGAGCCGCCGCAGGGCGTTGACAACCGTCAGGCCGCCAACGCCGGAGTCGAAGACCCCAATGGGCCGCTGCCGTTCGGACGCTTCCACGACGAACAGCCCGTCTAATTGTGCGGCACGGTGACCGTCGGACCGTTGCCCGCGCTCGGCGTCGGCGCGGCCGGCTGGTTCTGCTCTTGCATCTGACGCAGGCGGTTGACGACGGGGTCCAGCGGCACCGACGCCCCGATGGCCGGAACGCCGCCCTGCATCTGCACCTGCCCGGGCGTGACCGTCAGCGACGGATGGTCGCTTTGGGTATTGCCGTTAACGAGCATCGGCGGCGGGCCGCTCACGTTG
>CAXUIU010000209.1:613-6992 GCA_964250955.1 uncultured Chthoniobacterales bacterium | reverse complement strand
CTGACTCCGCCCGCCCCGCGGCGTGGGGCCCGGCCGCGGGGCCCGCCGCCCCCCCGGGCCACGCCGCGGCGGCGGCGGCGGGCGTGGCCTTGGACTTGCCGGGGCTGGCGGCAGCCGCCGGACGGCCGAGCACCACCGGCCGGGAATACACCGCGCGCGGATCGTCCGGGAGAAGGGGGTCCGCACTGGCGGCCGGGGC
Organism: uncultured Chthoniobacterales bacterium; assembly: GCA_964250955.1. GTDB lineage: Bacteria > Verrucomicrobiota > Verrucomicrobiia > Chthoniobacterales > SZAS-18 > CAHJWO01. The sequence continues at coordinate 6,793 of CAXUIU010000209.1, read as the reverse complement.
GTTGTCGGGCAGGTCATTGCCATCGGCGGCGGCCGGCGGCATCTGTGACGCCTCCACTTTGTCGGCGGAGAAGAAGGGCGCAGGCGGGGTCGTGATGCGGAACTCCGGTCGCGGCACGGCGGGATCGGCGGGAGCCGGCGCAGTCGTGGTGACGGCGTTGTTGGTCTTGGCGGCGGGTGTCTGGCTGGGGAGGAGTTCGACGACGGCCAGAGAGGTGGGCGTGGTCGCGGCGGATGGGTCGCGGCGCAGGGCGGCGGCGATCAACTTCTCGGAATGCTGCGTGTTCCAACCCAGCGAGCGGAACGATTCGGCGAAGACCTGCCCGCTGGCGGGCGTGTAGTGCGCGTCAGACTGCGCGAGCCACTGTTCGGCCTGCTTCTCGTGGCCGTGGCGGTGTTCGAGCGCGGCGTGGAGATAGTAGTACGTCAACGCCGGGTTGCGGTCGTTGCGGTGCTCGTCCACGTAGGTTTGCGCGGGTTTCTCGTCGCCCGCGAGCGCCTGGGTGAGCATCAGCTTGTACTGGAGGAAGCCGCGTTCGTCCGAGTGGGTGAAGCGGTTGGTGCGCCCGAGCAAAGCCTCGAACTGCCGGCGGCTGTCCGCGTACCGGCCCTGGCGGAAGCTGACCTCGGCCAGGTTGAAGTGCGCCGCCCACAGGTCGGGGTCCTTTTCGACGGCCTTGGAGAAGGCGGTGCGCGCCTGGTCGTACTTGTGCAGGTGCAGGTACGCCGCGCCGCGCAGGTTCCACACGTCGGCCTGCTCGCCGGGCTTGCCCGCGTCGGGGGCGTGTTCGAGCAGGTCGAGCGCGCGGGTGTAGTCCGCGTGGTTGAAGCGGTCCATCGCCTGCCAGTAGGCGCTGGCGGGCAGCGGAGCCGCCCCGGTGTTCGCCGCGGGGGCCGCCGTCACTCCGGACGCGGTCCACAGCCACAGGCAGGCCGCGACGCCACCGCTCCGCAGCGGACCCAGCGAAAAACGGGGGGGCGTGAGAACCGGGTGCTGGAAGGCTTTGCCCATGGGTATTTTCAGAGTAAATGCCGCGTGCCCGGCCCTTCCCGTAGAAGCTACCGGAGTGCCAATGCCTTGACAATCAACAAAAATCCGGCCGCCGCACCGCGCTGGCCCGGGGGGACACAGGCTCGCTGACGGGGCGCTTATAGCCGAGCGTCTGCGTGGGCGTCAAGCTCCGTACCAAAAAATTCTACTCGGATGCGGTCGGGGTTTCGCCTTCGGGGGCGTCGGACGCATCAGGCGCGGCGTCGCCCTCGGCCGCAGGCGGCGGGGCCGTAGCCGTCTCCTCGTCACCGGTCTGGCTGACGACGCGGGCAATGTCCTGGAGCTTTTCGCGGCCGTCGAGGTCGATGAGCTTGACACCCATCGTGACCCGCCCGGTTTCGCGGATCTCGCTGACCCGCGTGCGCACGGTCTTGCCGCGGTTGGTGGTTAGCACGAGTTCGTCGGTGTCCAGAACGGTAAGCGCCCCGACGACGCCGCCGGTCTTGTCGCCGGTCCGCATCGTCATCACCCCCTTGCCGCCGCGCGACTGCGTGCGGTATTCGTCGAAGGGCGTGCGCTTGCCGATCCCGTTGGCCCCGGCGACCAGGAGCGTCGCCTCGGGTTGGACGACGACCATCGCCACCAAATAGTCGCCGTCTTCCGGCCGGATGCCCCAGACACCCGTGGCCGTGCGGCCCATCGGGCGAACGTCCTCCTCCTGGAAGCGCAGGCTCATGCCGTCGTGGGTGATGAGGACCAAGCTATCGTTGCCGTTGGTGAGCTCAGCCTCGATGAGTTCGTCGCCGTCCTCAATGTTGATGGCGATGATGCCTCCACGGCGCACGTTGGCGTAGTCGCTCAACTCGGACTTCTTCACGATGCCCGCGCGCGTGGCGAACATCACGTGCAGCGTCGGGTCGTTCCACGTCATGTCCTCAGGACCCTCGTCGGTCGGGACGATGCGGCGCTGCACACGGATGGTCGCGGCAATCTTTTCGTCGGGACGCAATTCCAGAAAATTGACGATGGACCGGCCCTTGGAAGTCCGACTGCCCTCGGGCAGTTCGTAAACCTTCGTGACGTAGCAGCGTCCGGTCTTCGTGAAGAACATCAGGAAGTCGTGCGTGCTCGCGGTGAAGAGGTGCTCGACGAAGTCGCCCGCGTCATCCTCGCCGCCCGCGCCCTCGCGCGTGCCCATGCCGATGACGCCCTTGCCGCCGCGCCGCTGCGCGCGGTACTCGCTGGCCGGCGTGCGCTTGATGAACCCGCCGTGGGTGATCGTGATGATCTCGCCCTCGTTGGCGAGGAGATCCTCCATGTTGATCTCGCCCTCGTCGGGCACGATCTGGGTCAGGCGCGGGGTGGCGTACTTCCTTTTGACCTCCCGGACCTCGTCCTTGATGATCTGCAAGACGCGCTCCTCGCGGTCGAGGATGTCCATGAGGTCGCGGATCGTAGCGAGCAGTTCGGCGTACTCCCCCGTGATCTTGTCGCGTTCCAGGCCGGTGAGCTGGTACAGGCGCAGATCGAGGATGGCGTTGGCCTGGCGCTCGGTGAGTTCGTAGCGGCCCTCGTTGAACCGGCGTGGATCGCGCACCTCGATGCCGAAGCCGGCGATCTGGCGCTCGCTCCACTCCAGGGCGAGCAGCTTGACGCGCGCCTCGTCGCGGTTGGCCGACTCGCGGATGATGCGGATAAAATCATCCATGTTCGCCAAGGCGACCAGGAAGCCGTCCAACACCTCGGCGCGGTCCTCGGCGGCGCGCAGCAGATAGCGAGTGCGGCGCAGGATGACCTCGCGGCGGTGCTCGATGAAAGCCGTCAGCGCGTCCTTGAGGGAAAGCAGCTTCGGGCGGCCATGGTCGATGGCGAGCATGTTGACCGAGAACGTCGTCTCCAGCGCGGTGTGCTGGTAGAGGTTGTTGACGACGATCTGGGGGATGGCCTCGCGCTTGAGTTCGATGACGACGCGCGTGTTCTCGTCCGACTCGTCGCGCACGGCGGTGATGTCGGTGATGATTTTCGTGTTGACGAGTTCCGCGATGCGCTCGACGAGCACGGCGCGGTTGACCGCATACGGGATGGCCGTGATGACGATCTGTTCCCGGCCGCCGCGGGTTTCCTCGACCGTGGTGGTGCCGCGGATTTTGAGCGAACCGCGCCCGGTCGCCGCGTAGGAACGGATGCCGGCGAGGCCGAGCAGATTGCAGCCCGTGGGGAAGTCCGGTCCCTTGATGTGGGTGAGGATTTGCTCGGTCGTAATGTCGGGGTTGTCCACCTGCGCGCACACGGCGTCGATGACCTCGCCGAGATTGTGCGTGGGGATGTTGGTGGCCATGCCAACGGCGATGCCGGTGCCGCCGTTGATGAGGAGATTCGGAAACGCCGCCGGGAAGACGGTCGGTTCCGTGGTCGTCTCGTCGTAGTTAGCGGCGAAGTTGACCGTGTCCTTTTCCATGTCGTCCATCAGCGCCGCACCGAGGTGCGTCAGGCGCGCCTCGGTGTAACGCATGGCCGCCGGCGGGTCTCCCTCGACGCTGCCGAAGTTACCTTGGCCGTCCACGAGCCGCTCGCGCATGGCCCAAGGCTGGGCCATGTGGACGAGCGTAGGATAGATCACCGCCTCGCCGTGGGGATGGTAGTTGCCCGAGGTGTCGCCGCAGATCTTGGCGCATTTGCGGTGCTGCCGGCCGGGAAAAAGCGACAGGTCGTGCATCGCGTAGAGGATGCGCCGCTGGGAGGGTTTCAGGCCGTCGCGCGCGTCGGGCAACGCGCGGGAAATGATGACGGACATCGAGTAGTCGAGGAAGGACTTGGACATCTCCTCGGCCACGTCGATGGGCTCGATTTTCTCGTTCGGATTGGGCATGGCGAAATGGCGGCGAAGACGCTCCCCCGCACGGAGATGAAAAATACCATCTCTAGCGGTCTGCGGCAACGGAAAACGCTAGGGGTTGGAGAAACGCTCCGTCTTCACTGGTACGTGCTTGCAGACAGGCTTGATTTGCCTCCGCGACGGACGCAGGATGCTTGCCAATGAAGGTCGAACCGCCTCCCTACCACCGTTTCACGGTCGAGGAATATTACCGCATGGGCGAGGTCGGCATCTTGGCACCTGACGCCCGGGTCGAATTATTAGATGGAAGGATATACGACATGCTCCCTGTTGGTCCCTTCCACTCTAGCGTTGAAAGCCGGCTTCAAACGTTCTTCTTCAGTGTGATGAAGGGGCTTTACATCGTCAGGGCGCAGAATCCTGTCCATTTGGATGATGGCTCAGAACCCATGCCCGATTTGGCTTTGGTCAGGCCACGCGCGGACCACTATAGACAGAAACACCCACAACCGGCGGACGTGTTCCTGCTGGTGGAGGTGGCTCGGACTTCACTACCCTTCGACCGCAAGGCAAAGCTGATCGCCTACGCGCGCGCCGGGATTGCAGAGTATTGGATCGTGAACCTGAAGGCAAAGTCGGTCGAGGTGCATCGAGGACCGTTGCCCATCGGTGAATACAGCCAGACGAACCGGCACAAGGCGGGCAGCACGGTGGCCCCGGAAGCTTTCCCCGATTTGCAGATCGCGGTCGCCGATCTCTTCTAAATCTTCTCTATTCCTCCCCGTGCGCCTGCTGCCAAAGGCCGTAGACGTTGAGCGCGGCGATGAGCACGGCCACCGCCCACGCCGCCACCTTCATCCAACCGGCGTTGACGAAGCGGCCCATCAGCCGCCGGTCGTTGGTGAACATCACCAGCGGCACCACCGCGATCCTCAACTGCAGGCTGAGCACCACCTGGCTGAAGATGATCAGCCGGCCCGTCGCGCTCTCCCCACCCCACGCCGCCGCCACCGCCGCCGGCACGACGGCCAAACCGCGGGTGATCAACCGCCGCAGCCACGGACGCAGCCGCAGGTTCAGGAAGCCTTCCATGACAATCTGGCCGGCGAGCGTGCCCGTTAAGGTGGAGTTTTGCCCGCTGGCCAGGAGCGCCACCGCGAAGAGTCCGCTCGCCAGCGACGCGCCGAGCGTCGGGGTCAAGAGGTGATAGGCGTCCTGGATTTCGGCGACATCGTGCATTTCGCGCCGGTGGAAGGCCGCCGCGCTCAGGATCAGGATGGCCGCGTTGATGAACACGGCGAACCCTAGGGCGAGGTTCGAGTCCAGCGTCGAGAACCGGATGGCCTCCGCGCGGCCCTCGTCGTCGCGTTCGTAAGCGCGTGTCTGCACGATGGAAGAGTGCAGGTAGAGGTTATGCGGCATGACCGTGGCTCCCAGGATGCCCAACGCGAGGTAGAGCGCCCGGGGGTTCGTGATGACCTCCGGCCGCGGCACAATCCCGCCGAGCACCCCGAGCCATTCCGGCCGCGACGCGACGATCTCGTAGAGGAAACACACGCCGATCAGCAAGATGAGCGCACCCACGAACGCCTCCAGGTAGCGGAACCCGCGGTGTTGCAACAGCAGGATCACCAGCACGTCCGCCGCCGTGAGAATGACACCCGCGACCAGCGGCAGGCCGAAGAGCAGGTTCAGCGCGATGGCCGAGCCGATGACCTCCGCCAGGTCGCACGCCACGATGGCGATCTCGCAGAACAGCCACAGGCAGATGTTCACACCCCGCGGGTAACGCTCCCGGCACGCCTGCGCGAGGTCGTGGCCGGTGGCGATCCCCAGCTTCAGGGCAAGGTGCTGCAAGAGCATCGCCAGGAGGTTCGACCCCACGACGACCGAGAGCAGCAGATAGCCGAACTGCGAGCCGCCCGCCAGGTCGGTCGCCCAATTGCCGGGGTCCATGTAGCCGACGGCCACCAGCGCCCCCGGCCCGGCGAACGCCAAGAACCGTCGCCACCACGACGCGCCGCGCCCGGGCACCCGCACGGTGGCAAACGCCTCGGGGAGCGAGGGTTTGCGGGCGGGGACGGCCGGGGTAGCATTCATCGACAAAACAAAGTTAGCCTAGACTAACTTTGTTTGTCAAACTGAGTTTTCGGCGAATCCTAGTGCCAGGTTGGGGTTGATGTCCTCGCCGACCGACGTGGTGTGGCCGGCGGCGAGCGCGTGCGCGGCGACGACAAGAGCGCTTGCGCCTGCGCCTTGCGCCCGGCGGCGATGTCGTCGGTGTAGGCGGTGAGGAAGTCGACGAGCGCGGTGGTCGACGCGGTGAGCGCGGCCGCATGAGCCGGCTGTCCCCG
>CAXUIU010000209.1:0-603 GCA_964250955.1 uncultured Chthoniobacterales bacterium | reverse complement strand
GACCGACGTGGTGTGGCCGGCAGCGAGCGCGTGCGCGGCGACGACGGCGATCATCGCGGCGTTGTCGGTGCAGAGCGCGGGCGAGGCGAGGAGGAGTTCGACGCCCTGCCGCGCACAAACCCGGGCGAACTCCGCGCGCAGGCCCGTGTTGAGGCTGACCCCGCCGCTGACTGCCACCCGTTCGCGTCCGGCCTCGCGCGCGGCGCGCAGGGTCTTGCGCACGAGCACGTCCACGACGGCCTGTTGGAAGGACGCGCACACGTCCGCGAGCAGCGGAGTCTCCTCCCCCGCCCCGCCCGCTTCCAGACCGATGCGCGGCAGGAGGTAGCGCACGGCCGTTTTCAACCCGCTGAAGCTGAACGCAAAATCCCCGCTGCCGAGCATGGAGCGCGGCAGGTCGAAGCGTCCTGGGTCGCCCGTGCGCGCGAGGCGGTCGATCTGCGGGCCGCCGGGGTACGGCAGGCCGAGGAGTTTGGCGACCTTGTCGAACGCCTCGCCCGCGGCGTCGTCGAGCGTGCCGCCCAGCCGCCGGTACTGGCGGAATCCGGTGATGTCCACGAGCAGCGTGTGCCCGCCGCTGACGACGAGCCCCACCGCCGGCCG
>CAXUIU010000208.1:0-6992 GCA_964250955.1 uncultured Chthoniobacterales bacterium | reverse complement strand
GCCTTCGAGGCCGTGGCGGACCAGCCGGGCGGAGTTGGCGCCGAAGCTATTGGTCTCGATGACGCGCGCGCCGGCGTCGAGGTACTGGCGATGAATTTTCGCCACGAGATCCGGCGCGGACAGGCAGAACTCCTCCAGGCAGCGGTCGATGGGCGCATCGGCCAGTTCCATCAGGCTCGTGCCCATCGCCCCGTCGCCGCAGAGGACGCGGGAATGCAGTTCGTCAATCAGGTCCATGGCGTCAGCGCCCGAGCCAGCCGCGGCTCACGTCGCGGCCGTTGAGGAGGTCTTCCTCGCCCGCTACCACCCGGCGGTTGGGTGCGTATTGCTGCGCGGCGACTTGGGAGAGCAGATCCACGTGCGCCTTCATCGCCGGCGACGCGTCGATGCGTCGCACCTCTGCAAAGAGCCGCGTGTAGTATTCGCGCAGGCAAGCGTGCTTTTCTTCGTCAGACCGAGCCGCGTCGGCGCGGTGCATCCACTCGATGAGTCCCGGGTCACGCGCGAGCGCCTGGGTCTTGGCGCGACGGTAGGCCACCCGCACGTCGAGCGAGTCGCTGTCCGCCTTTTGCAGCGTCCGGTCGAGAGCGCGCCCGTGCGTCCGGGAGCCGGTGAAAAATTTGCTGCGCGTGTTGCCACGGCTGGAGGAGTTGTTCCCGGTGGCAGCCGGCGACGGAGTCGGGCGGGAGCCGCTCGGGAACAGACCCGCGCCGTTGGCCGGCGGCAGGTCGGGCAGGTCGAGGGAATAAGGAGGCGGCTCGGCGGCCGGCGGCGCGGGCGAGGCGTCGGGTTGCTGGGCCCGGGCGAGCGGCAGCCCGAGGATCAGCCACGAACCGATCAGCGGTAGAAGCCAGGCTTTGCGCATGCGTCTCGTGGTAAATCTTGAACGACCGACCAGCCCGAGGCGAGCCGAAAACGTCACGCTACCTGCCGCCGCCGCTTCATCCGCGTGAACTTCTCCGCGATCAGCGCCGAGAGCTTCGGGGTGACGGACGGGTCCGGCAGCCGTTCCAACACCTCGTGCAGAAAACCCTGGACGATCAGCTCTTGCGAGGTTTTCTTGTCGATGCCGCGCGCGAGCAGGTAGAACATCTCCTCCGCGTCGATGTACCCGGAAGTCGCCCCGTGGGTGCAGCGGACCTCGTCGGCGAGGATTTCCAGGCCGGGCATCGAGTTGGCCTCGGCTTCGTCGCTGAGCATCAGGTTGCGGACCTTCTGGTAGGCGTCGGTGTGCTGCGCGGCCGTTTCCACGCGGATGAGACCGGCGAAGATCGTCTTGGCCGTGTCGGAGAGGGCGTTCTTGTAGAGCAGATCGCTCGTCGTATGTGGCTCGACGTGATCCTGATAGGTGCGCTGGTCGAACTCCTGCGTCTCGTCCGCCACCGTCGCCGCGAGCATGTCGGAGCGACCGCCGCTGCCGACGAGGCGACTCAGGCTCTCCAACCGCGCGTAAGACGAACCGAGGTTGAGGTGCAGGCTCAGCGCGTTGGCGTCACGCTCCACGGACGTGGAGTTGATCTGGAAGGAGAGTACCTTCTCACCCCAGTTTTGGGAACAGAGATACGTCACCTTGGCCCCGGGGCCGACGATCAGGTCATTGACCGCGCAAGCGAAACCGTTTTCCTCCACGCGGTCGCTCTCGAAGTAGTCTACGAGCGTCACCTTGGCTCCGGCCTCCGCGATGATGAGCGTGTGCGGAAAGGTCGAACTCCCCTCCCCACTCAACCAGTGGAAGGTCTCCAGCGGCAGCGCGACTTCGACGTTCTTCGGCACGTACAGGAAAGTCCCCGTCCGTACCCGCGCACGGTGCAGCGCGGCAAACTTCTGCGAACCCAGGACGGCTTCCTGCGCCATGAAGTGCTTTTGGAAGAGTTCCTCGTGGTCGGCCAACGCGGCGTCCAGCGGCTTCCACACGACGCCTTGCGCGGCGAGTTCGGCGGCGTGGGTGCGATGGTCGAGCAAAGTGTCGTTGGCGAAAATCATCCGGCCGGCGACTGTTTCGTTGCCCTGCGAACGGCCGATCAGGCGTTCACGGGTCGCTTCGTCCACGCCGTGCGGTGGCGCGTAGCGGTCTAACCCAATCTTGCCCAGCGAGGCGAAGCGCCACGCCTGCTCGGTGCGCGAGGGCATCGCCATGGACTCGAACTGCGTCCAGCCTGTGCGGGCGGCTTCCTGAAACCAAACGGGCAGCGTTCCGTCGGTGAAATCAGGCGCGGCGAGGAGGCCGTTGTGCGTGGGTGGCTCGGCGGCCACGCGCGAGGACTCGCGGGCCTCGTCGGTGTCGGCGTAGTCAGCGGTGAGTAGTGTGTCTGTCTGTTCGCTCATGTCTCCTTGTTCCCTGGCAGAAAATCTAGGGACTGCCTCGGAGAGGCATCCCTACCTTATCTTTGCTTAACCCACCGAACCTTCCATCTCCAAGTCGATCAAGCGTTTGAGTTCCACGCTGTACTCCATCGGGAACTGGCGCACGAGGTCGTTGACGAACCCGTTGACCGCCAAGCTCATCGCCTGCCCTTCACTCAGGCCGCGCGACATCATGTAGAAGATTTGCTCGGCGCTGACCTTCGACACGCTGGCCTCGTGCTGCATGGCGTTCCTGGTGCCGCGCACCGTGATCGCCGGGTACGTGTCCGTGCGGCTCGTCGGGTTGATGAGCAGCGCGTCGCACTCCGTGTTGTTCTTACAGTTTTTGAGGTGTTTGGGGACGTGAATCTGCCCGCGGTAGGTCGCCCGGCCGCTGCCAAGACTGATGCTCTTGCTGATGACGTTGCTCGTCGTGTCGTCGGCGGCGTGGACCATCTTGGCCCCCGTGTCCTGGTGCTGGCCGTTGCCGGCGAGCGCGATGGAGATGACCTCACCGCGTGCGCGGCGGCCCTTCATCACGACGCCCGGGTACTTCATCGTCAGACGCGAGCCGATGTTGCAATCGATCCACTTGATCTCCGCGTCCTCGTGCGCAACGCCGCGCTTGGTGACGAGGTTGAACACGTTATTGCTCCAGTTCTGGACCGTGACGTACTGGATCTTGGCGCCCTTCATGGCGACGAGTTCCACGACCGCACTGTGCAAGGTTGCCGTCTCGAACTTCGGCGCGGTGCAGCCTTCCATGTACATCACCTCCGAACCCTCGTCGGCGATGATGAGCGTGCGCTCGAACTGTCCGAAGTTCTCCGAGTTGATGCGGAAGTACGCCTGGAGCGGGTGCTTGACCTTGACGCCCGGCGGCACGTAGATGAACGACCCACCGCTGAACACGGCCGAGTTGAGCGCGCTGAACTTGTTGTCGCCCGTCGGGATCACCTTGCCGAACCACTTGCGGAAGATTTCCGGGTGCTCCTTCAGGCCCTCCGTGCTGCCGACGAAGATCACGCCTTGGTCACCGAGCGCCTTCTTGATGTTGGAGTAAGCAGCTTCGCTGTCGAACTGCGCTTCCACGCCCGCGAGGAATTTGCGCTCCTGCTCCGGGATGCCGAGGCGCTCGAAGGTACGCTTCATGTCCTCGGGCACGTCGTCCCAAGAGCGGCTCGGCTTCGCGCCGCGGCTCAGATAGTAGCGGATGTTGTTGAAGACAATGTTGTCGAGATCTTTGGTGGCCCAGTGGGTCGGCATCGCCTTCTTCTCGAACAGGTCGAGCGCCTTGTGGCGGAACTCCCGAATCCAGTCGGGTTCGCCCTTCACGTCGACGATGTAGTCGATGGTCTGGTGCGTAAGGCCCGTGCCAGCGTCGTAGGTGTGGGCTTCCGGGTAGGAGAAGTCGCCGGCGCTGCGGTCGATCTCGATATCAGCTTTAGGTGCGGCCATAATAGAAAGGGATAAAAACTAGCGGTGAAAGGTCAGGCTGCGACGGGCTCAGCGCCGGGCTTTACCCAGTCGTAGCCTCTGGTGTCCAGTTCGAGCGCGAGACTCTTGTCGCCCGTCTTGACGATCTGGCCGTCCATCATCACATGGACCTTGTCAGGCACGATGTAGTCGAGGAGGCGCTGGTAGTGGGTGATGAGCAGGACGCCGAGGTTCGGGCCGCGTTGGGCGTTGACGCCACTGGCGACGATTCTCAGCGCGTCCACGTCAAGGCCGCTGTCGGTCTCGTCGAGGATGGCGTAGGACGGCGCAAGCATCGCCATCTGGAGGATTTCGTTACGCTTCTTCTCGCCACCGGAGAACCCTTCGTTGACCGAGCGCGAGGTGAACTCCCGGCGCATGTCGAGTTCGTCCATCTTGTCGTAGAGACGATGGTAATAATCGACCGCTTCGAGTTCCTCGCCTTCGCCGAGCCGGGCCTGGAGGGCGGCGCGGATGAAGTTGGCGTTGCTCACGCCGGGGACTTCCATCGGGTACTGGAACGCGAGGAAGAGTCCCTTGCGGGCGCGTTCGTCGGCTTCCATGCCGAGGATTTCTTCGCCGTCGAGGAGTACGCTGCCGCTCGTGATCGTATAATCGGGATGGCCGGCAATGGCCTTGGCGAGCGTGCTTTTGCCCGAGCCGTTCAGGCCCATGATGGCGTGAACCTCACCCTTGGGGACTTCCAGGCTGAGGCTCTTAACGATGGGTTTGTCCCCGATGGAGACGCAGAGGTCCGAGATGACGAGCGATGACTGGTTCATGGAAAAATGGAAAGGGATCATTCCGCAGCGGCGACACATTCCGGGCACAGGCCGCGCAGGGAGAACTCGGATTGGGTGACGACGTAGTTCTCGGGGAGTTGCCACACGCGCGAGAGCGCCGCGGCATCAGGTACGTCCACGTCGTGCACGTGGCCGCAACGCATGCACATGAAGTGCCCGTGCGGCTGCGAGTTCGGGCAGAAGCGCGACGGGCCGCGGTCGAAGTTCACCTGCCGCACCAGCCCGACCTGGGTGAGAGTTTCCAGGCAGTTATAAACGGTCGCGAGCGAGATGGTGGACATCCGTTTCTGCGCGCGCATAAAGACCTGCACGGCGCTCGGATGGTCGCGGGTTTCGAGGAGCGCCTCGTACACCTCACGGCGCTGGCGCGTCAGCCGGAAGCCGCCCGAGGCTACAGTGGCGTCGTACGCGGTGGAACCGTGTTCGTCGGGGGAGGACAGATCGGCACACATGGCAGGGAGGGCAATCTGCCACCGCCCTAGCCGGTATCAAGAACTATTCTAAATAAAACTTAGCCATTTCTCTTTTGTGGCACGCGTCCTACAAGGCTGTACGGTTCCCGCAGAAGATGGTTTAGGACGGTCTCACCGCGCGCCACCTCAAAGGGGTCAAGAAGCACGCGGCGGCGGTTCCCCTAGAGCTACTCGCCGCAGGTTCACAGGTGCAACCTGCGCGCATTTTCATGCAACTTCTGCCCGGCCGAGCGGCGAATGGAAAAACGCCGGCCTGTACGTTCCACCGCGCCAGACCCGCTGCGTCGGTACGGGCAGCAACCGATCCCATGATCACCGAATTACCAGAAGAAAACCTTGTTCTGCTCAAGCAGGTTGCCCCACGCACGCAACGCGCGCTGTACGTGCTGCGCATCAACCTGTGCGTGGTGGCGGGGATGCTGGCCTTTGCCAAGCTCAACCTCATCCCGCCCATGTCATCGTTTTACGTCGATGTGCTTTCCGACCGGACGCTGGACCTGCGGCCTTTTGTCCAAGCGCTCAACCTGCTTGTTTCTGGATTATTGGCGGCTTTTCTGGCGCTCATCGTCGCTACCTTCCTTATCCAGGCACGGATCAAAGCCAAGGCCAACGCACGGGCGCAACAAGCGGATCAGCCCGACCTTGCATGAACGCCATCGTGATCTTTATGCGCACTGTAGGAAGGGAACTGGTGATCCCCCTGGCGACCGGGCTCATCACTTTTGTGCTCAGTGTCGCCTTGGCTCCCTTGACGATGGTGTCCGCCGTTGCTTTTGCGCTGGTCGCTTCCGCCGGCGCCGCCGCGCTCGACGCCCTGTACTTTCACCTGCTCTTCTCGTTGCGTCACGCACCCGCCTTCGCCGCCGAGCAAACCTACCAGCAGACACTCGCCGACACCCGCCGACGTTTGCAGGACGGCTCCATGCGCATGCCCGAGGCATTGATCCGCCGCTTTGAAGCCGACTACCGACGCACCGCCGCCATCACACGTTCTGAAGGCAAGTTCAAACGCCAGCTTCAGGAAGCCAAACGCCGGCGCAAGGCGCGGCTCTGGATTGTCGAACGGGCACTCAGTGCCACTCAACTGCTCGCAGCCACCACGGAGGCGAAGACCGATGCCCAGGTGCTAGAGCGTTGGAGCGAGCAGGTGGACGGGATGGTCGATGTCTATAGCCAATTGCGTCTGCACCTTGGTGCAGGTGCGGCCCTGCGACATTGGTTCCGCTCCTCGGATCTGGTGGCACAGGTGCAAACCGGTTGGGCTGAATCTGCCCTGTAGGACCAACATAGAACTTGGAACACCGTTTACGTCTCCAGCGCCTCCCGCTGCCGCCCGATCAACTCCGCCACGCCCTTCTTGCCTAGGGCTACCAGAGCGTCAAACTCCTCCTGGCTGAACGTCGATTCTTCCCCCGCCCCCTGCACCTCCACGAACTGCCCGTCCTCCGTCAGCACGAGGTTGAAGTCCACCGCCGCGTCCTTGTCCTCGACGTAGTCCAAGTCCAGCACGGGCCGGCCGCCGACCATCCCGACGCTCACCGCCGCCACGAGCCGCTTCACCGGCGAACGCGCCACCTCCCCGCGCGCCAGCAGGCTCGGGCACGCCAGCGCCGCCGCCAGGCAGCCGCCCGTGATCGACGCCGTCCGCGTGCCGCCGTCGGCCTGGAGCACGTCGCAGTCGATCCACAACGTCCGCGGCCCGAGTGCTTCCAGGTCCACCACCGCCCGCAGCGCCCGGCCGATGAGCCGCTGGATTTCCACGCCGCGGCCGTCCTGCTTGCCCTTGGCCACGTCGCGCGGTTTGCGGCCGAGCGTCGAGTACGGCAGCATCGAATATTCGGCCGTGACCCAGCCGCGCCCCTGGCCGCGCAGCCACGGCGGCGGCTTCTCCTCGAGC
>CAXUIU010000207.1:0-6994 GCA_964250955.1 uncultured Chthoniobacterales bacterium | reverse complement strand
GCTTGGTGCGGGGTGGGGCGGGCACCGCTCTTGTCGGCGGCGCGGACACCGTGGCTGCACGGATGAAGGAGTACGCCGACGTGGGCATCGAGACATTCATCCTCTCGGGCTACCCGCACTTGGAAGAAGCCTACCGGGTAGCCGAACTGCTCTTTCCACGTCTGACGATCTCGCGCGAAGCTGACGACAACGCCGCGCCACGTCCAACCCACGCAGGCGAAGTCATGGCGAATGAACTCGTGCCCGCCGCGGTTCCGGAGCCCGCAACTGCGCTCGCCGCCCGATGAGATCTGCGCGCTTTATGGGCAGGTATCTACTCCCGTGGACCGTTCCTGTGCTGCTCGTGGCCGGTTGGCAGTGGGCGGTGGCGGCGGGACACGTCTCCAGTCAAAAGGTCCCCGCGCCGTCCGCCGTGTTGGCGGCAGGCTGGCGGCTGACGCGCAGCCACGAACTGCCGCTCCATCTGTGGGAGAGTACCAAGCGCGCCCTCCTGGGTTTGAGCCTCGGTGGCAGCCTCGGGCTGGCGTTGGGCCTTCTCAACGGCCTGTCTCCTTGGGCCAACCGACTCTTGGATTCGTCTGTCCAAATGGTGCGCAACGTGCCGCATCTGGCGCTCATCCCGCTGGCGATCCTTTGGTTCGGCATCGGGGAGGAAGCTAAGCAGTTCCTGATCGTGCTCGGCGTGCTCTTTCCGTTGTACATCAACACGCTCCACGGCATCCGCTCGGTCGATCCGAAGCTTGTCGAGATGGGCCGTGTCTACGGGCTGGGGAAGTGGGGCGTGTTCCGCCACGTCGTCCTGCCGGGCGCCCTTCCTTCGATCCTCGTGGGGCTGCGCTACGCGCTCGGCGTGATGTGGCTGACCCTCATCGTCGCCGAGACCATTGCCAGCGACGATGGCATCGGTTTTATGACCATGAACGCGCGTGACTTCATGCAGACCGACGTGGTCCTGCTTGGCATCGTGCTCTACGCGCTCCTGGGCAAGCTCGCCGACACGCTCGCGCGCGGACTCGAACGCTCCCTGCTGCGGTGGAACCCGGCTTACCGTCCAGTTTGATTTTTGTCGATGAGCACGCTTCTCGTCACGCCTCCGCCGACGCTGGTCGCCTCCGTGGCAGCCGATCCGACCGCTATGCGGACCTCGCGGTTGAAGGCGCGCGACCTTTCCAAACACTTTGACGGGCGAACGGTGCTCGCCGGGATCGATCTCGATCTAGGGCCGGGAGAAATCGTCGCCATCGTCGGGCGTAGTGGTTGTGGCAAGACCACGCTGCTGCGCGTGCTGGCTGGCTTGGAACGGGCTTCGGGGGGAGACCTCGCTCTGGTCGGCCAGCACCTGACGGGATTAAACCCCGCGGCGCGCCTGATGTTCCAGGACGCCTGCCTGCTGCCCTGGAGAACGGTCCTCCAGAACGTCGTGCTCGCCGCGCCGGGACCCGACCGGGCGCGAACCGCCAGACAAGCCCTTTCCAGGGTTGGCTTGCTGGACCGGGCGAACGACTGGCCTGCCACGCTCAGCGGTGGCCAGCGTCAGCGCGTGGCGCTGGCCCGGGCGTTGGCCAGCCGCGCGCCCCTGCTCTTCCTGGACGAGCCGCTCGGGGCACTCGATGCGCTGACCCGACTGGAGATGCAGGCGCTCATCGAGGAGTTGTGGTTGGAGGGACGTTTCGGGGTGCTGCTCATCACCCACGACGTGGAGGAAGCCGTGGCCTTGGCCGACCGCGTGCTGGTCATGGATGGAGGCCGCTTTACGCTGGACCATGCCGTGGACCTGCCGCGGCCGAGGGACCGCACCGACGGCCGTTTCCTTGCACTCAAGGAACGGGCACTCACTCACCTGCTTGCCCACCGGTCTTTCTGACCAAACCGTTTTTTAGCTCACGCCGATGCTCGCCACCGCTCAGCGTTTGAACGGTTTCACGGAGTCTGTCATCCGCGAGATGACTCGCGTTGCCCGCCAGCATGGGGCCATCAATTTGTCGCAAGGCTTCCCCGACTTCGACCCGCCGCCCGCACTGCTCGAGGCCGCCGCCCGCGAGATGGCGAACGGAGATCACCACCAGTACGCCATCACCTGGGGCGCGCCCGCCTTCCGGCAAGCCTTGGCCGAGAAGCAATCCCGGCTCATGGGTTTGGAGATCGACCCGGACGCTCACGTGGTCGCCACCTGCGGCGGGACGGAGGCAATGCTCGTGGCCATCATGACCGTGTGCAACCCGGGCGACGCGGTGGTTATCTTCTCGCCCTTCTACGAGAACTACGGCGCGGACACGATCCTCGCCGGCGCGCGGCCGATCTACGTGCCGCTGCACCCGCCCGGCTTCGGCTTCGACCGCGACGAGTTGCGCCGCGCCTTCGCGCAGAAGCCGCGCGCCATCGTCGTCTGCAATCCGTCCAATCCGTGTGGCAAGGTGTTCACGGAGGAAGAGTTGGTCTTCATCGGCGAACTGGCGCGCGAGCACGATGCCTTTCTCATCACCGATGAGGTGTACGAGCACATCGTCTACGCGCCGCACCGGCACGTCTACGCCGCCGCCCTGCCGGGCTTGTGGGAGCGCACGCTGACGGTCGGCTCCCTCTCGAAAACCTATGCGATCACGGGCTGGCGGCTAGGCTACGTCATCGCGCCGGCGGGAATCATCGCGCAGGCGCGCAAGGTCCATGACTTCCTGACGGTAGGCGCTCCGCACCCGCTCCAGGAAGCGGCGGTGACGGCCTTGCACTTCCCAGCGGAATACTACACGCAACTCACCGCCGCCTACACCCGGCGGCGGGACGTGTTCCTCGACTACCTGCGGCGCACAGGCCTCAAGTTCACGGAGCCGGAGGGCGCGTACTACGTGCTAGTGGACATCAGCGAGTTTGGTCATGCCAACGGCACGGCATTCTGCCACTGGCTGGCCAAGGAAATCGGGGTGGCAGCAGTGCCAGGCTCCAGCTTTTTCGCAGAGCCCGTGAACCACCTCATCCGCTTCCATTACGCCAAGAAAGAAGAAACCCTCCACGCCGCCGGCGAGCGTCTGTTGCGCTTGGCTCAGAGAGCTTGACGGTCGCCCTTGTCCTCATTCCACGATGCAACCACTCGGCTTCATCCATGCCCCGACTAACCTCGGGCTCAGTCGCTATGCGGACGGCCGCGAACGTCAACCGGCCAAGCTGCCGCAGGCTCTCGTCCAAAATGGCCTGATCGAATCCATCGGGGCCATCGAGGTGGAACTCCTGACCCGCTTGCCTTACCCAGACGACGAGCAGCGGGTGGAAAAAACCCTCAATGCGCCAGCCGTGCGTGAGTTCACGCTCACCCTGGCTGACGCCATCACCAGGGCGAGGGGAGAGGGATTTACTCCGCTGGTTTGCGGCGGCGATTGCTCTGTAGTGCTTGGCTGTGGCGTCGCCCTCGCACGCACCGGCCGTTACGCCCTGGTGTTTCTCGACGCGCACCATGCCTACGATCACCCGGGCAACACGGAGGTTCTCGACGTGGCGGGGGCGGATCTAGCCATTGTCACCGGGAAGGGCACCGACCTACTGACCGACATCGAAGGCCGCCATCCCTACTTTCGCAGGCAGGACGTGCTCCTCTTCGGCTTCCGCTCCGGAGAGGACGAAGAGCGGCGCAAGCTCGTGGAATTGCAAAACGCCGGCGTCGGGTTCGTCGCGTTGGAGGATGGGCGCACCCTCGGCATGGAGTGGGTGGGGCGGGCACTCGCCGATTCTTACGAAAAGCAGCCGGAACTCGACGGCTTCTGGATTCACTTGGATGCTGACGTGCTGGACCCGTCGATCATCCCGGCGGTGGATTGCCCGGAGCCGGGTGGCCTCACGGTGGAAGAGTTGACGACGCTGCTTGCGCGGCTGGTACGCTCGCCACGTTTTGCGGGGATCGACGTGACCCTCCTCGACCCTGACCTCGATCCGGACGGCAAATCCCGGAGTGCCCTGATCGATCTCCTCACGCGGGTATTCACCCATCGCGGGGAATCTTCTCTCCCATGAGCATTCGCTGGCTGAACATCTTTGCCGTCAGCCTAGTTCTATGCGCCGGGGCGCTGCTGGTTTACGGTAACTACAATTTCGACAAGAGCCCGCGGCTGCTCAACGTCTCCTATGACCCGACACGTGAGCTTTACGCGACACTCAACCCGAAGTTCCTCCAAGCATACGGTCGGTCGCTCCAGATCGAACAGTCGCACGGCGGTTCCTCCAAGCAGGCGCGGGCGGTAGCCGAGGGATTGTTGGCTGCCGACGTGGTGACCTTGGCGCTGCCCTCAGATATCGAAGGGCTAGTCAGGAAAGGGTTGGTCGCCAAGGATTGGCAGCAGCGGCTGCCGCACCACGCGCAGCCCTATTCGTCCACGATTGTCTTCGTCGTCCGCAAGACCAACCCTAAGAGCATCAGGGACTGGCCCGATCTGATCGGACCGGGCGTGATGGTCGTCACGCCCGATCCACGGACTTCGGGCAACGGGAAATTGAGTGTGTTGGCGGCGTGGGGCGCAGTCGTCTCGCGCGGCGGCAGCGAGGACGAGGCGCGCGAGTTCCTGCGTCGGCTCTACCAACACGTAGCTGGCTTGGGACAAGGGGCGCGTGACGCCACCACGACCTTTGCGCTCGCGAAGGAAGGCGATGTTCATCTGACTTGGGAGAACGAAGCGATCCGTGAGGCGCAACAATCTAGCGGCGAACTGGAGGTGGTTTATCCGCCCGTGAGCATCCGCGCGGAGCCCAGTGTGGCCTGGGTAGACGCCAACGTGGATAAGCACGGGTCAGCCGCGGCGGCCAAAGTTTACCTCGAATACCTGTTCAGCGACGAGGCCCAGGAACTCCTCGCTAAAGATGGCTACCGTCCAAGCAACGAGGCCATCCTGCACCGGCACCGGAACCTTCTGCCGGAAGTGCAACTTTTTCCGGTCACGCTCATCGCCAAAGATTGGGACGACGCTCAGACCAAGTTTTTTGGCGACAACGGCATCTTCAGTTTGATTCGCCCAACCAAAGCTCCATGAACGTCCCCACCTACAAAGTTTACTCCGGCTACACCGGCGACGTGCTACGCCGCGACTTGGTGGCGGGAGCGACGGTGGCAGCCATCGCCATCCCGCAGGCCATGGCTTACGCGCTCATCGCAGGCGTCGATCCGCGCTTCGGGCTTTACTCGGCCATCGTGGTGACGATCATCGCCTCGATCTTCGGCTCCTCCTCGCACCTCATCAACGGGCCGACCAACGCCATCTCGCTCGTCGTCTTCGCCGCCTTGTCGCCCTTCGACTCGGCCACCGATGCTTACCAAGCGATGTTCCTACTGGCCATCATCGTCGGCACAATCCAGATCCTCATTGCCGTGTTCCGGCTAGGCGATCTGACGCGCTATGTGTCCGAGTCGGTGATCCTCGGTTTCATGGCGGGCGCGGGCGTGCTCGTCGCGGTGGGGCAGGTGGGTAATTTCCTCGGTGCCGCCAAGAAGGGCAGCGGAGACCAGTCGCCCTTGGTGCAGCTCTGGGAAACGCTGACTAAAGGCGGGCCGTTCAACCTCCACGCGGTCGGCCTCGGGGCGGGCACGGTCGTGGCAGTGCTACTGTTGCGCCGGGTCATCAACCGCTACCGACTGCCGCAAATGGATATGCTCCTGGCGCTGATTGCTGCCGCCGGGCTGGCAGCAGGATTTGGCTGGTCGATCCCGACGACGGATGGCAGGTCCGTGGTTGCCGTGGTGGGCAAGGTGCCTGCGGCATTACCAACTTTCCACATCGCGCTAATCCACTGGGCTTGGCTCTCGAAGCTGCTGGGCAGCGCCGTGGCGATCTCGTTTCTCGGGTTGTTGGAAGCCTTGGCGGTCGCCAAATCCATCGCCACGTACACCCGACAGCCGTTGGATTATAACCGGCAGTGTCTCGCGGAGGGGATCTCTAATCTAGTCGGCGGTTTCTTCCAGGGTCTGCCCGGTTCCGGGTCCCTGACGCGCTCGTCCATCAATTACCAGTCTGGCGCGATCACGCGGATGTCGGGCGTCTACTCCGGACTGATTGTGGCGGTGGTTGTGCTGCTTTTCGGTCCGTATGCGCGCTTCATCCCGAAAGCTGCGCTGGCAGGCTTGCTCTTCATCACCGCCGCGCGGCTCATCGACTGGCGACGGCTCGGCTACGCATTGCGCGCCTCGCGCTTCGATGCTGGCTTGGTGCTAATGACCGCTTTCGCAGCCGTCTTCATCAGCGTGGATGAATCTATCCTGATCGGCGTGGGGCTTTCTATCCTGATGTTCGTACCCCGCGCATCGCGGCTCTCCGTGCGCGAGTTGGTGGTGACTTCAGAGAGGGTAGTGCGGGAGCGGCAACCCGGCGATGAACGTTCCGGGGCCGTGTTGATTTACGACGTGGAAGGAGAACTTTTTTTTGGTGCTGCCCCCGAACTGGAAAAAGCGTTGGACAACCTCCAACGTGAAACGGTTGAGGCGAAGGCCGAGTACCTCGTGCTGCGGCTGCGGCGCACGCGCAACCCGGACGTGGTCGCAGCCGAACACCTCGAACACTTCCTCCGTCAGGCGGAGCGTCAGGGCCTCACGGTACTCTTGGCTGGCGTCCGGAACGATCTGGCGCGCATCCTGCGCAACCTGCGCTTTGAGACTTGGTTGCCCGCCGACCGCCTCTACTTGGAGGAGGATCGGCAATACTCGGCCACGCTGCGAGCGGTGCGCCACGCCTACCAACTCTTTCACCAGAAAAAGTCCGTGAATGTTGCGTCGGAACAGCCCGACTATCAAGCCGCGTACTACCTGGTGCCTTAAGCAAACTTGTTTGAGGTTAGTGTGGGGGGGGGCGGCTCACAAGGCGTCGAGCCTTCGATTGCTCGCTCTTTTTGTGAGCGGCCGCTCGCCAGTATTCGCAGTTCGCTTCGATGTCATGCCGCACCGTTCAGCCAAACTGTCCTCATTGGCGCGACGGCCGTCCAACAGTTGAACCCAGAATGGATGACAGCGTGTTTCAAGATGCTTAAG
>CAXUIU010000206.1:0-7039 GCA_964250955.1 uncultured Chthoniobacterales bacterium | reverse complement strand
CTACCTTGACACGGTAGGGGTCACAGGTTCGAACCCTGTATCGCGCAATCCCCCGCACCTCTAAAGAAGGCTGTTTGAGGCTGTTCACACTTTGGATGTGTGAACGCTTTTCACGAAATCTCTACCCAAGGCGTGGCACTACTAATTCAGCCAACAGGTCAAAGGTAAGTAGACCCGAGTTCAACCTCCAGACCAGTGACGAGGCCGATCAGACCCGGCGGTGTTCGCCGTCAGGGGGTTAAAACCTCCAGCCGCGTGTCAGATAATCAGTGAACGTCAGTAGGAACAACAGGAAGAGCCAGACCAACCCCGCTCCCGCGAAAACACGCACCACGCCTTTACTGTAGTGTATTTCCATAAACACCAAGGCAATCAGAACCGTTTTAGCAATCGAGATCCCGTAGGCCAAGAGGTCGTGGACCCTGGCGCTCAGAGGCATTTTCGCCCCGATAGCTGTCAGCACCAACAGAACGATGAGGCTGATGTAAACGACAAAAAGGGTGCGCCTTTGGGGACTCGTTTGAGCAGGCATAGCGAAGGTTCTTTTCAGGCGCTGACCAAGTAAAGCATCGGATAAAGGAACACCCAGACCACGTCGACGAAGTGCCAGTAGAGACCGACGACCCGCACCGGAGTATGATATTCCTCCGAGAAGTCTTCGCGGCACGCCCGCACATAGAGATACGTCAGCGCGCTCAGACCAATCGTCATGTGGATGGCATGCAGACCAGTCATGGCGAAATACAGAAACAGGAACATCTGGACCGCGTTTCCATGCGCGAACTCGGCGAGATCAAGATTGACCGTCGGCACGAGATGCTCCCGATAATCGAAGTAATACTCGGTGAGCTTCAGACAGAGAAATCCCAAGCCAAAAATGAATGTCAAGATGAGGAAAAGGCGCAGCTTTTTGCGGTCGCCATCCTCAATGGAATGGATAGCTAACGCCATGAATAAACTGCTGGTGAGCAGGATGAGCGTGTTGATCGTGCCAATCCAAAAATAGAGATGTTGGCTGGCCTCGACAAAGCCCAAACGATAGCTGTACCTGTAGACGGCATAAGCCAAAAACAACCCACCGAAGAACAGAATCTCAGTCGACAAAAACGTCCAGATCCCCAGCGAGGCCGCTTCCTCCTGCTGCTGGCGGGTCTCAAACTGCTCGGGGATCGTGCTGGCGGCGTGTTCAGACATGATCAGTGAGCGGATCTGGAACCGAGGGCGAATAGTCGTAGGGCGGACGGGTCACGCGCGGAACCTTCTCGAAGTTTGTGCGGATGGGCGGCGAAGCGGCATCGGTCCATTCTAGGCCGGTGGCGTTCCAGGGATTTTGCGGCGCAGGTCGGCCGAAGAAATAGGACCATCCCAAGTAGCACAAGGGTAGCACAAAGCCGACTGCCAGCACCGACGCCCCGGCCGTCGAGAGCACGTTGTAAACCTGCCATTCCGCCGGGTAACTCGGGTAGCGGCGCGGCATGCCTAGCCCCCCGAGGATGAACTGCGGCAGGAAGGTCAAGTTGAAGCCGATGAAGATGACCGCCGCCGAGAACTGCGCGAGCTTCTCGTTGTACATGCGCCCGCTGATCTTTGGCCACCAGAAATGGATGCCGCCGAGGTACGCCAGCACCATGCCGCCGACCATGATGTAGTGGAAGTGCGCGATGACGAAGTACGTGCCGTGGACGTGCATGTCTACCGCGAGCGTTGCCAGAAACAGGCCGGTGAGGCCGCCGATGGTAAACAGTCCGATGAACCCGAGCGCGTAGAGCATCGGCGTGTGGAAAAAGATGCGCCCTTTGTACAGCGTCGCCGTCCAGTTGAACACCTTGATGGCTGAGGGCACAGACACCAGGAAGCTCAGGATAGAAAACACCATGCCCGCGTAGATCGACTGGCTCGACACGAACATATGGTGTCCCCACACGATGAAGCCCAAAATTGCGATGGCCAGAACGCAATAAGCCATGAACCGGTAGCCAAAGACCGACTTGCGCGAGAAGCAGGTAATCATCTCACTGACTACCCCCATGCCCGGTAGCACCATGATGTACACCGCCGGGTGCGAGTAAAACCAGAACATGTGCTGGAACAGCAACGGATCGCCGCCCATGCGTGGGTCAAACACCCCGATGCCGAAGATTCGCTCAAGCGCGAGCAATCCCATCGTAACGGCCAGCACCGGCGTAGCCAACACCATGATCAGGCTTGTCGCGTAGATGCCCCAACAGAAGAGCGGCAGCCGGAACCAGTGCATGCCCGGCGCACGCATCGTGTGCAGTGTGACGATGAAGTTGAGCGCCGTGAAAATCGAGGAGAACCCGACGACGAAGATGCCGAATGCCATCGCCAGCACATGGCCGTTCGCGTAGGTCGAACTGTACGGCGTGTAAAAGGTCCAGCCCGTGTCCACGCCACCTGAGATCGTCGCATACAGCGTGAAGATGCCTCCCAAAACAAAGATGTACCAGCTCAGCAGGTTCAAGCGCGGGAATGCCACATCTCGCGCGCCGATCATCAGTGGCAGCAGGAAGTTACCCAACACGCTGGGGATCGACGGGATGAGGAAGAACCACACCATCACCACCCCGTGCAAGGTAAACAACCGGTTGTACGTCTCGGTGGTCACCAGGTTACCCTGCGGCGTCATCAACTGGAGGCGCATCATCGTCGCCGCCCAACCGCCAATGAAAAAGAACACCGTGATCGAGAGTAGGTACAAGATGCCGATACGCTTATGGTCGTGGGTGGTCAGCCACGACTTCAGGCCGTAACCGTCGTTGAGGTAGTCCGGCTGGCGGGCGGGTGCCGTGCTGGCCGGCGCGGGAGCGACCGGCGCGGGGGCGGTGAGAGTGGTGGCGGAACTCATGGGAGAGAAGGAATAGGCTGGCTCTGGACCGCCGCGGCGGGCGGTGTGGGCGAGAGGCTCTTGATGTAGGCGACGAGCGCCATCACATCCTGCTCGCTCAATTGCCCTTCGTAGGAAGGCATGATCGCTTGGTAGCCCGCCACGATCTGCGTGGAAGGCTTGAGGATGGAGTCATGCAGGTACTGGTCGTCGGCAGTCACGAACGTGCCGCCTTCCAGCGGGACAGGGTGATTATAGATGCCGGCTAAACTCGGGGCGTGGACAGCGGAGTTCGCACCGTGGCAGCCGCTACAGCCGAACTGCCGGAACAGCCGTGCGCCCGTCTGCGAAAGGCTTTCCTGCCCGGTGCCGCTCTGCTCACCTAGCCACGTCTCGTAATCGTCCGGGTTCATCGCGTAGACGAACCCGCCCATCTCGCTGTGCTTGGTGCCGCAGTATTCGCCACAAAAGATCCGGTACTTGCCTGGCTTGGTCGCGGTGAACCACTCCACCGAGTACTTGCCAGGCACCGCGTTGCGCTGGACCCGCAACGCCGGCACGTAGTAACCGTGGATCACGTCCGTGGAAGTCAGAATGAGTTGGACAGGTTGACCGACCGGCACGTGCAGGTCACCGATCTCGTGACGACCGTTCGCGTGCTTCACGTCCCAGTACCATTGTAAGCCGACGGCGTAGATGGGCAGCGCGTCGGGCGGTGGCTTGCTGGCGCGGGCGAACACGCCAGCCCCCCACACGAACAACCCGATGAAGATCAGGATGGGGATGCCCGTCCACGTCACTTCCAGGTAGGTCGGGCTGAGACGTGAGAGCGTGCGGTTGGCCTTCGAAGAGGCGCGGTAGCGGATCAGAAACGCCGTGATCGTGAAGAAAAGTCCGAACGTCATCACCGCGCTGATGGCCGTCAGCCCCCAAAAGACAGCGTCCACCTGCGGAGCGATGGTGCTGGCAGATTCGGGCAGGACCTGGAGATCGCCGAGAAGGTAGTTCATGGCAAAATCGGGTTCGTTTCATCCAACCGCCGTTGCCGAACGTCACGGCGCACGTGAACCACGATGTACGCTCCCAGCGCGGCTACCGTGCCGAGGCAAAGCGTCTTGAGGACCGCCGCGATGAGCCAGCCGTACTTGCCCGACATTGGGTTCCAGTGAAAGCACAGCAGCAACAGCGCCTCGACCCGGCTGCCCACCATGCCACCGGAGGCTTCCAGCAGCGACTCGCGCAGGAGGGTCGGATTGTATTCCACCCCGTAAAAATACTTGGAGAGAACACCGTTGGGCGTGGCGACCATCAGGCCACTGGGATGCGCGAATTGTTGGCTCTTGAGATCGTAGAAGTAGTGAAACCCCACGGCGTTTGCCAGAGCACGGATTTCGGGTTCGCGGCCGGTCAGAAAATGCCAGCCCGGGCCCGTCTTCGAACGACCGAAGCTTTGGATGTACTGGGCGCGCTTCTTGGCGGCAAGCTGCCAGGTCTCACTTGGGTCGATGCTCACGAAGACCACGTCGAAATCCGTACCGGGATTGAGCCGCAGGTCTTGCAAGCTGCGCACCAGTGCCCCCGTGACCACGTCGCACATCAGCCAGCAATGATTGTAACCCATTTGCAGGATCACCGGCCGTTGCCCGAAGAAGTGACTCAGCGGCACATCCCGTCCCGTGTCGTCGGTGAAAACCAGATCGAGCGGGATCTGCGCGCCGAGGTGCTGCTCCAAGTCCGCGCGAGCGGGCAGTCCGTAGGTCGGCGCCGTGGTCGGCACCTGCGCGTGAACACCGTTGGCCGCGAACAGGACCAACACGCACGCCAACGCCACACGCAGCCAACCCACTAATGTGAAGCTACCGTTCGGGGTCAAATTTGGTGGCATTCGTATTGGTTTCCAGTTGCATCAGCGGAAGCTTCTCCTGATCGGGCGGTGGGAAGTCGGGCGTCTGCCCAGTGCGCGCAGGCAGTCCCTCGGAGGCAACGAGCGACATGGCTCGTGCGATGGGCAGGTGGGCGACGCCGTGGGCACGGTCCGTCCAGCCATAATCGTCGAGCCGCTGGCGCGCCAGTTGGTCGATGGTATCCCAGTTTCGGGAGATGGTCGTTTTCTGCTGCGATGCGTACTTGAAGGTCTCTTGCAAAGGCGGCACCGGAATCGCGGGGTTGTCGGCGTACATGCGCTTGTACATGATCCCCAGCGCTCCCATGGCGATGAAGATCGTCATGAACAATCCGACCACGAAGAGAACCACCATCTTCGGGTTGGCGTCGGTGACCTCGTGCCCCTCCTCCTGCGACTCCGCGCTGGGTGCGTCCGGATCGGGCAGCGGGTCTGCAAGTGGTGAGGCGACACGAGGTCGCGCCCGCGCCGGAACGAACAGCGACCACACGAACGAAATCAGGACGACGGGAGCCGCCAGAAGAAGCCTAAGCATCAACGGTCTCCTCCTTGATGGCGCTAGGTAGAAGGCTCAGGAAAATGCACAACCACAGCGCGTCCAGGGCGAGCGGCAGCAACCCGTCGAGCGGTTGGAAACCGAGCCCCGCCGGTCGGAACGTTGGCAAGATCAGCCAGTAGAGGTAAACCGCTTGTCCAAACACCACCACCGCCGCCAACGCGGCGAAGAAGCGCGTGCGGCGTTTGGTGCGGGCGGACAATAGCAGGAGGACCGGCAGGAGCAACTGCACCACCGCCAGAGTGACGAGCAGCCCGTGCCAACCACCCGCGTTGCGGTGGAGATACCACGCAGCTTGCTCCGGGAGGTTGCCCGACCAGACGACGAGGAACTGGCTATAGGACACGTAGGCCCAGAACATCAGCGCGCCGAGCAAGAGGTTGCCCGCGTCTTTCCACACGCTCGGACGCGCCTCTTCCACGTTGCCGGAAGGCACCGCGAGGATCGTTACCGCGATACAAACCGCCAACGCCATGAGCGCCTGGCTGGCCATGTAGATCACGGGGAAGGCGGTCGAGTACCAACCCGGCTCCAGCGAGACGACCCAGTCCACGCTCAATAGGTAAACGGTGACGACGTAGCCGATCATGCCCACGGGTCCAGTCCACGCGGCAGACAGCTTCGGTCGAGCCAGGAAGCTCAGCACCAGCAACGCCACGGCGTAAAGGCCCGCCCGCAACAGAAACGCCGGCGGCGCGAAGTAGGTCGCGTGTTTGGCCAGCTGAGCGCGCGCATGCTCGTCGAGGGCTTCCGGCGCGGCCCACGGGAACAGGTGTTTCAGTCCGAACACCAACGGTACGCAGAACAGAAGCGTCCACGGGATCATGCGCCGCCCGACCGTCAGCGTCGGAGCCAACACCTGCCCCCAGGCGCCGCCGGTCATGCGGTGGATAAAAGTCAGCAGCAGGCAACCCAACGCCGGGTGAAGGCAAGCTAGCGCCGCAAAGAGGTAGGCGCGGAAAAACGCCGATGGATTGAACCATCCCAAGAGGATTGCCGCGGCCATCGCCACGACGGCAGCGACCCCGCAGAGCGTGCGGGTTCCGGTCCGCCGCCCGGTGGCTGCGGGCGTCATTGAACGTTCCAAAAAGGTGGTCGTTGGACTCATCGCTTCCGGTTAGTCCTTTGTCTCCTGAGAGAGTTTAGCCATCTGGTCCGGCGGCACGTCTCCGGAATCAGGGTGTTGGCTGCGCTGGAGCGCGCGGATGTACGCGACGATGGCCCAGCGGTCGTTCACGTCCACGATGGCCTTGTAGGGGTACATCGCGCCGTAGCCGTTGGCGATCACGTCGTACAGATGGCCGACCGGCGCGTTGCGCAGCCGCTCTTCGTGGTAGGCCGGCGGTTGCGGAAAACCGCGCCGCACGACACTGCCCTGCCCGTAGCCATCCTCGCCGTGGCAGTTCGCGCAGATCGCCATGAACTGCACCCGACCCCGGGCTAACACGCGGTCGTTGACAGGCCACGGCATCTGCGTGGACAGCGTGCCGTCGGGGTTGCGCCCGGCGAAGAGCAGCGTGTCGATCCGCAGGTCTTCGTAGGCAACGCTGTGGGCGGGCGGCTGGCGCGACGATTGGCCGTCGGAGAAAAACTGACTCTGCGTCAGCGGCTTGATCTTCGTGCCGCTCTTGAGGTTATCGCAGCTGGCCAGCGACAGACATCCGATGGTCAGCACGACCGAAAGAGAGAGGGACGCAGCACTCATTTCTCGACGGCTTGCACGGAGGCAGGTCCT
>CAXUIU010000205.1:0-7044 GCA_964250955.1 uncultured Chthoniobacterales bacterium | reverse complement strand
GGCCGGCCTCCGCAGCGGTACAAGCCCCCACCGCCGCGCCCACCCCCCCCCGCGGCGGCGTCCGGCGCACGGGCAAAAGCGGCAGCAGGACAAAGAGCGCACACGTCAGGAAACCCACGATCAGTCCCTGGGCCACCGCCCCCCACGCTACCCCGAAGGAAAGCTCCACCGGCAGCACGCTGCGCAGGAACAGCGGCGTGAGCCCCTGGAACACCAGCCCCACCGCCGCCCCGATGAGCGAGCCGATCACACCCAGCGAGATCGCTTGCAGGAAGTAGATCGTCAGCGCCTGCCCGGACGATGCCCCGAGGCAGCGCAGGACGGCGACGGTGCGCAGCTTCTGTTTGACGTGCGCCTGGATGGCGCTCGCCACGCCGATGCCCCCGAGCAGCAGAGCGACGAAGCTGCCGATGCTCAGGAAGTGGTTCACGTCGTCGAACACCCGGCCCATCTGGCGCTTGCGCTTGTCCACCGTGTCCGTGTCGAGCTGGAACTGCTCGAACTCCGTCTTGTGCCCGGCGACCAGCTTCGCCGGATCGACCGACGCCGGGGTTTTCAGGTACGTCAGGTAGCGCACGAGGCTGCCGCGGGCGAGGAGCGACGCCGGCAGCTTTCCCCGGGCGATGAGCACACGCGGGGCGAGGCCGGCGAAGACGTTTGCGTCGCCGGGCAGCTTCTTGATCGTGCCGAGCACGCGAAACGTCTCACCACCCAGCGTGAGGCTGTCACCGGCGTGCAGGCCAAACTGCAAGGCGAGGCTGTCCTCCACGACCACGCCATCGCCCGCAAGGGCCTGCGCGGCGGCCTCGGGCGGGACGGTTTCCGTGCGGCCGTAGAAGGGGTAGCCGCCTTCCAGCGCGCGCACCTGCGTGAGCCGGTGGCCGCCGGTGCGCGGGAAGGGCGCCATGGAGGCGAGGCGCGTCTCGCCGGCGCGTTCGGTGGCGGGGAGGCCGTCCACGAACTTCTGCGCTTCAGGGGGCAGTTGGTGGCGGCCTTCGACGATGAGGTCGGCACCGACGAGGGTGCGGGCCTGTTCGGTGATGGCACGCTGGAGGTTCCAGCCGACGGAGCCGATAGCGACCAACGCGGCGACGCCGAGGGTCAGCGCCGTCGAGAACACCAGCAGCCGTCCGCGGCTGCGGCGGCTGTCACGCCAGGCCATGCGCCAGACCCAAGGATCGAAGAGAGCGAAAGAGGAGAGATTCATGCGCGGCGGGCGGAGAGAAGTTGGTCGATCTGCTGGCGGAGTTCGTCTGGCGAATACGCCCGCCGGACCGGCACGCGCAGAAGGGGTACGCCCGCGACCTTCAGGGCGGCGTCGAAAAAACGGTCGCGCTCACGCCGGGCCGGCAGGTC
Organism: uncultured Chthoniobacterales bacterium; assembly: GCA_964250955.1. Taxonomy (GTDB): domain Bacteria; phylum Verrucomicrobiota; class Verrucomicrobiia; order Chthoniobacterales; family SZAS-18; genus CAHJWO01. The sequence goes on along the minus strand of CAXUIU010000205.1, from coordinate 5,688 downwards.
GTGGGAACGGTCGTCGAGTTCGATGACCAGCGCCGCCGTGAACGCTCGCCCGTCGCACAGCACAAAATCCGCGTGTTTGGAAGCCACCCGGCCGAACGCCGCCATCCGCCGCTTGCCCGACACGCCACGCTCGACCTGGATCAGGTCGCCCAGCCGCACCTTGGCGAAAAGCTGGAAGTCCGCCGCGACGGCCTGCCGCAAGGCGAAGTAGAAGGTGCGTTCCGCCGCGGTGAGCAGCGCAGGCGCGGCGACGTAGGGCAGATCCTCCCGCCCCGTACGCAGAAGCGCCGCGACCGCCCACAAGGCGACCGCGGCGACAAGGGCCAGTCCAAATGGACCGGCGACCAGATGCCGTAGGAAGGTCTCGACCTGCGCGGCTGCCGTCACGCCGGACCTTACCACGAACACGTCAGACTGTCTTCACGTCGAGCGTCACGTCCACGTTGCCCTTGATCGCCTTCGAGTACGGGCAGAACGCGTGGCCGGCCTCAACGATCTTCTTGGCGTCCTCTTCGGAGAGGCCGCCGACGTTGACGTGCATGACCACCGCCAGGCCGACCCCGCCGTCGTCGCTCTTGCCGATGGTGACATCGCTCGTCACTTCCAACGAGGAAGGCTTGAGCTTCAGGAGCGTAGCCTGGTAATCGACCGCACCGCCGAAGCAAGCCGCGTAGCCGGCCGCGAAAAGGTGCTCGGGGGTGGTGGTGTTGGGCTTGCCGGGGCCGCCCATCGCCTTGGGCACAGAGAGATCGACGCTGACAAGACCGTCATCGGACTGGGTGTGGCCGTTGCGGCCTCCAGCGGCGGTTCCGTGAGCGGTGACAAGAGGTTGAATAGCCATAGTCCAATCATATCGTACTAACGGCGGCAACGGTCGTGTGCTTTCAATCCACCATCGCTCCGTCGTGCAAACGGATCGTGCGGCCGGTGCGGGCGGCGAGCTCGGGGTTGTGGGTGACGAGGACCAACGCCGTGCCGGCCTGGGCGTTGAGGTTGAGGAGGAGTTCGACGACGCGCTCGCTCGTGTCGGCGTCGAGGTTGCCGGTGGGTTCGTCGGCGAAGAGGAGGCGGGGCCGGTTGATGAAGGCGCGGGCGAGGGCGACGCGCTGCTGCTCGCCACCGGAGAGTTGGGTGGGATAGTGGCCGCGACGGTCGGCGAGGCCCACTTGGCGGAGGAGTTCGGTGGCGGCGTCGTTCAGCTCGGCGGCAGGGCGGCGCGGACCGGCGCGGAGTTCGGCGGGGACGGTGACGTTTTCCAGGGCGGTGAGCGTCGGCACGAGCTGAAAGTTTTGGAACACGAAACCGGTGTGCTCATTGCGGACCCGTGCGCGGGCGTCCTCGTTGAGGGTGTCCAAGGCGACGCCGTCGAGGATGACAGAGCCACTCGTCGCGCGGTCCAGGCCGGCGCAGAGGCCCAGGAGCGTCGTCTTGCCGCTGCCCGAGGGGCCGACGATGGCGCAGGTCGCCCCGGCGGCGAGGGTGAAGCTGACCCCTTTGAGCACGGTGAGTTCCCGGTCGCCGCTGCGGTAGGTCTTGGTGAGTTGGCGGACTTCGAGGACGGGTGCGGGTTGGTCTTCCATGCGGGACTTGAGCGCGGAATGTAAACCGACCCGCGAGAATTGCGAACCGGACGGGGTGGCGGATAGTGGCGGCCATGTTCAACCGCGCGCTCGGGGTTTGCTTCGCTTTGCTGCTGGGGGTTTTCACCGCACGGGCCGAGGATGCGCCGAAGACGATCCTGTTCTACGGTGACAGCCTCACGGCCGGATATCTCCTGGACAAGCCGGACACGGAGGCTTTCCCGGCGTTGATCCAGGACAAGATCAAGGCGGCGGGCTATCGCTACACGGTCGTCAACGCGGGCCTGAGCGGCGACACGACGGCGGGCGGGTTGCACCGCATCGACTGGCTGTTGCGCCGGCCGGTGGACATCTTATTTCTCGAACTGGGCGGCAACGACGGCCTGCGCGGTCTGCCCATCGACGAGGCGCGGCGCAACCTCCAGGGCATCATCGACAAGATCCGTGCGAAGAACCCCGATGCCCGGGTGGTTATCGCCGGGATGCAGATCCCGCCGAACTTCGGGCCGGAGTACGTGGAAAAATTCAAGGCGATGTACGGCGAACTGGCCCGGGCCAACCCGGGGGCGACGCTGCTGCCGTTCCTGCTCGACGGTGTCGGCGGTGACGAGTCACTCAACCAGAAAGACGGCATCCACCCTACGGCCGAGGGGCACCGCAAGGTCGCGGAGGGCATTTGGCCGGTGTTGGAACCGCTGCTCAAAGCGCGGCCTTGATAAAGCTCTGGCCATCTTACGCAAATGCCTGCTGTCACGCCAAAGTGGATATTGACTGACTAGTCAGTATACCATATCCTTCCGCGTCACAATCCGGGAGCAGTCAGCATGGCCAGACCGAAAAGCGGCGACAAGAGGCGGGCAATCCTGTCAGCGGCGAACCGCGTGATCGCCGCGCACGGGCTGGGCGCGCCGACGGCCGCCATCGCAGAGGAGGCGGGCGTCTCCAACGGGTCGCTGTTCACCTATTTTCCAACCAAAGTCGATCTGCTCAACCAACTCTACGTGGAACTCAAAACGGAGATGGGGTTGGCTGCCATGGATGGACTGCCGGTCAGAAGCGGCATCCGCAAACAGATGTTTCACGTGTGGTCGCACTGGTTGCGTTGGACGGCAGCCTATCCCGAGAAGCGCCGCACACTCGCCCAGCTCGGCGTGTCGGACGAGATTACTCCAGAGAGCCTTCACACCGGGCACCAAGCCATGGCCGGAATCGCCAGGCTGCTGGAACAGAGCCGCTGTCACGGTCCTCTGCGCGCCGCACCGCTGGAGTTTGTCGTCGCCTTGTTGAACGCTCTGGCAGACACGACGGCGAACTTTATGATCGGTGACCCAGCCCACGCGGATCAGCACTGTCAAGCCGCTTTCGACGCCATGTGGCGGATGCTGACCTAATTTTTTCCATAATAATGACTGACCAGACAGAAACTTAAAGCAGCAACAACCATGACAAAGAACCCCGCCTCCAAACCTGCCGATGCCAAGTCGTACGTCATCACCGGCCCGACCTCCGGGATTGGCCGCCGCACCGCGCTGGAAGTCGCCAAGCACGGCACGATCGTGCTGGTCGGCCGTGACCGCGCCAAGCTCGACAAGATGCGTCGGACCATCGTGCGCAACGGTGGACGTGCAGTGTCGGTCGTGTGCGACCTGTCGGACCTCGCCAGCGTGCAGCGCGGGGCCGCGGAGATCATCGCGCTCGGTCTGCCGATGGCGGGCCTGCTCAACAACGCAGGCATCCACCAGACCCGCGCCACGAAGAACGCGCAGGGCTGGGATCTGACGTTCACGACGAATCACCTCGGGCCGTTCGTGTTGACCGAGGCCCTCGCGCCGCATCTCCCCGACGGCGCCAGCGTTGTCTTCGTGGCCTCCGGAGTAGAAGATCCCGCGCGTAAACCCGCCAAGGCCGCCGGGTTTCGCGGCGGGCGTTATATTTCGGCGGAGGCGAGCGCCCGCGGCGAGTGGCAGCCCGGCGGCTCCAAGATGCCGGGCGCGGATGCTTACGCCACGTCGAAGCAATGCACTCTCGCCACGGCGCTGGCGCTGGCCCGCGAAATCCCGCGATTGCGTGTCAACGCGGTTGAGCCGGGCTTCAATCCGGGCACTGCCCTGGGGCGTGAGGCCAATGTTTTCGTCCGTTTTCTCCTGAAGTATGTGCTTACGCTGTTCGCTCCTTTCGTCAAATACTGGAGCACACCTAAGCGGGCGGCGCGTGTGATCACCAAGGTCTTGACCGATGGCTCGGACGAGACTGGTGTTTACTATGATGAACGCGGTCAGTCGATGCTTGCTTCCGAACGCGTCCGCGACCCGGAGTTTGTGGACCGGGTCGTCGCCGAGACACGCGCTTTGTTGTCGACGGCTGCATGAAGGAGATCATCCCGCTTGGATGTCGCCATGACTCCTCTGACGCCTCCAAGCTCAGCGACAGAGGCTGGCCCGAGAGGACGTAGACACAAAAAAGAGCCTCTGCCGCCAGCCTCTGTTCGCCGGAGCGCGTGGTTAGGCCAGGCGGCTGTCAAGGGACGTAACTCCAAGCCCAGGCCATGCCGGTGTAGTGCCACTGCCCGCTTTCTTTCCTGGCCACCGCACACAAAGGCTCGTCATTGCCGTCGATCACGAGCGAGTCTCTGGAGAAGTAGACATACAACTCAGAATGACTGGAAACCACGACTGAGTCGATCAACTCCGTAGGACGGTTTGTGCCCGCTCGTACAACGGCAATGGCAGAACGCACATCTTTCTGTGGCACCAGCCAGACAGAACCTCTGACGATCACACATTCTGACCTGAGGAGCGTGCAGGAAGTCAGCCCTGCAAGTAGCACAAAGAAACCTGGGAGCAGACGCATGATCGATTGGGTCTGACGCCTCCAAGCTCAGCGACGGCGGGAGAAAAGACGAAACCAAAAGGACGGACGCGACACCGTCGTCCGTTGGAGCGCGTGGTTAGGCGGTTCGGTCCCGGCAAGGACGAAAGCCTGATCGAAGCGGTTGGAAACCGCAAGAAACTGCTGGCTCCAGCCGCTGCTGAGACTGACCTCCTGGAGCGGCCCGGTAGGGGCGAAGAGAGTGCTCAAACGCGGGGGCAGGATGCCGAACTCCACCGAGGCGATGCACCCATCCATCTCGGCCAAGGCGTCCGACGCGCCGCCCCACGAAGACCAAACAAAGTCGTTGTCTGGACGGGCCAACAATGCACGAGCTTCTCGGAGAACGCTTATGAGTCTGTGGAAGGAAGCGTCCATGTTATGACAAGCGCAGCACCCCCCTAGCACCGTCAAGCTCAGCGACAGGTCATGGCGACGCAAGGCTCGACCACGAGAAAAGACGAACTGCCATGGCCTGTTCGCTGGAGCGCTTGGTTAGGCGTCTGGTTAGCGTAGGCGCTTCTCGAAAACGATCTTGCCGCCGTCCCAACTCTCATGCGAGTCCCGTTCGTAGCCCACCATGGCGTACCCCTCGGCAATCAGGAGCCGGAGCATGGCCGGAAAACGGTTCATGCTTTTGACGTGTAACTCGTCGTAGCCGCGTTCACACACGAAGCTCTCCTGCAAGCGTAGGAGGGATCGGGCGATGCCTTGACCCCGGCAAGTAGGAACAACACCGCCAATCCAACTGTAGAAGGTTCGTGGGGAAAGCGCGTAGCCTAATTTAAAGCCCACGGCGCTCCCCGCTGCATCAGCGACGACAAGAAGCGTATCTGCATCACCGATGCGGGTCGCAATCTGCTCAATGGAAAGTGCTGCCAGTTCGGGAACTTGAGCCATGAGGCTGGGCAACTCCATCGACAATGTCGCCTCTCGCACGGTGAACGTGTTCATAGGAACGCCTGACGGACTCAAGCTCAGCGACAGAGGCTGGCCACGCAAGACTCGAACTCGGGAAAGGCTCGACGGCCAGCCTCTGTTCGCTGGAGCGCGTGGTTAGGCAGGGAACCGTGACCTCAAATCTCCTGGACTCTCAAGGGAACGACTGCATCCTCAGAGTGCTTTCGTGCGGGCCAGTTGCCCCACACGACGCTCGCGCTGAACTCGCGGCCTCTGCAACGCACGCTGAGAACGTCTCCCACTACCGGCGGAGTGCCCTCGAACAGATTCTCCGTGGGAA
>CAXUIU010000204.1:2090-7099 GCA_964250955.1 uncultured Chthoniobacterales bacterium | reverse complement strand
GTTCGTCCAAGGTCTGGAAAGCGGGGCCGAGGCCCTGCGGCCCCAGCCGGTCGATCAACGAGACCAACAGGGGCGGAGCCGCGCGTGGACGAGGGGCAGAGCGCGCCGGGTCTGCGTGGAGGAGCGGCACGGCGAGCAAACCTCCGGTCCACAGGAGCAGTCTGAGAACAGCCCGCGGCCGAGCGAACAACGAAGGGCGGTTCATACTAGGCACACTCTCCGCACGCTTGCGTGTTTGGTGCAAGCCCACGAGGCGCAAAGGTGGGCGCACAACTTTTGGAGCAGGATGCCATCCTGATCGCTAGGGACTTGCCGAGCCGGCCTTTGCTCCTCTGCCTCGCGTTCGGGCCGCCGCGTTTGCCTTGTTTTGGAAGATGGCTTTGAGGTGGTCGTTGAGCACGTCGGTAGCCGCTTGGCCCGCGAGTTCGTCGTAGGGAGAGCCTAGCGCGGCGGCTTGGATGGAAGCCAAGTTGCCCTTGTGGGCAGCGACGGCTTGTTGCAGGGCAGCGATCTGTGGCGGGTTAGACATAAGGGGGACATTGTACGTCGCTCGGTCCAGCAGAAAAGACCCGCGTTGGTTCACTCGCCCCGACTTGCTTCCCGCCAGTCTCACTTTAGCTTGGGCAGACTCGCCAATTACCCCAGCTCTGCTTATCTCGGGCTGGGTCGACCGCTCAACGCCTGCCGTCCAGCGCGGGGGTTACCTCAATCCCGGACCGCAACGTACACGGTGCTGGCGCCCTCTTGCTCAAGCAGCGGGTTCCAGAAGGTAACGCAGTGTGCCTCTGCTCGGGCGAACACCTCGTGCAGGCCCGCCAAAAACGGTGCATCCGGGGCCGCGTCTGACCAGAGGGCGAAAACGCCTGCTGGGTGCAAGTGCGCCGCGAGGCGACGCAGCCCGGCCGGTTCGTAGAAGGCGCCGTGGCGCGCGTGCAGGAGATGCCGCGGCGAGTGATCGATGTCCAGCAGCACGGCATGAAAGCGCCGGCCCGGGTTTGCCGCATCAAAGCCCGTCTCGGGTGCGGCGGCCAAGGCAAAAAAGTCGCCGGACATAAAGCGGCAGCGCCGGTCTGCGGTCAACTCCGGTCCCAAAGGCACCAAACCGCGCTGGTGCCACCTGATGACTGACTCCAACATCTCAACGACGAGCAGCGAGTGTAGCGCAGGGTGTGCCAGGGCAGCCCGTGCCGTGTAGCCCAGGCCAAGACCGCCGACCACCACGTCCAAAGCCGACGCGTCTATGGCAGCCAGCCCCAGGGTCGCCAGAGCGACCTCGACCTCATGAAAGAGGCTCGACATGAGAAAAGCGTCCCCGAGTTTGACCTCGTAGACTTCCAGATCGTCCAACGCTCGCACGCGTCGGCGGCGAAGGGTCAGCTCACCCAGGGGCGTCTGGCAGTAGTCGAGTTCGGCAAAGTCGGCGCTCATGACAGGCAATCTACTCGTCAACCATCCATCGTGTCACAGACAGTTCACAGGATCGGCCGCCAAGCGTGCATGATGCTGGTAGGTGAGCCAGACGCTCAAGCGACAGCTTGCCTCAGCGAAGCGCTCCCACGACGCCGGGCTACTCTCGGCCGCGGAGATGGCGGAGGTGTCAGCGCACTTTCGGCCAGCGGGGCCACTTCTTCTGAATCTTTTTGTCTTTGATTGCGGAGAACACCCGTAGCCCGTGGCATCAGCCTGCCCGGCTACCCAGCCACTGGGTCCGCCACCCCATCAGCTAACCACCGATTAATCAGCCTTCTCTGCCATGAAAAAACTTATCCTCTCCTGCCTTGCTACCCTCGTCGGCTTTGTTGCCCAATCCCAGGCCGATACCGTTTACACGGACATGCCCACCTTCTTCGCCGCGCTAAAAGGCCAGTCTTACACCGAGACCTTCAGCTCCGGGACAGCGAGTAGCACCGCCCCCGTTTTGTTCTCGCTCAACGGCTTTAGCTTCACGGTCACAGGGGCCGGGGGCACCTACTATGATGACGGCGTCATCGGGGCAGTTGACGTAAACGCATCGGTGACCATCAGCTTTACCTCGGGCAACGTGCTGGCAGTGGGGGGTAATTTCTTTGAGACCGACGTCGCCGACAATTTCCTGAGCGCAGCGGTGACGCTGACCTTGAACGACGGCACGACTGCCACTTACACCCCGACCTCGGAGAGCACCTACCGCGGCTTTACGTCCACGACGCCCATCACGAGCCTGACATTCGCGGCACCCACCGACACAAATTACGCGACTTTGGACAATCTGACGGTGGGTACGACCGTCCCTGAGCCGTCCACTTGGGCCATGCTGGGCTTCGGCGCGGCGGGAGCGGGCGTCGTGGCATTGCGCAGCGGCGGGCGCCTGTGGTGCCTCAGAGCAACTTGCCCTGATCATCTGATGAAGCGGCCTTCCTCGCTGGCCGCTTGATCTTCAGCGGCTTGGAGGGGGCATCGATCTTTCCTTCCTCAATGCACTCCGGCCCGTGGCTGCCGAGCGCGTTAACCGCTGGCCCCACCGGGCGGAAGTGCAGGTGCCCCGCCGGCAGCGGTCGCAGCAGTTCGTGCAGCTTCCCTAGATCGGTGTCCGGGTCCAGCCAGGCGTCCTGTTCCCGGCGTGTGCGCAGGACGACTACCTGCCGGTCGTGGAACCGCTCGAACTCCTTGCTCGGGTCGGCCGTGGCCACGGCTGCGCTGACCACCTCATCCTCCTTGCCTTCGTGCCACGTCTCCCAGATCCCGGCGAAGGTCATTGGACCGTCGGGCAGGAAGATGTAGAACGGCTGCTTCTTGCCGCCCGGTAGCTTCTGCCACTCGTAGAATCCGGTGACGGGCACCAGAGCCCGCCGCTCAGCGAACGCCTTTTTCCACATGCCTTTCTCGGCGATGGTCTCCGCCTTGGCGTTGATCCAAGCCTGTTTGGGCACCTCCTTGGACCAATGCGGTACGAAGCCCCAGCGCAGGGCGGCGAGTTCACGTTTGCCTTCAGAGTCCAGGCGCACGGCCCGGATCGTCCCGGTAGGCCGCACGTTGTAGTTCGGTCGGTGCTCGACTCGGAGGCGGGAGGCTCCGACGACCCGGTAGTGGTCGGTGATCTGTTCGGGGGTCAGGTCATCGACGATGCGTCCGCACATGCACCAAGAGTCGAGGGGCTGGTGCAGACGTGCAATCGGAAATCGGCTTTCTCCTGCTTCAGGAGAGCTATGCCATCGGCACATCCTTGATCCGCGTCGTGTAGCAAGGTGTCTTGCGTTCGCGGCGCATCTGTCGGCCCCCCGTGTCTCAGCCTCACTCCGAGCGAGTGGGTCACCAATGCCGGAGCTGGTAGGTCAATCCCTCCTCGGGTTGGGCGGCCCATTCAAGATCAGAAGAGCACCCGCCTTTTCCTACAACTTATCGCTGCCGAATGCAGAGAATACTGGTAGCTCGCGCATCGGTTTACTCCGAAGAACGGCGGGTACCAACATCTCGGAGGAACTATGGCGCAACTACAAGGTTTGGTTTCCAACAATGGCCGTTTGTACGCGGCGTGGAAGGGCGTCCCTGGCGACGAACGCATCTACTATTTTGTCTGGAACGGAAACGCTCCTTCGCCGCCCGATACCTCAATGGGTGAGGTTACTAGCACGGGCCCCTCGCTGACGGCATCTAACGGGGCGGTGTTCGCGGCGTGGAAAGGTGAATGGACCGACACGCGGCTTTTCTTCTCCAGCTTGGGCGCAAACCCCATCTGGTCGCCACTGGAACTTATCCCGGGGGCATTTAGTAACGTGGAACCGGCGCTCGGCGCCATCGGGGGCAAGTTGCTGGTAGCGTGGATCAAGCCAGACCAATCAGTCTGGTACGCGCTCTTTGACGGACATATCTGGAGCGCGCCCGCGGTGATCCCGGGGATTGCATCCAGCGTGGGCCCTTCGCTGGCGCTCTTCAACAACCGATTGTACGCAGCGTGGAAGGGTGCCAGCTCGGATCAGGGACTCTACTACAACTTCTTCGATGGCACGAAGTGGTCAGCGCAAACACACATTCCCGGCGTCGAGTCAAGCGTGGGGCCTTCGCTGGCTGGGGTGGGCAACAAGCTGTACGCAGCGTGGAAAGGAGCAAACGCGGATCAGAATCTTTACTGGTCTTCCTTCGACAGCGCAAACTGGGCACCGCAGATGGTCGTTCCAAACGCGGCGAGTAGTGAGGGTGCCGCAATCTCGTTGTACAACAACCAGTTCTACGCCATCTGGAAAGGGGCGGCAACAGACGATACCATCTCGATCTCGCACCTCGACGGAACAGCGTGGGCTGCTCCAACGCAACTCCGGGCAGCCACGGGCCAGAACATCGGGGTAGCGGAGCCTCCCGCTCCTGCTCCGTCAGGTGGCCTGGATAGCGGTTCAAACTACTTCCTCGCTGATAGTTGTCGAAAGATCTTTGGCCTGAAGGTCGAGGTCCACTTCACCCAGAACCTTGAGGCGGTCCGACGACAGCAGGCAATCAGCCGGGGTTCTCCTTTCAGCTAAACTGCCAGTCCCCCCGTGGACCGAGTCAATCCGCAGAATCCCAACTGGGTGTCGGGGGCACGGACATCCGGTGTGCGGCGAACAACTGGACAGCAGCTTCGCTTAGTGGTCAGCAGACAATCGATTCACCTGCTCCCAGCATCGCAACCCTCGCGCAGGCAAACGTGATCCCGGCAGGCAGCACCTTGTCCATGGAGCTTCCTACGACAACGCCTACAACGTGACAGAACTCCAATGCAATCCGACGCCGGGCGGTAAACCAACGAGCATCTCTTTGATCGGGCTCCCAATCAAAGGCGGCAAGGTGACCACCGAGAACCTTGCGCCGATTGTTGCTTTCGAGATCAACCTCGTGGGTCCGGGAGATTTGAAGCATGCTCACTTCATTTCGGGGGCAGGAACGATCACCTACTCTGCGACAAATTTTCTTACCCCGCTCCCATCGCTCCCAACATGTGTAGCCAACAATACGACGACCGGGGAGACCTCGAACAGCGTCTATGGTCCGCTCCTTGT
>CAXUIU010000204.1:0-2029 GCA_964250955.1 uncultured Chthoniobacterales bacterium | reverse complement strand
CAACCTCTCCGTGCAACAGTTTTTGATCGATCCAAAGCTTCAGTAGATGCACAGCGAGCCCTGCACCTGGCCGAAAGCTGGTTGTTGTGTGATACCTATCCTTGGATCTTCGCGCGCGGCACATCCTCTATCCGCGTCGTGTAGCACGGCGTTTTATGTTCGCGCCGCATCTACCACGCCTGCGGCTTGCCCGCGCCCAAGGTCCGCCGCGCGCGACTTTGGCGGACTGAACCGAGCCCAACTGATTGAGTGCATCCAGTCCGACGCTGGTGACGGATGCCATCGTTGATGGTTGACCCCTTACTCCATCGCGAAGTTTGCCGGCTGCGCGTGGCCCAGGAAGAATCCTGCCGCCGGCCGGGCAGTCGACGGCGGCTAAAGCATTGGAACGTGTCGGTCCAGCGTACGAAGGCGCTGCTGGTGCTTGGGCGGATGCGCCTGCCGAGCACAACATCGGTCGTGTTCAGGGCGGACACGATCAAGACGCTGTGAACCTCGGGCAGCGTCTCTGCCGCAATGAGGACGGATAGTCCCTTGTTTGATGCTGCGGGGCTCGGACCGGTGGATCTGCTACTGGTTGCCGTTTGCTGGGCAGCGTAGACTGCATCCAGCTAGCCTGCGCCTGTTCCACCAGCTGCGCTCGTCGTTGGTGGCTGCGAAATTGGTCTCACTTTGTCGCCTTGCGCCACGTGTTGTCGCAGCAACGCGGGCAGATCAGTGGTGATCGCCTCGTTGCGCAAAAAGCCCGTGGCGCCTGCCGCCAAGGCAACGCGCTCGATTTCTGACTCGTTGGCGATGATCCAGATGGGCAGGCTCATCGTGTGTCGGCGCACTTGGCGAATGAGGGTCAACCCGTCCATACCGGGCATGTTGTGGTTGGTTAGAAGCAGGTGACAGCCGCCGTGTTGACAGGCGCGGTAAGCCTGCGAGCCGTCGCGAGTCTCGATGACAGCGGCATTTGGCAAAGTCTGGGTAATCACTTCCACCACCAAGCGTCGGATTTGCTCGCGGTCGTCGGCGACGATGATCCGCGGCACGGTTTCAGTGGCGGGCAGTTCCATGGAAAAGACCTCGCTTCGTACGTGGTGGCAAGCGCCGGTGGCCGTTAAGTTTCTTCTGACGACGGCGCAGCAGCACTTCGTTCAGGAGCTGCGTGGAAAGTGCCACTTGTAAGCATGCCAGCAGCTCGGCGCAACGAAAAGGCTTGAGCATGATGTGGTCCGGTCCGTCCGCAACACTTATAAACGGTAACTCTTCGTCATCACAGGCGGTCAGTAAGACGATGCGCAGTGAAGCGAAGGCTGGCTGGGCGCGCACCCGCAAGATGAGACCGAGGCCATCCAAGCTGGGCATCTGCAAATCAGTCAGCAGCAGGGCAGGGACCGTACGTTTCATCGCCTGCCAAGCGAGCTCGCCGTCGGCCACGGCTTCCACTTGGTAGAAGGGCTGCAACAAATCGCAGATTACCTCACGCAAGCCCGGCTCATCCTCCGCCACCAACAAACGTGGTTTGACCGGTGCCGCAAACGGATTGTTCGTGGCGGGAGTGGCGGGGATGTTCATACGATTACATGGGAGAAAGGCAGAAGGAAAAGCAGGAAGACCAAGGAAGCGAGGACGACGGCGTCTACCTAGCTCCTGCTTGATCTTGTCCAAATCGTTGTCCTACGGGACGTAGCTTGTATGAAAGTTTGGATTCTTCGATGCTCGTACACCCCGCCGGTGTGGGCAGAGCCCCAGAAAGGGCAACCAGGTAGATTGAGCCGCTACAGCTCCGAACAACTCGGCAGGCCTTGGCAGTAGGCTTGCCTTGTCAGCCAAGATGCTCACATCACTCCAGCCACCCGCTCACGCGCAGCACGGCCGCCAGAACGTTGTACCTCGCGTGCCGGATTATGGCAGGCGGACCGAGCGGGGGACAGATGCCCTTCTCGCTGCTTGACAGCGTGACCTTTGTGCCTGAGCCCTCCTCTAAGAAACTGTCTAAAAAGTAGGGTTGCAGTGATTTTGCGGCGTGGCAGGCATGGGG
>CAXUIU010000203.1:0-7140 GCA_964250955.1 uncultured Chthoniobacterales bacterium | reverse complement strand
CAGATCCGGCCCCTTTGTTCTCGTATCCGCCCAAGCAGCCCAAGTGGACACATGCGGTCTGAACGGCTCGTGCTCTAGAAAGCGGCTTCTGCCGAAACGTGGTCCTGAGTGGTCGGCAGCGGACCGAAGAATTTTCGCCAGGGGGGGGCCTAGCGGGGGGACTGACTTTGTAGTATTACAAAGCTTCGTTGCCAGCCAAGACGATGGCTCCAACGAGCTTCTGACTGGTGTTTTGACCGCTGATAAAACTTGCCAAGAGCCACAGCCACCCTGCCGGCTGGAAGCACATCGTGGAGTGATCTCGATAAATCGACGCGTGCAAGATCATCCGTCGGCTTCTATCTGAGCTTCACGAACTGGCAGGTCTGCTCTTCTCAGGCACATTCCCATTGTTCATGTCCAAGTTCTCCCCTGCTTCCCTGTCGCGCAAAGCACTTCTGGTCGAGTTGCGCGCAACCACACCATGGGACCTCGTGGTCATCGGCGGTGGGGCCACTGGCCTCGGCACGGCGCTCGACGCCGCCGCGCGCGGCTACCGGACGCTGTTGCTCGAAGGCGCGGACTTCGCCAACGGCACCTCCTCGCGTTCCACCAAGCTCGTCCATGGCGGCGTGCGCTACCTCGCGCAAGGAAACATCCACCTCGTGCGCGAAGCCCTGCGCGAGCGCGGCCTGCTGCGCCGCAACGCCCCGCACCTCGTGCACGACATGGGCTTTGTCATCCCCGCTTACACCTGGTGGTCCAAGCCCTTCTACGGCATCGGCCTGACGATGTACGACCTCCTGGCCGGCAAGCTCGGCTTCGGCCGCTGTCGGCTGCTGGGCAAGGCGGCGGCGCTCGCGCGCACCCCGACGTTGAAGCCCGCTGGCCTGCGCGGCGGCGTGCTCTACCACGACGGGCAGTTCGACGACTCCCGCCTAGCCGTCACGCTGCTGCAAACGGTCTTCGACCAGGGCGGCACGGCCATCAACTACGTCTCCGTCACCGGTCTGCTCAAGAAGAACGACAAGGTGTGTGGCGTCACCGCGCGCGACGCGGAGACCGGCGAGGAGTTTTCGATCAGCGCGAAAGCCGTCGTCAACGCGACCGGGGTGTTCGTGGACGCCGTGCGCCGCATGGACGAGCCGGGGGTGGCGGACATGCTCTCGCCCAGCCAGGGCATTCACCTCGTCGTGGACCGGCGGTTCCAGCCCGGCGACAGCGCGGTGATGATCCCTAAAACCGAGGACGGCCGCGTGCTCTTCGCAGTGCCGTGGCACGGCAAGGTGGTCATCGGCACGACGGACACCCCGGTGGAAAAGGTCGCGCTGGAGCCGCGTCCCTTGGAGGAAGAGATCGAGTTCGTGCTACGTACCGCCCGCCAGTACCTCGCCAACTCGCCCGAGCGCAAGGACGTGCTGAGCGTCTACGTTGGCCAACGTCCCTTGGTCAAAGCCGAGAAGGCCACGAACACTGACGGCGTCGGCGCCACGGCGGCCATCTCGCGCGACCACATCATCCGCGTGTCCAAGGCGGGGCTGATCACCGTCACTGGCGGCAAGTGGACGACGTACCGCAAGATGGGCGAAGACTGCGTAGACCAGGCCATCAAGCTCGCCGGCTTGGCGAAGCACCCCACGCGTACACCCGATCTGCGCTTGCACGGCTGGAGCGACCGGGTCAACGGCTCTTTCCAGGATGTGTACGGCAGCGACCGGGCAGCCATCCACGCTCTGCCCGGCAGCGGCCAAGCCCTCGACGCCAAGCTGCCGCTGACCGAAGCGGAAGTGCGTTGGGCCGCCCGCTGCGAACTGGCCCGCACCGTCGAGGACGTGCTCTCTCGTCGCTCGCGCGCTCTGCTGCTCGACGCCCGCGCGAGCATCGCCGCGGCCCCGCGTGTCGCCGCCATCCTCGCCGAGGAACTCGGCCACGACCCAGCCTGGACCCAGACGCAAATCAACCGCTACGAACAACTCGCGCGTGGCTATCTCTTGAGTTAGAAGCGGCGTCGTTCTTACACGGCGTGATGGCAGTTTCCACTCCACGCCGGTCAGCCGTTACTCTCCCGACATCCGAGGACCCCCGCCGGCGGCAGTTCCACGCCGCCGAGCACGATCTCCGCGCCAACCGGCGGCGACAGGGTGACCGGGTGCGCGTTGTAGTTGAAGTAACAATGCAGCTGCCCGCAACGGCGCGAGCGCACCCCGGCGGGTAGTTCCTGGATCGCCAATCTCTGTTCCACGGCCAGGGATTTGACCAGGTCACCAAGCCACCGCTCGTCTGGCAACCCGGTGAAGTAGAGGCAGCGGTCTTGGCGGAACAACGCGCCGTGGCCGTCGTCGTAGTGCGCCAGCGGCGTCAACTCGCTGGCGACCTGTTCAATCCAAGTGTGGGCCGAGTACGTCGCGCCGTTCCATTGCACGGTCACCGGCACATCGCCGGGCAGAGAATCCACGCGCTGCACCTTCAGAGGCAACAATTCTTGCATGGCACCCGGAGGGAGGTTGCCGGGAATGTGAAAGGACTCCGTTTTGGAACCCAACCGCGGCCCGAAGAGCACGAGCCCGGAACAACGGCGCACCTGCTCGACCATCGCCGGTGAAACAGTCGGCAGCGACGGCACCAACACCAGCCGGTAGGAACTGAGATCACCTCCGGGCGGCACGATGTCTACGTTCAGACCGAGTTGGCGCAACGCCCGGTAACAGCGCAAGGCCTCGCCCAGGTAGGAGAAATCCTCGGCCTGCGGTTGGATCGTGGTGACCCAGACGGCTTCGTAGTCGTACACCACCGCCACCTCCGCACGCGGCGTGGTGGCGTCGTCGAACAGTGGTAATTCTTGGATGAGTTGCCGGATTTCCGCGCAGGCCACGTCAGGCTGCCCATCGGGCAGATGTAACCCAGCGTGGTATTGCTCTTGTGCGTACGGCACCTGGCGCCAGCGGAAGTAGCTGACGACCTCCGCCCCATGCGCCATGGCTTCGAGCGTCCACAGCCGCACCATACCTGGCTGCGGCGCGGGGTTGTAATCTGCCCAGTTCACCGGTCCGGGCTGTTGTTCCATCACCCACCAGCGGCCCCTGCCACAGGTGCGGTATAAATCGTGGTGAAAGGCCACGAAATCCGGGTCGCCCGCCCGCAAGAACTCCCGGCGGTGTTCGCGCGAGAACTGCGGGAAGGAGGCCAGAAACCCCAGCGGATAGGAATCCCAACTGACAAAGTCCAGATCGTTCCCCAGCGCGTAGTGGTCGAAGTCGGTAAACCCGCCCATGAAGTTGTGCGTGATCGGCCGTCCCGGTGAAAGGCGGCGGATGATCTCCACCTGCGGTGCCTGGAACTCGCGCACCATGTCGGAACTGAAGCGATGGAAGTCCAGCAGGTGCGACGGATTCGGGTCCGTCGGGGTGCGGATCGGCAACTCGACCGCGTCAAAGCTCTGGTATTCCATGCTCCAGAACACGTTGCCCCAGGCTTTGTTCAGGGAGTCGATGTCGCCGTAGCGGTCGCGCAGCCAGCGCCGGAAGCGGTCGCGCGCCGCCACAGAATAGGAGAGAACCGTGTTGTGGCAGCCGAACTCGTTGTCAGTTTGCCAGTAACCCACCGCCGGATGATTACCCACGGCTTCCGCCAACTGCCGGACAATGTGCTGGCACTCGGCGCGATAGCCCTCGTGCGAGAAGCAGTAGTGGCGGCGCGAGCCGAAGTTGCGCGTCAGCCCGTTCTTGTCCAGCGCGAGCAGGTCGGGCATGGCGTCCACCAGCCACTTGGGCGGGCAGGCGGTCGGCGTGCCCACGACCACGGAGAGGCCAGCGTCACGGGCCAGGTCGAGGAAGCGCCGCAGCCACGCGAAGTCGAACGAGCCTTGCACGGGTTCCATCCGGCTCCAAGCGAACTCGGCGACGCGGACGTGGCGGATGCCCAGTTGCGCCATTTCGGCCACGTCGGAGGACCAGCGGCTTTCATCCCATTGCTCGGGATAGTAACACACGCCCAGGGAGCGTTTCTGCGGAGAGTAGTCAGCCATAGGTTAGGAAAGGGTTCAGCGATCTGCGAGCTTCAACAGGGACACACCGTAAGGAGGCATTTTCACGCGGCCGGAGAGGTCTTGCTCCGTGATCAGTTCACGCGCGGGGCCACGCAGCTTGATGGGCTGCGGTTGACCGGTGAAGTTCAGGAGGAAACAATGCCGGCCCGCCGCGCCGTCGCGTACGGTCGCCTGCACCGAAGCCGGGATTTTCGCCCATTCTTTGAGCGGGTCCTTGATCTCCAGCGCGTCCAGCAGGGCGCGAACGTTTCTCGGCGTGAAGAAACTCCCGCAGGAGACCACCCGGCCTTTCCCCAGCGCGTGAGCGGTCACGGCCGCCCCGCCGGCGTAGTAATCCTCCTCGTAGGTGGCCAGCACCTCGACCTCCTCACGCACAGGGACCAACACCTCGTTGAACACCGGGGCCGGCAACATCGGATGTTCCCCGCTGAAGCGCAGCGAGGATTCCACCCCCTCCGGCACGAACGTGAACTCCCCGACCCGCACGCCGCACAGTTCCTCGAAGAACGCCCGGCCGGCCGCGTCGTAGCACCAGTGCTGCCGGTCGCGGTATCCGCTCCAAGGGCCAAAGACCAGCGTGCCGCCCGCCTCGACGTAGGCGCGCAGCGGCGGCAGATCGTCCGCCGTCAGCAAGTGCGCGTGCGGGAAGAACACAATCCGGTAAGCGGACAAAGCTCCCAGGGCGCCGACGCTCGCAAGTGCGCGCACGTCGGCGTTCAGATGACGCTCGGAGAGCGCCTGGTGGACGGCGCGTTCACTGGCCTCGCGGTGCTGACCGGTGGCCGCCTCGATGAGCGCGTGCGATTCGTTGTCGTAGTCGTAGAGGATGGCGGCGTCCGCAACGCAACGCGTCCCGAGCAACGTGGCCGACAGGCGCCGGATTTCGTCGCCGAGTTGCCGGGCTTCGTCCAGACGCCGCGTGTTGCGTTCGTCGTGGTAGATCAGGCCGTTCCAGTGCGCCTCCGCCCCGTAGGGCAGCGAGCGCCAGCGGAAATAAAGTAGGCCGTCCGCGCCGTTGGCAATGGAGTTCCAGCACCACAGACGCATCTGTCCCGGCTTCGGGGTTGGGTGCAGATAATCGGGGTTGCCGTTGCGCGTGCCGCCGATCTGGCCGCTGGGACCGGACTGCTGTTCGAGCACCATGAACTTCGGCGAAGCCCCACGCATCCGCGACAACAGGAGCGTCTCGTGACGGTCCTTGAAGCGCGCCGGCAGCGCCGGGTCGCACACCTTGAACTCCGGGTACGAATCGTAGGAAATAAAATCGACCGCTTCCTGCACGAACCGCTCGAAGTCCACGTTCGTCATGCTCTGAAACGCGTTGTGCGTGACGAACTGGTGCGGTGCGACCTCCTTCAGAATCCGGTACTGCATCAGCGCGAACCGGATCGTGGCGTCCGAGGTGAAGCGGTAGAAGTCCAGCAGCAGGCCGGGGTTCTGGTAGGTGACAGTCGGGCGCGGCAGCCAGACCTCTTCCCACGCGCGGTAGGTCTGCGACCAGAACGCCGTGCCCCATGCTCCGTTGAGGCGGTCGAGCGTCCCGTAGCGTTCGCGGCACCACTGGCGGAACGCCTCGTGGTCGCTCGCCGCAAAGCTGACATCCAAGTGGCAATTTAGCTCGTTGTCAGTCTGCCAGCCGATGACGGTCGCGTGGTCGCGGTAGTGTTCGGCCAAAGCGCGGGTGATCGCGCGGGACTTTTCCTGGTAAACAGGGGAAGTATAGTTGTAGTGGCGGCGCGAACCATGGCGCAGGAGGGTCCCGTCGTAACTCGCGCGCAGGACTTCCGGGTAGCGTTCGGTCAGCCAGGCGGGCGGCACGTAGGTCGGCGTCCCCATGATGGCCTTGATCCCATGCTTGGCGCAGAGTTCCAGCGCGCGGTCGAACAGGGCAAAGTCATAGCGGCCTTCCTCCGGTTCCCAGACACTCCAAGCCCCTTCGCCCATGCGGACGACGTTCATGCCGGTCCGCGCGATTTGCGCGAGGTCGTCGTCCCAGCGCGTCTCCGGCCACTGTTCCGGGTAGTACACCACGCCGTACAGGAAAACGTCGTGGGAGTAGGACTTGTTCATGGAGAGAGCCGACCAGTCACGGACGAGAAGCGTCCGCGTTCACACGAGAGCCTCGGGAGGAAGTCAGCCCTTGGTGGCACCGGCCGTCAGACCGCCGCGCCAGTACCGGCCGAGGATGAGGAACACCGCTAAGAGCGGCACGATGCTGACCAGCGAGCCGAGCGCGATCAGGTTGAAGATCGGGTCGCCCGCGCCCATGGAAGAGCTGTTGCTGTTCCACACGGTGAGGCCCAGCGTCAGGGGATAAAGCTTGTCGTCACCCAGCACGATCAACGGCAGGAAAAAATTGTTCCACGCGCCGACGAAACAAAGCAAGGCGACCGTCACCAATCCCGACGGCATCAGCGGCAGGCCCACCCGCCAGAAGATCTGCCATTCGTTCGCGCCTTCCAGCCGGGAGGACTCGATGAGTTCGTCCGGGAAACCAGAGTCCCAGAAACTCTTCATCAGGTAGAGCCCGTAGGGATTGACGAGGCTGGGCAGGATCACGCCCCAGCGAGTGTTGGTCAGGCCGACCTCGTTGAGCAGCAAGAACAGCGGCAGCACCAGCGCCGTCGCGGGCACCATCACCGTGCCTAGGATGAAGTTGAAAAGGAACTTCTTGCCCGCGAACTCGTACTTGGAAAACGCGTAGCTGCCCAGCGCGCAGATGGCCGTACTGCCCAGCGTGATGCTCGTTGCGTACAGCAGCGAATTGCCAAACCACCGCATGAAGATCCCGTTGTTGTAGGCGAACAGGCGCGTGAGATTCTCGAAAAAATGCGTCGGCGCGGCGAACCACAGGCCGAAGGTCGAAAAGATTTGCGAGTTGCTCTTGGTCATCGTCGTCACGATCCAGACGGCGGGCAGCACGCAGTAGACCAGGAAGGCGCCGAGCGCGACGTTACGCACGACCTTGGAGCCGGCGCGTTCGGCGTCGTGGTCGGGTTCGTCGCGCGTGGTCGGTGGAACCGGGACGGGGACGTTGCCGGGCGGGCCGGCGGGCACGACGGCGGCGTCGGGCGCGGCTGGAGCGGACGGGGAGGTGAGCGCCATGACGGGGGGAG
>CAXUIU010000202.1:0-7143 GCA_964250955.1 uncultured Chthoniobacterales bacterium | reverse complement strand
ATGCTCGCCAGATTGATCCTCGCCGCCATCCTCCTCTTCGCCTTGGTGCAGCCTTGCCGCGCCGATAGCCCAAAACTCGGCATCACGATCAGCGTGGACGCCGATGGCGTCTTCAATCCGGTGATCAAGAAGATCTCCGTGACTAAGGCAGAAAAGGACTCACTCGCAGATGCCGTCGGGATCATCAGCGGCGACGAGATCGTGCAAATCGAGGGCCGACCGGTGGCCGGCAGTCAAGCCAAGGAGATGCAAGCTCTCATGAAGTTTGGTCCCGGCGAGACACGCACCTTGCGCGTGCAGCATCCTGACGGAAAACAGTTCGACGCCAAGCTCACAAAGCCAAAGGAGTATCCGCCGCCGCCGCTACAAACGGAGCGAAAAGAAACCAGCCACGGCAGCCGGCCTTCGTACACCCGTACGCGCCGGCCACCGTGGCGGTATTTCCAACCAACCAGGCTAGAAAGTTTTCAGAACGTCCGCGGCACGTTCATTTGCCGGCAGCCGTGCCTTTGTCGTCCTTCGGCGCGGGCTTGATCTCCTTGGCCGCTGGCTGCGGGCCGAAGTCGATGGAGATGCCACCGTAGATGCCGCGGCGCTGCCCGTACTGCGGCGCGCCGACGCCGATGCCCGAGCCGTCGCGCAGTTCGTACACGCGGTCGGTCAGGTTCACGACATCGAAGCGCGCGTGCGCCTGGCCGATGTGCGGGATGTGGAAGCTCTGCTCCACGCCGACGTTGAACGTGTAGTAGAGCGGCAGCCGCCCGCGGTTGGCGAATCCGTCGCGCAGGCCGCTGCCGAAGAGGAAGTCACCGTACGCGCGCGTGCCCGAGGGCTTGTAGAGGTACGACAAGCCCGACGAGAGCGTCACGGTCTGGTCGTGGTCCAGGAACACCTTGTGGTTTTCGATGTAGGCCAGCTCATCCGGGTCGAAGAGGAACTGCGAGGAGGTGATCTTCTTGCCTTTGGCCACCGAGTAGGCCGCGTTCGCGTAGGCTTCGAACCCACCGTTGACGTAGGTCGCCGTGCCTTCCACGCCGAACACGTCGCCGTAACGGTAGTTGAAGGGGCTCTCGATGATCGCCGTGCCGAACTGCCCCTCGTCGATCTGCTGCACGGCGTGCTTGTAGTAGCCGTCGAGGCCGAGTTGCAAGGTCTTGGCGAGCGTCTGCGTCACGCCGGCGTCGAAGTAGTTGGCGCGCTCACTCTTGTCCGGGCTGGCCTGGGTGATCGCCGCCGCGTTGGCCGTGCCGGCCAACTGGCTGACGCCCGCTTCCTGCACCGCTTCGAGCGGCGGCGGCGTGAAGTAGCGCGAGTAGCCGGCGTGGAAGACCGTGGCGTCGCTGAGTTGGTACACGGCGTTGACGCGCGGGCTGACCTGGCCCTCGTGGTCGTACTCGTCCACGCGGTCGTAGCGCAGGCCGAAGTTGATCGTCAGCGGCTGGAACACCTTCCATTCGTCCTGGAGGTAGAAGCCGTAGATGTCGCCGGTCTTGTCCTGGTTGAAGAGGAAGGTGGCGGGTACGTTGCTGGTCTGCACGCCGTTGTCGTCGACCAGGAACGAGTTGGTCCGGGTGCGGTTGCTGGCGTGCTGGACGAGCAGCACGTAGCCGCCGCGCAGCGTGTGGGCGTCGGTGAGTTGGTAGCTGGCGTCCAGTTCCGCGCCGCCGGTGAGCGTGTAGCGGTCATCGCGGCTGGAGGTGCCGTTGAAGATCGCGTCGCCGTCGATGTCGGGGCGGAAGAGCAGCGAACTGTTGCGGATGAAGAGCGACTGCTGGAAATTGAGCTTGCCGGCGCTTTTCTGGTAGGCGAGCACCGCGTAGTCGTTCTGCTCGTTCTGGTTTTCGTTGAGGTGGGTGGACGAGAACTGGCTGACCCCGAACGGAGTCGTGTCCGTGACGCTGCCCGGGATGATCGGTACGCCCGCCAGGCCGAAGGCGGGAGCCTGGCCCGGGTTGTTGGGGATCTGGAAGTCGGCGTCGTAGGCGCTGAGGATCAAGCTCAGGCGGCTGGTGTTATCGATGACGTACTGAATGTACCCGAAGCCGTGGTACTGCTCGGTGTGGTCGTGGATGGGGTAATCCTTGCTGTCGGGGTTCTCGATACCGATGGAGTTCGCCAGGAAGTCGCCCGTGAAGAAGTAGGAGAATTTGCCCTGCGTGCCGGTGAACTCGAACGAGGGCCGGTACGTGTTGTAGCTGCCGCCGTAGAAGCCGATCTCGTCCCCGTTGTTGAACGCGCCGCTCTTGGTGTGAATGTCGATGATGCCGGCCGTGTTGATGCCATACTGCGCGGGCAGGGAGCCGGTGATGACCTGGACGCTGTCCACCACGCGCGTGTCGAACTCCTGGCCGAAGCCGGCGATGCCCTCGGGGATGAGCACGTCGTTGATGCGGAACTGCAAGTTGGCGTGCTCGCCGCGGACGTGGAGTTGGCCGTAGGAATCCTGCGCGAAGCCGGGGACCCGCAGGAGGGTCTGGTTGAACGCCGCGTCGCTACCCTGGGACTGGTTGGCGATCTGGTTCTGCGTGAGGCCGTAGCTCGTCGCGCCGAGGTTGGGCACGATGTTGTTGCGCTGCTCGTCGAGGGAGCCGACGATGACCACCGTATCGGCGCTGTCACCGCTGCCGATCAAGCTAGTGTTGTTGCCGTTGGGCGTCGTCTGGTTCTGGGTGGTCGCGGCGGGGTTGGTGCCGGTGCCGATGTCGCGCGTCTGGGCGTGCAGACTGGTGGGTTGAGACAGGAACAGCGACGAACCGGCGGCCACGACGGTCGGCGCGAGCAGGCGCAACGGCCGGAAGCGGTAGCGGGACGAAGAGCGGACAAACAAAGAATTCATAGCAAGAAAACCAAGGGAAAAGGTGGAGGATCGAGACGAGATTCAGGCAGCCCCGGCGCCTGACGATCCGGATCAGAACGAGCGGAGGAAAAAAGGCGCAGCCGTCGTGGCTAGCCCGGGATAGGGTTGAGTTCCGGGCGCGAACGGGCGCACGGAGGACGTGGGAAGGAGCCGGTCAGACCGCGGCGGGCGGCGCGTGCTCAAAGACCCGGCCGCGGGCAAACACCGTCGGCACGAACGCCGCCGGCTCCGTGATCGCCACGAACACCGCCGCCAGCAGTGCAGTGGCCACGACGATCAGCACCAGCGGGGCCGCGCCTTCCACGGTGCCGTGCAAGAAGAGCACGACCGCGCAGTCGTCATCGTCGTCGGCCTCACCGGGATGCAGCCACGCGTGCAGGCGCGGCGACGCCGCCAGCAACAGCGCCGCCAACAAATGCACCAGCAACAGCGCCGCGACGAGGCGGCGGGCCGTGGGCAGAATCGGCGGGGATGGTTTCACGGGTGGTAGGCGGGAGCGCAGCCCACCTCATAGCGGACCGTGGGAAGGCCCGCAAGTGGAAAATGCCAATTACTTGCAACAAGAGCCTTGTCCCCCACGGTGCCGGTTCATGAAACTCGGTTGTCCTCCTTCTCCGGACTGCTCGGATCGACCGGAAGTGAACACCGCCGACTCAATGACCCGCCGCCGATTTCTCCTCGCCACCGCTCGCACGAAGCGCCTTGCCGGAGAATCTAGGGATGGCTCGGAGAGCTCCCCTACCAGTCGGTTTCGATGCGCCTGGCAGCGCGGCCGGACGGGCCCCATCATCTGCAACCCGCTCCAGGCCTACGTGCGCGCCAACGCGGCCGGCCTCTACACGAGCAGCGTGCGGCTGCATTCCTCGTTCACTCACGCCGGGCTCCTTCGGCCTCCCAGACCGACGCGGCCGGCGTGGCGGGAGGCTGAAACCAAGTGCCATGTGCTCTGGAGGGTGCGCTTCCCGGTTGCAGTTTCCCCGGATTTGCGGCTTGATACGCGCCATGACTCCGACCCTGCTCGTCCTGGCCGCCGGCATGGGCAGCCGCTACGGCGGCCTTAAACAACTCGACCCCATGGGGCCGTCCGGCGAAACCCTGCTAGATTATTCCGTGTTCGACGCCCTGCGCGCGGGGTTCGGGAGGGTGGTGTTCGTGATCCGGCGCGACTTCGAGGAACAGTTCCGCGCAGCCATCGGGCGCAAGTTCGAGGCACGCACGGAGGTGGGATATGTCTTTCAGGACCTCGACGAACTTCCCGGCGGCTTCCAGCGTCCGTCCACGCGCCAGAAGCCCTGGGGCACCGGCCACGCAATCTGGTGTGCGCGTGGCGCGGTCCAGGGACCTTTCGCCGCCATCAACGCCGACGACTTCTACGGGGCCGGTGCGTACCGCGCGCTCGCCGGGTTTTTCGCCGAAGGGTCCACCGACCTCGCCATGGTCGGCTACCAACTCGACCGCACTCTCTCCGAACACGGCACCGTCGCGCGCGGCGTCTGCGCGACCAACGAGGCCGGCCACCTCCAGCGCATCGAGGAACTCACCGGCATCGGCCGCGCCGCGCCCGGCGAGCCGATCACCAGCCTGCGGCCTGACGGCACGACGGCGCAGTTTTCGGGTGCGGAAGCCGTGTCGATGAACTTCTGGGGCTTCACCCCCGCCGTCTTCCCGCTCCTGGAGACCGGCCTGGGGCGATTCCTGGGCGCGAACCTCGACGACCCCAAGGCCGAATACTACATCCCGGTCGCCGTGGGGGAGTTCATTGCCGCCGGGAAGGCGCGCGTGCGCGTGCTGACGACAGACGCGGCGTGGTTCGGCGTCACCTACCGTGACGACAAGCCGGTCGTCGCCGCTTCTCTGGCCGCGCTGGTGCAGGCGGGCGCGTACCCGGCCGACCTCTTCCAGGCCACGGCATGAAGCGCGTTCTCGTGACCGGCGGGGCCGGGTTTATCGGCAGCCACCTCGTCGAGCACTTCCAGGGCAAGACGCGCGTGCGCGTGCTCGACGATCTGCGCACCGGCCGACGCGACAATCTTGCCGGGTTCAACGTGGAGTTCATGGAAGACTCCATCCTCGACCGCGAGGCCGTGCGGGCAGCAGTCAAGGACGTGGATTGCATCTTCCACCTGGCCGGGATGGTCAGCGTGGCCGAGTCCATGCGGCGGCCGGTCGAGTGTGTGGCGCTCAACGTCACCGGTTACCTCCATGTCCTCGAAGAAGCCGCCGCGGCTGGAGTTAAGACCGTGGTGTTCAGCTCGTCGGCGTCGGTCTACGGCAACAACCCGACGGTGCCCAAGCTCGAAACGATGCTCCCCGAGCCGCGCAGCCCGTACGCGCTGACCAAGCTCGACGGCGAGCACTACGGGGCGATGTTCACGGAGGCAAAGAAGCTCTCGGTCGTGTCGCTGCGGTTCTTCAACGTGTTCGGCCCACGGCAGGACCCGGCCAGCGAGTACGCGGGGGCGCTGGCGGTGTTCGTGCGCCGGGCGATGGCGGGCGAACCGATCACGATCTACGGCGATGGCGAGCAGACACGCGACTTCATCCACGTGCGCGACATCGTGGCGGCGTGCGTGTTCGTGGCGACGGCGCAGCCGGCGTTGACGGGCGTTTACAACGTCGGCTACGGCCGGCAGACGACGGTCAACGAGATCGTGCGCACGATCCTGGCGGATACGAGTTCGCGCTCGGTCATCCAGTACGAACCGGAGCGGCCCGGCGACGTGCGGCACTCGGTGGCGAGTGTGGCGAAGCTCTGCGGCGAGGGGTTCCGCGCGGCGGGGAACCTGCCCAACGCCCTGCGCGAGACCGTGCTCGAAACGCGGCGGCAGCGGGGGCGCTGAAGCGCCGTTGCGATGTGCCCTGCGGGCACGTTGCCGGGAGGCAGAGGGCAGGGTCTTTCCTTCCGCCAACGTCGCCGCAGGCGACATTACAACGCGCTCCTGCGCCACCCGCAGCGTCGCCGCCAAGCGACACCGCAACGGCGGCTCCGGCCACCCTACAGCGACGCGGCTTTTCCGCGCAACCGCAGTCCGAAGTAGTACAGGAGCGTCTCCCGGGCGTTGCGGATGGCGTTCTTCGAGACGGAGTTCGATGGCGCGCGGTAGTGGATGGGGACCTCGGCGTAGCGGTGCTTACGCAGAAGGTAACGCACCTCTGTCTGGTAGAAGTGCGCGCGGGAGCGCAACGGGTACGCCAGCAGCAGGCCGATGACATGGCGGTGAAACCCCTCGAAGCCGCTGGTCATGTCGTCCATCCTGGTGCCCAGCAGCCAGTTGCTCAGGAAGGTGCCGGTGCGCGAGAGCAACCGGCGCTTGAGCGGGCTGTCGGCCATGGAGCCACCGTTGCAAAACCGGCTGCCGAAGGCGCACTCGTTCCCCTCGCTGAGCACGCGCAGGAACTGCGGCAGCGCGCGTGGATCGTGGGACAGCCCGCCGTCCATCTCGATGATGATTTCGTGACCCGCGTCGTACGCCGCACGGAAGCCGCGCAGGTAGGCGTCCACAACGTTCTTGTTTTCCGGAGCCCAGATGGTGACGAAGCGGCCGTCGCGCGCGGCGAGATCGTCGCAGAGCTGGCGGGTGTTGTCCTTGGACACGGTGTCCACGACGAAGTACACCCGGCCGCCGCCGAGCCGGTCGAGCACGGGACTTAATACCGCGATGAAGGCATCGAAGTCAGCCGCTTCGTTGGCCATGGGCACGACAACCGCCCAGTCGTTGGAATAAATCATGGCAGGGAGAGGGGAAACGTTTGATCAAACGGCACGACGGCGGGTGCGTCAAACAAAGAACGCGCGGGGGGCGCGGCGGGATTCAGGTCCGCAGCACCCGCCGGTCGCCCTCGCGGCGGGTGACGCCGTCGCGGTCGAGACGTTCGAGGACGGGGATCAGCACGCGGCGCGTGGTGCCGAGCATTTCGCGCAGGTCGCCGGCCGTAGCGGGCCCCTGCGAACGCAGGTAACGCACGACGGCCGCGCGCATCCGCTGGAAGCTGTCGGCGGGCAAGACGAGTTCGGGGGCGAGTTCGACGACCTCGCCCGTGTCGCGCAGGAAGCGGAGTGCCTGCCGGGTGGCGGCGTCGGGGGCGAGTTGAGCGGTGGAGGGCGGTTCCAGCGGCCGGGCGGCGAGGGCGGCGCGAACCCGTTCGCCGGCGGCGCGCAGAGTGGGCGGCAGGGCGGGGCGATGCGTGGCACGGCGCAGGAAGTTGCCCGTCTGCACGAACCCGCCGTTCTGTCCGAGGGCGTCGAGGAGGGTGTCGAGGAGCCCGGGCAGCGGCAGGGCCAGACG
>CAXUIU010000201.1:0-7156 GCA_964250955.1 uncultured Chthoniobacterales bacterium | reverse complement strand
TGCCGCGCCTTGTCCGCGAACGCCTGCGCCTGGAGACCGAGTTCGGCGGCCTTGAAAGCGTGGGCCTGCGTCATCGCGTTCTCGGTGCAGTTCAGACAATCCAGGATCAACTGGCCGAAGAACGGGAAGCCGACCTGCCCGGCCAGCTTGAAGTGCTTCTCCCCCTCAGCGTTGACCAGGAAGAGATGGTCGCCGGTCTTCTCGGTGGCGACGTTGGTGTACTTGCGTAGTTCGATGTAGCCGTCCACGCCGAGGATCACCGTGCGACCGTCGCCCCAGGCCGACGCGCCCCTGGGCGTGAGCCAATCGACGCGCTGGTAGTTGCTCGCACCGTTATCGCCCAGGAACACGGCCTCGCCAAAGTCTTCCAGTTCGGGGAACTCAGGATAGCAGTAGTTCGCCACGCGGGCGTGCTGCACGACGGCGTCCTGCGCACCCGTGAAGGTCAGAAACTGCTCGCACTGATGGCTGGCGATGTCGTAGAGGATGCCACCGTACTTCGCCTTCTGGAAGAACCAGTCGGGACGTGACTTCGGGTCGCCAATCCGGTGCGGCCCGAGGCCCAGCACCTGCAACACGCGGCCAACCGCGCCCTGCTCGATCAACTGGCCGGCAAACACGGCGCATTCCACGTGGAGGCGCTCGCTGTAGTAGACCATGTACTTCTTGCCCGTGGCGGTGGTGCGTTCGCGGGCGCGGGCGAGCTGGTCGAGCGTCGTGAAGGGGCACTTGTCGGTGAAATAATCTTTGCCCGCGTCGAGCACGCGCAGTCCGAGGGCGCAGCGTTCGCTCGGGATCGCCGCCGCGGCGACGAGCTTGATCGTCGAATCGTTGAGGATCTCGTCTTCCGACGCGGCGGCGCGCACGGTCTTGTGGCGGTTGCAGAACGCCTCGACCTTCAGCGGATCGGGATCGTAGACGGCGCGCAGTTCGCCGCCGGCTTCGATCAAGCCATTGCACTGGCCGTAGATGTGGCCGTGGTCGAGGCCGATGGCGGCGAAGGGGAAATCCCCCGGATGGCAGACGGGGTTGGGCTTGCCTTGGGGGGCGTAGTTCATGCCGTCGGCAGCAGGAGTGGAAGACATAGAGCGAAGAGGAGGCGGGAGGCGGGAAGCGGGATGAAGGCAGAAAAAGGCGAATTTGGTTGCGGCGGCGAGATCGTTTCGCGCCATGCTGGCGCGGTGCATCTCTGGTACAAAACGGTGGCCGGCGTGGAAGCCGACGTGTGGAGCGAACAGGTCGGTGAGGTCGTCGGCACCGGGAGAATCGCGGTTGTCCGGCAGGCCGGCGGCACGCGAGAGCGGCTGGAGGTATACTGCGACACTCGGCGGGAAGCGGACGGCCTCGCGCGACGGTTCGGCGGTCGGGTGCGGGCCGTGCGCGCGGCGAGTTGGCAACCGGCTCCCGCCACCCGACCCGGACGGCCGCTGGCGATTGGCGGCCGGCTCCGGGTGACGGGGCGAGAGGAAGAAATACCCTCTCTACGCGCCGCGCACCCGGGCAAGCCCGTGCTGTGCATCCCCGCGGCGATGGCCTTCGGCACAGGGGAACACGCGACGACGGCCATGTGCCTGCGGTTTTTGGCCGAAACCACGGGTGAGTGGACAGGGCCATGGGACGTGCTCGATCTCGGCAGCGGCAGCGGCATCCTGGCATTGGCGGGGAAGCAGTTCGGCGCGCGCACGGTGCTCGGACTGGATCACGATCCGCACGCCGTGCGCACCGCGCGTGCCAACGCCGCCCTCAACGGCGTGCGCGGCGTGCGCTTCACCCGGGCGGACCTGCTGCGCGACGCGCTGCCGGAACGGCCCGGCGGCTGGCGCGTCGTGGCGGCGAACCTTTTCAGCGAACTGCTCACCGCCCTCCTGCCGCGGGTTCGCCGCCTGCTCGCCCCCGACGGGGTTCTGATCGCCTCGGGCATCCTCGGGTCGCAGGCGCCTTCGCTGGAGGCGGCGTTCGCCAAAAACCGCCTGGAAGTCGTCACCCGCCGACGCCGGGGCAAGTGGACGGCGTTTCTCGTGCGCCGGGCGGCGAGGCCGCGTGCGAATCAGACCGCATGACCGCAAACGAACAAGCCCTTGGCGGACGCCTGCCCCTGCTCAAGCCCGATGAACTCGACCGCGACCAGCGCAAGCTCTACGACCAGATGGCGGCCGACCTCGTCCCCTGGGCGAAGAAGTCCGGCTTCCAGGCCACCACGGAGGACGGCCGGCTGGTCGGTCCGTTCAACCCGCTGCTCTACAGCCCGAAGCTCGGCGAAGGTTTCCTCCTCGCCCTGAGCGCCGAACGCTCCCACACCTCCCTCGACGCGACCGTGCGCGAGGTCATCATCCTCAGCGTCGGCGCGGTGTGGCAGTCCGCCTACGAACTCTACGCGCACCGGGCCGTCGCCGAAAAAGCCGGCCTCTCAACCGAAGTCATCGAAGCCCTCGCCGCCGGGCAAACGCCGGAGGGTCTGACCGACGATCAGCGCGTGGCTCACGAGTTCGCCCGGAGCCTGGCCGCCGAGCACCGCATCGATCCCACGCTCTACCCGCGGGCGGTGGATGCCTTCGGCAAGAAGGGCGTCGTGGACATGATCCACCTCGTCAGCCTCTACATGGCGACCTCGGCACTGCTCAACGCCTTCGACGTGCCGACGCCGGAAGATTAGGCTTCCGGCCAGACCGTGTCGCCGACGCGCAGCCAACCGTCTGACGCCGCGGGGATGGCGTTTTGGCCGAACACCACTTCCCCCTCGGCCGTGCGCCGGTAGCGGGCCAGCGTGCGCAAGGGTTCGGCGTCGCGTTCAAGGGTCTGTTGGTCGGTCGTGGTGATGGCACAACGTCCGCATGGCCCGCCGCCGAAGAAGCGCGCCGCGCCGACCCGGAACGCTTTCCAAGTGTCCTCGGCGTATGGGGCTTCGCAGCCGGTCACCACGAGGTTCGGCCGGAAGCGATCCATCCCCAACGCCTCGGGCAAGTCGAGTCGGCGGTTGAGGTCGTCGAGCGATTCCTCCGAGACGACCAGCAGCGGGAAGCCGTCGGGAAAGGCAAGCTCCACCGGCCGCGCGCGGGCGTCGGGGTGGAGGTCGGCGGACAAGCGTTCGGCCGGCCGGACGCGCCGCGAACACTCGCCGGTCGTCACGAGCCGGCAGGGCTGGCCGATCACCTTCGTCAACCACCGGGCCGCTTCGTCGCCGGTGTCGTCGGCCACGACGGCGTCGCGCCAGACCATCACCTCGCGCGCGGCGCGGCCGGGTGCGTGCCACGCGACGCGCAGTTCGCCCGCGCCGGGCGCGCGCAGGAGGAGCGCGTCTTCGGTCAGGGCGGTCTCGATGCGGGCGAGGATTGGCGCGGTGCGTTGGGTCATCTGGCGATTCTGCGCATCAACAATCATCAGCTCGCGGTCGTGGACCACGCCGCGCCGGTCGAGGGCCGTTTCGGTCAGCGCCACGCCGCGGCAGGATTTCACCGGGTAACAAAACAAGGCAGAAAGATGCGGCATCGTCGCGCGAACATAACCCCTTCCCCGCTCAGCGCGCACGGCAAAACTCGCCGTTCCACCTGAGGACCCGACGGATAAAGGGTCCTGGCGGACGACGTGCAGCGTGCTTATGATCCTCTCCGATCCCATGCGCGTCCCCGCCTTGCTCCTCGCTCTGTTTCTGCTGGACTTCGGCCATCGTGCCGCAGCGCAGTTGACCACCCTCCATGCCTTCGGCAACGGCGACGGGGCCAACCCGGCCGCGCCGCTCGTCCGCGGGACCGACGGCTTCTTTTACGGCACGACACCGGCTGGCGGCGGCAACGGCACAGGCACGGTGTTCCGCCTTGGCACCGACGGCACGCTGACGGTCCTGCACAGCTTCGCCGACACCGACGACAACGGGTTCAACGCCGACGGCGCCACGCCGACGGCGGCGCTCGCTCTCGGCGGGGACGGGAGTTTCTATGGGGTCGCGCAGAGCGGCGGCAGCGCCGGGTTCGGCACGTTCTTCCGGGTCGGGACGGACGGATCGTTCACGACGCTTTACAGCTTCCGGTCCACCGACGGCAATAACCCCGTCTCCGCCCTCTCCCTCGGGAGCGATGGTAACTTCTACGGTACGACGCTCAACGGCGGACCCGGCGACTTCGGCGCGGTGTTCCGCGTGGGAACGGACGGGACGTACACGACGCTGGTTTCCTTCGTTGGCACGAACGGCAACGCGCCCGCCGGCGGGCTCGCGGTTGGTAACGACGGTGCCTTCTACGGTACGACGCGCTACGGCGGGGCCAACGGACTGGGCACGGTCTTTCGCGTCGACCAAGGGGGTAACCTGTCGACGGTTTACAGCATGAACGCCGCCTCCGGCACGAACCCGACCGGCGCTCTGGCGAAGGGGTCTGACGGTTCCTTCTACGGCGCTGCCCCTTCCAACGGCGCCAACGGTCGTGGCACGGTCTTCCGGGTCACCACGGGCGGGGCGCTGACGGTGCTGCACGCGTTCAGTTCCTCCGATAGCGCCTCGTATCCGGGCACGGTGACGTTCGGCGCGGACGGCAACCTCTACGGCACGGCCGGCGGCGGTGGCTCCAAAAACCGCGGGGCGATCTTCCGCCTGACGACAGGCGGGACGTTCACAAACCTTTACACCTTCACCGGCGGCAACGACGGCGGCTACGCGGTGGCGGCCCCGGTCTTCGGCGCGGACGGCAACCTCTACGGGACGACTTCCGACGACGGCGCAAACGGCGACGGCACAGCCTACCGGGTGTCGCTGGCGTTGCACCCGGCGTTCTTTACAGGCGAGGTGGCGCTCTCCAACGGCGTGTACTACCTCGCCTTCCCGAACGGCAACATCTTCGGTTACTACAGCTACCTGTCCGATGCGCGGTACGTGTACCATTTCGATCTCGGGTACGAGTACGTTTTTGACGCCGGCGACGGCAAAGGCGGCGTGTATCTCTATGACTTCAAGAGCGGCGACTTCTTCTACACTTCACCGACCTTCCCATTCCCGTACCTGTACGACTTTACGTTGAAAGCCGTGCTTTATTACTATCCCGACCCGAGCAACGCCGGGCACTACAACACGAACGGCACACGTTACTTCTACAACTTCGCTACCGGGCAGATCATCACACGCTGAGAGAGCGGTCAACCGGCGGTAGGTCGCGGCACGATTCAGCCGCTACTTATGAGCTTGCTTCATCCTTTCAGAGATCGTGCGGACGGCCGCAAGGTGCGCTACGCGGTAGTCGGTGCGGGTTGGATTTCACAGGAGGACTTCATGCCCGGGGTCGAACACACGGGTAACTCCGTGCTGGCCGCCCTCGTTACCGGCGACGCCGAGAAGGCGCGCGCCCTCGGCAAGAAGTACGGGGTCGAGATCACGACGGACTACACGGGTTACGACGCGCTCCTGAAATCAGGGAAGATCGACGCGATCTACCTGGGCACACCCAACAACGACCACACGTCGTTCGTGGTGCGGGCGCTGGAAGCAGGGATCCACGTTTTTTGCGAGAAGCCGATGGCCCCGACGGTCGAGGAGTGCGAGCAGATGATCGCCGCCGGCAAGAAAAGCGGTGCGAAGCTCATGCTCGCCTACCGGTTGCATTTCGAGGAGGCGACGGTCGAGGCCATCGAGGCCGTGCGGGAGGGGAAGATCGGCGAGCCGCGGATCTTTAGCAGCGTGTTCACCCAGCAGGTGTCGGCCGAGAACAGCCGCACCGTGGCGAAGAACTGGGCCGGCCCGCTGCCCGACATGGGGCCGTACCCGATCAACGCCGCCCGGCAGCTTTTTGAAGCGGAGCCGACCGAGGTGTTCGCGTTTTCGGCGAGCCTGAAGGAACCGCGCTTCTCGGAGGTGGAGGAGATGGTTTCGGTGACGATGCGGTTCCCCAATGAGCGGCTGTCGCAGTTCACGATTAGCTACGGGGCGAACCCGATGAGCCAGTACCGGATCGTCGGCACCGAGGGCGACCTGGAAGTGTCGCCGGGATATTCGATCCCCGAGCCGTTGGAACACACGCTGACCGTTGGTGAAAAGAAAAGCACGAAGAGCTTCGGCAAAGTCGATCAGTTTGGCGGGGAGACGAAGTATTTCTCCGACTGCGTCCTCGACGACAAGGAACCCGAGCCGAGCGGCGAGGAGGGGCTTGCGGACGTGCGGGTCATCAAGGCCATCGAGGAATCGCTCAAGACCGGTCGGCCCGTGCAGGTCCCGCCGGGCCAGACGCGCACACAACGCCCATCGCGCGCGCAGGTGATGAAGCTGAGCGCCGTCAAGCAGGGCGAGATGGTCAACGCCGCGCCTCCGGAGGGCGACGAGAAATCCTGAGTAGGCGCCTGCCGCTTGAGCGCGGCCGGGGTTTGCACGAAGCTCGCCGCCGATGCGCCCCTCCTCTTTTGGCAAACGCCTGCTGGCAGCTACCAGCGTGGCGGGGTTAATCGTCGTCTTCTGCCTGGGCCTGACCTGGCGTAATCCGTCGGTCTTCTGGAACGACGACTACCAGGTTTCGATTTTGCCCGTGCTCGCGGACATGGCGCGTTCATGGCGCGAGGGGTACTGGCCACTTCTGAGCCCATACAGTTGGGCCTGCGGCAACTTGGCGGGCGAGTACCAGTACGGGACGTTCTCGCTGTTCGTGAACGCGGTTGTCGTGGTTGTCTTTGCCGTGTGGACGAGCTTCGCGGCCCAGGCGGCGGCGATGTCGATCATCCACCTCGCGGTGCTCGGCACCGGCGCGTACCTGCTCGCCCGCGGAAGGCGGTTGCCGACAGGGTTTGCGGCGGTTGTCGCCCTGGTCGCGGCGCTCAACGGCTGGGAGATCGGCTGGGGTGCGACGGATTGGTTCGGCGCGCTGGCGGCGGACGCCTGGCTGCCGTGGAGTTGGTGGGCGTTCGAGTACGCGATGCGCCCGGGGGGCAACGGACGCACCGCGCGCCTGCGCTGGCTGTTGCCCGCGCCGTTCGTGTACCTCGTGCTGACCGGCGGGTTTCCCTACACGGTCGTGCGACTGGCGCTGGTAACGCTCTGGCTGGGCGTCCGTGCCTTGGCGGGCGGACGGCGGCGGGACCTCTGGCCGCTGGCGCTGGGATGGGTCCTGGGGTTGATGCTGTCCGCGCCGGCGTGGTTGTCGCTGTTGGAGTCGATCCCCGGCGCGTCCCGCTCGGGCGGGGCGGGCAT
>CAXUIU010000200.1:0-7206 GCA_964250955.1 uncultured Chthoniobacterales bacterium | reverse complement strand
ACCCCGCACCAAGCCGACGCCCGCCCACAGGTTCGGACTGACTTCGAGCGCTTCCCGGCGGCGGTCCGTCCCACCGCCGTTGCGTTGCAGTCCGAGCATGCGCTTTTGCCCGAAGCTGTCTTGCCGGGCGAGCATCTTTTGGGCGGCGTCGACGGTCTTGTCGGTCACGTGCGAGATCAGCCGGTCGGCGGCCTGCCAGGCTTCCTCGTCCGTTTCGCGCACGATCATGTGCAGACGGATGCCGAAGCGCAGCCGCCGGCCTTGGTTGCTGGCTGCGCGGCGCGCCGCGGCGATTTTTTCTGCCACGGCCGCCGGCGGCTCGCCCCAAGTCAGGTAGTGGTCGACGTGCTTCGCAGCCACCTCGACGCCGGCCGGGGAAGACCCACCGAAGTACAAGGGCGGGTAGGGTCGTTGCAGCGGCGCGAAGATGGTCTTGGCTCCTTTGACCCGCAGGTGCTTGCCTTCGAAATCCACCGCGTCCGCGCCGGCCAGCAGCCGTCGCCAGATGTGCAGGAACTCGTCGGTGACCTCGTAGCGCGTGTCGTGCTCCTGGAAGATGCCGTCGCCGGCCAGTTCCACGGGGTCGCCGCCGGTGACGACGTTGATGAGCACCCGCCCGCCCGAGAGCCGGTCGAAGGTGGCCGCCATGCGCGCGGCGAGGCTGGGTGACACCAGGCCGGGCCGCACGGCCACGAGGAATTTCATGCGCCGCGTCGCCCCGATCAGTGCGGAGGCGGTTACCCAGGCATCCTCGCAGCTTCGTCCGGTGGGTAGCAGAGCCCCCTCGAAGCCAAGGGTGTCGATGGCACCGGCGACCTGTTTGAGATAGTCGAAGTCGAGCACACGACCGCCGATCGTCGTGCCCAGGTAACGACCGTCGCCGTGGGTGGGGATGAACCAGAAGAGTTTCATGGGAGCTACTTGGTCGGGTGGTACACGAGGTCTTCCACCCGGATGGCTTTGGGGATGAGGCCCAGCTTGAGGAACGCGTCAGCCACGGCCTGCTGATCGGCTACGGCCTGGCCGCTGAGCGGCTCGCCACCGTAGCGTTGCTTGCGTTCTTCGCTGCGTTCCATCACCTCCAGGCTGAGGCCCAACTTGGGCGCGAGAAACGCGGCCGTCGCCTTCGGGTCAGACATCGCCTGTTGACCCGAGACCTGTAGCACGTCGAGAAGCGCCGAGAGGAGCGCCGGGTTTGCCTCCACGAACTCGCGCCGGCCAAAATAGTATTCGCGGTGCGGCGAGAGCCGCATGCCCTCGGTGATCGAACGCGCCTGTGTGTCGACCTCGGCGGCGGCCAGGAACGGGTCCCACACCGCCCAGGCATCCACCGCGCCGGACTGGAGCGCCGCGCGGGCGTCGGACGGCTGGAGGTACGCGGGCTTGATGTCCGCGAAGGTCAGCCCCGCCTTTTCCAAAGCGAGAGCCACGAGGTAGTGCGCGCTGGAACCCTTCGCGAACGCGATCTTTTTACCGCGGAGTTCCGCCAAGGTTTTGAGCGGCGAATCCTTTAGCACCACGATTCCGCTGGAGTCCGGGCTCGGTACGCTCACGCCGAAGTACTCGAACGGCACACCTGCTGCTTGTGCGAAGACCAACGGAGCATCACCGGAGTGCGCCACGTCCAGCGCGTCCGCGTTGATAGCTTCTACAATCGGCGGCCCGCTGGGGAACTCCCGCCACTCCACGCCGTAGCCGAGCGGCGCGAGTTTCTTCTCCAGCGAACCATCCTGTTTGACCAAGAGGAAAGCACCGCTTTTTTGGTATCCGATATGCACGACCTTCGTCTTGTCGGCAGCCAGCAGGTAGTCCACGGACAGCGCCAGCACGATGATCAGCACGGCGGCAGCAACCGGGGCGATACGCTTGGTTCTCATGGGTATTTAGCTCCGTTTTGTCGCCACGCGTGCATCGGCAAAAACAGCCCCATCCGACGCACTGACTGATCCACACGGCTCAGAGATTCTTTTTGCAAATCTCTATGGGCTTCCTAGAGTGTTGTCAAATCCTTACTAGATCAGTCAACTTAAAGGCTGTTCCACTTCCTCTCGCCGAACGAAAGAAGCTCCTCGCGTCCATCCGCTTCGCAAGATCCACTAAAAAATTACCAAACGGTTGACCGAAGAACCAAGCGTCCCGGGAACGAGGACAAGTTGCTCGTCATGGTCGGCGGCTCGACGAGCAAGCGTTCCCTCTCTGTCGCGCAGGCCGAAGAGGTTTGGCACGAAGTCAGCGCAAAGTAACGAGCACGACAAACATCTCACTTCGGGTTGCTGATTTGCCTGCGTCTTCCCGGGCGAAACGACTCTCTTCCACCATCGAAACACTTTGCCGCCGTGCGCTCCGTCTACCAGCCTTTTGGCAGCAGCATCCCACAGCCTCTAACCACACCTGAGCCCTTGCCATGGCTGTTCGGTGGCGAGTGCAAAGGGCCAGAAACCACGCCTCCCGGCGTCGAGATGTCCCTCAACAGAGACAACGCGGTCGACCGTCTGCTGGCTCCACTGGTCGAACTCGCCAGCCCGGCAAAGTCGCGCCTGCGCTACTCGCCAGTGGGCGAGTTCGACCACGGAACTTGCCGCTACCAATTGCCGCGCTTTGTCTTTCAGGGTCCGCCGAGCGGCGGGAGCACGATCCGGCTCGGGGTCTTCGCGGCCATCCACGGCGATGAACCTGAGGGGGCCGTGGCGTTGCGTGACTTCCTGCTCGGACTCAGCCGCGATCCGCAACTGGCGCAAGGCTACGAGGTCTATGCTTACCCGGTATGCAACCCGAGCGGCTTCGAGGATAACACGCGTTGCTCCCGTGCCGGGTACGACCTCAACCGCGAGTTTTGGCGGGGCAGCGAACAGCCGGAGGTGTACTACCTGGAGCGCGAACTCGGTGTTCATCAGTTCGCGGGATTGGTGGCGTTGCACAGCGATGACACCTCCGAAGGAGTCTACGCCTTCGTGCGAGGGGCCACTTTGACCGAGGCATTGGCCAAGCCGGCTCTCGCCGCCGCCGCTCAGTTCCTGCCTCTGGCGTCCGGCGAGATCATCGACGGGTTCAAGGCCCAGAACGGGCTGATCTCGCAGTGCTACGAGGGCGTGTTGAGCAACCCGGCAGAACTCAAGCCGCTGCCCTTCGAGATTATCTTCGAGACACCGCAGACCTTTGCCACCACCGCACAGACCGCAGCGGCGACCGCAGCGTTGGGCGCAATCTTGCGCGAGTACCGCCACTTTATCGCCTACGGCCAGAATCTCTGATGTCAATAGATGATCCCGACACTAGCCACTCCATGAGGAGGGCGATGGCAGCGCGGGGATGGTTCCCCAAGCACTCTGGCCAAGGCCAGCCGAGGCAATGATGAACGGCGATGTATCCACGATGAGTCTCCTCGTGTCCCCTGCTTGGCTCGCTGCTCGCCTCGAGGATCCGCACACTGTCATCCTCGACGCCACGTTGCCGCCCGTCGGCGTCCTGCCGGCTGTGGACACCCACGCTCACTATCTCGCCCGGCACTTGCCCGGGGCCGTCTTCTTCGACATCGAGGCGTTCTCGGACCTAGCCTCCGGCTTGCCCCACACGTTGCCTTCGGCCGAGCACTTCGCCCGTGGCATGAGCGCACTCGGCCTACGCGAGACCATGACCTTCGTCGTTTACGAACAAGAGGGCGTGTTCTCCGCCCCACGTGCCGTGTGGATGCTGCGGACCTTTGGAGTGCAGCAGGTCCACTTGCTCGACGGCGGTCTCCAAGCTTGGACCGAAGCCGGTTTACCCACCTCCGCTGGGCCAGTAGAACGAGCACCTGCCAGTTTTCATGCCCGGCTCGATGTCGCTGCCGTTGTCGATTTCAAGCAGCTACAATCACTCCTGGAGGCCAAGGCCCAAGTCTTGGATGCACGTTCCGCCGGGCGCTTTGCGGGGAGCGCCCCGGAACCACGGCCCGGGCTACCTTCCGGGCACATGCCTGGGGCTATCAGTGTCCCTTTCACCGACCTTGTCTTGGATGGTCGATTGAAGCAACCGGCTGACTTGGCCACCTTCTTCCAAGCCAAGAGCGTGGACCTCTCCCGGCCGATCACCACTACCTGTGGCTCCGGGGTCACGGCCGCCGTGGTCTCACTCGCACTCGAACTTGCCGGCGCATCGCAGGTCAACTTGTACGATGGCTCGTGGGCCGAGTACGCCGCCCATCCTCAAGCTAGGATCGAGCGCTCAGACGCTTCTTGATCACTGGCCGATGGTTCCCTGAGATGAATGACCCTCCGAGGTCAGCTAGCGACTAACAGCTTTTCAATGCTGCCTTCGATTTGCGTGTGCGCTCCGAGACGCTCGCGCCACATGGCTGGGATGGCGCTCAGATTCAGGTGCGCGCCCAGCCAAGCGCCGAGCAGCCCGCGCGTCCGGCGTTGTCGCCGCCGGCCGCCGCGTTGGCGTGCATGGCCTCGGGGTAGGAGTCGGCGTGCTTGGACAAGCAATGCATCGCGGAAGGAATGGAGTGCTCCAGCGGACAGGA
Organism: uncultured Chthoniobacterales bacterium; assembly: GCA_964250955.1. Classification (GTDB taxonomy): domain Bacteria; phylum Verrucomicrobiota; class Verrucomicrobiia; order Chthoniobacterales; family SZAS-18; genus CAHJWO01. The sequence continues at coordinate 2,702 of CAXUIU010000200.1, read as the reverse complement.
TTGGCCGAACTCCGCCGTGGCTGCTTCCACGCTTTTGGTGTCGGCGTTCGCGGCCGCACGGAACTTCTCGCAGACTTCCTCGCCGTGTTCCGGAGCGAGTGTGAGGATGGAAGCCTCGGCCGCAGCGAGGGCGGCGGGCACGGTCTGGCCCGTCAACAGAGCGGCGAGCACCAGTACGTCCGCTTTGGCGTAGGCGACAGCGCACTCGTTGTTCTGCGTCACGCGGGTGACGGCCTCCACCTGGCGCAAAAGCTCCGCTTGCCCGGTGCCTCGCAGGGCGGCCAGCGCAACGACCGAGGCCAACCGCGAGACGGTGGCCAGTTGGTCATCGTCGCCGCCCTGTTGGAAAGCAAAAGCCTCGCCCGGATGATCGCGCGTGAACGCCGCGGCGTTGGCCAAGGTGTCCTTCATCGAGTGGTCAAGATAGCCGTGGTAGTCGGCCGCGCCGAAGCGGGCGACGAACCGACGGCCAGAATCCTATGCGTCCACCTGCCCGAGCTCGGCCACGGATTGCAGCAGGAGCAACGCGGCATCTCCATAGTGGGTTGGGTCGCCGGCGACCTTGCCCGCGTGGTAGTGGCCGGCCGCAGGCATCTCGAAACCCTGTATGCCGCCAGGGAAAGTTCGCTTCAGTTCGTCCAGATCGTAGATCCAGTGCGTGCCCAAGCACTAGGCGTCACCGACCAGTTGACCCCAGATTGCGCCGCGCACGCGGTCAGCTAGGTTCAGAGTGTCCTCGGTGCGAGAGGATAGCGTCGTCATCGCACGAACTTAGCACACGAGGGTTTCTCGTCGCCATAAGCACCGACCAGCCGGCGTGAAGATCGGTGCCGTCTTTCGTTTCAACCATCTTTGGCTACTGCGCGATGGGACCGGTGTTGATCCCCTTGCCCAGCTCGAAGGTGGCACCCACCGTGGCCACTTCGCAACGCTTCGGCTCCAGCCCAAGACGCGCGCGGAAGAAGTACACCGGCTCGATGCCCGTGCAGTGCGCGCCCAGCATCTGCGCCACGCCGAACTCCTTGAGCTTGCCTGCCGTCCAGGCCAGCGTTTCCTCCTTGGCCGCGAACAGGTGCAAGCCGCCGAGCAGCGCGTGCACTGGTGCTGGCCGCACGATCTTGCGCGCGTAGTCCAGGATGTTGATCACACCCGCATGTCCGCAGCCAGTAAGCACCACCAGCCCCTGGTCCGTGTCGAGCACGAGCGCCTGGTCCTCCGGGATCGTGTCCTCCACCAGGCCCGGCCCCGCCGGATTGTGCAGCTTGACCCCTGGCGACCAGTTCTTCTCGGGGTAGGGACGCGGCACCGGGCCGGTCAGCCACGCGCCGGGCAGAAGCTCCGTCGGTTCGGCCGACTCGATGAACGCGCCCCCGAGCGCCTCGTAGTCCGTCTTGATCTGCGCCATGGTCAGCGGCTGCCCGCTGCCCCAACCCGGCGGGAAGACCCGCTCCAAAAAGATGCCCCGCGCCACGTGGGCACGGCAAAGCGCCTTGGGGTTAGTCTTCATGAGTTCGCGGCGCAGGGTGACCAGACCCATCGTGTGGTCCCAGTGGTCGTGGGAAAGCACCACGTCCTCAACCCCGGAGAGATCCACCCCGAGTTCCCGCGCGTTCTTGAGCACCGTGTCGGGCCGTCCGCCCGTGTCGAAGAGCACGCGGCGGCCCTCGACTTCCACCAGGGCCGAGAAGCCCCACTCTGCGAAGCCGAGCCGGTCGGTCATCATGGTGGAGAGCACCATGACCTTGGCCGCATGGATCGGACCGGGCGCGTTCGGCGAAGTAACGACCGCTGGTGGTGCCTCCTGGCAGCCTGCTTCTCTGGGAGGAAGGAATAGGACCGCGATGGTAGCGCTCCAAGCGGTGGCGAGAGTAAAGGAACGGATCCTCATCAGTGTGCAAGGAGCAAAGGACGGAACGGAAAGGAACACAACTGCCAAGATTGCAGCTTGGCTCTTTCCGGAAGGAGGGTGCACGGTACGAACGACCGTTCCTCCGCCACGTCCCCACGCGTTCCGAGTTAGGGCCACTGCCTCCCCAGCCATGCCGCTTGCTCGCTGTTCGCTCTGGTCCTGACGACTTGAAGGCGCTGGCCAATGGCTGATGACCGACGGCTTCGAGCCGTCCTACTGCGTCGGTGCCGCAACATGGATGGCCTCGCTGCCTGACAGCCTCACGCATCGGAAAGTGGAGGCGACTGCCTCTGAGAGCAAGTTTTTGCCTACCGATTCAGTCCTCTACTAAGAATTTTCAATAATAACGGCAGTTTAAACGCTGACATTCAGAATATTTTACAATAATGATTATTCTACAACGCACTGCGTGAGAATATTTTGTGCATGATTAACTAGAAGGCACGATGGGCACAGATCTGCGGCGGTAATATGAAGCAACCAATCAATGTTCTGCTTGTGTCAAAACCACTGTTCTCAGAATGGAAAGCCATAGGTCGGAATGCCTACGCAGAGCTGATTCGGCCGCGCAACATCTCAGCCAATATACCACAGTCTCAAATAGCCACTGTAAGTTCGCATCGGGGTGGCGACACTCGATCCTTCTACGTCACTGCGTAGAGAGAAGTCTGGTGCCTTGGTCCTTACTACGACAAGACACGTCAGACCGCAGATCAAACCCTGCTTCTTGCGCGACTTTGCTTTGTCAGTCTGACACTTAGCGTTTTGATGGGACGAACACACAATCCATCCC
>CAXUIU010000199.1:0-7224 GCA_964250955.1 uncultured Chthoniobacterales bacterium | reverse complement strand
TTGAGCAAGGCCAGGCCGATCAGCGCCCGGGTGAGCTGGCCCAGGGTGCGCGCGGATTGTTTGAGCAGGGGGTGTTCGTAGAAGCCCTGGAGTTCAAGCAGGAGCGGCCCGAAGGGCATGATGATGACCACCATCCACAGAAAACTCTTGAAGGGCGGAATGACCTTCTCCAGGCCGAACCAGTCCGTGCCGTAGAACCGCAACGCGTGGCTGACCCAAAAAGCGCCCAGCAGCAGGAACGAGTCGATGATCTGCTGGAACTGCTGGTTGATTTCTTGCTTGCGGCGCAGCATCTCGGAAGGGAAGAAGAGCGGTCGCGGGCGGCGAACGGTCGCGCCGGCCTCTGAAAATCGTGAACGCGCGCCACGTAAGCACAGAACCCGGCCAAAAGCCAGCCGACCTGTTGACCCGCGGTCGGGTCGTGGCGGCGGTGTACTCGGACGCCACGCTCGCCGCCGCGCTTGCGTTGGACCCTTCGCCGGCCGCGCCGGACTGGCTGGAACTGCGCGTCGACGGCTTCCACGAACGCCCGGAAACGCTTGACGTGCTGGTGGCGCGAGTGCCGCGGCCTTTCGTCGTGACCGTGCGTCATCCGGCCGAGGGTGGCGCGGCCGGCGCGCCGGCGGACCGGAAGACGCGGCAAAGGTTGTACGAGCACTTCCTGGCGGCGGGCGGAGTGGCGGCGGTGGACGTGGAAGTGCGTTCGCTGCGCGCGCTGGCCGGAGTCGTGCGGAAGTCACGGGCGCATGGGTGACTCGTGGTGGCTTCCTTCCACGATTTCACGTTGGCGCCGTCGGCAGGTGTCCTGCGGGAAAAAGCCCGGCGAGCAGCGGGGGCGGGGGCTGACGTTTTCAAGGTGGCAGCAACCGTCCGGCGGCCGGCGGAACTGGCTCGCCTGCTCGACTTCATGGAGTGGGGCCGGGAACAACGGCAGACCCTGGCCGTGATGGGCATGGGTCCGCTCGGCCGGGTGTCGCGGTTGGCGTTGGCGACGGCGGGTTCGGTGCTGAACTACGGCTACCTGGGCAGCGGCCCGCAGGTGCCCGGCCAGTGGTCGGCGGCAACGTTGCGGGAGCGCATCGAGGAACTGGATCGATGAAAGGCCTTCATCCTTTCCGCCCTTGTCAGCGTAACGTTCCTGCGTAAGGGGAAGCCCCGCTACCATGCCTGAATCCATCGCCATCGAACTGCCCGCTGAGGTCCCCGTGATGGTGCTGCCGGGCACCCAGCTTTTTCCCAACGCGCTGCTGCCGCTCTTTATCTTTGAGCCACGCTACCGCGCGATGCTCGCCCATGCGTTGGCGGGCACGCGGATGTTCTGCGTGGCGACCGTGCGGCCCGGGGTTCTGGAGGCCAAGGGCGACGACGATTTGCAGCCCGTGTCCGGCGTCGGCCTCGTGCGCGCTTGCGTCGGCAAGGAAGACGGCACTTCCCACCTCATCCTCCAGGGCCTCGCCCGCGTGCGCCTGGCCAGTTACGCGCAGACCCGCCCCTTCCGCATCGCGCGGATTGAGGAGGTCCGTTCCGTCGGCAGCCAGTCCGTCGAGTCCGAGGCCCTCGCCGCCAAGGTGCTGGAACTCTGCCAGCAGTTCAAGGAGAGCGGCGCGGAGCTGCCCAATCAGCTCGACACCTTCCTCTCTCACCTGACCGATCCCGGCCTGCTCGCCGACCTCGTCGCGCACACGTTCGTCGCCGACCCGACCGCGCGTCAGAGCCTGCTCGAAGAAGGGGACGTGGCCGCCCGGCTGCGGCTGCTCATCCGCTGCCTGACCTCCGAGCCGGACGAGGACGAGATCGAGTTCTGAGGCGGCGGAGCCGCTGTTGCGGTGGCGCTACGCGCCGTTGCGATGTCGCCTGCGGCGACGTTGGCAGAAGGAAGGCTTGGTCCTCCGTTCTCCGGCAACGTGCCCGTAGGGCACACCGCAACCTGGCTCCTGCCACACCGCAACGGCAGCCTCCGGCTGCCTACGTCTCCCCCGGCACTTCCAGGTAAACCGGCGCCCCCACGGCCGGCGCGGGTATCGCCACGCCCTCGGCCATCCGCTCACGCTGATGCACGGCGGCCTCGGCCACGCGCAGGTCGAACGCCGCCGGGACGAACGTCGTGTTCCGCAGGATGGCCTGCGCCTGCATGATCTCTTTGAGCAGCGTGCGGTGTACCTCCAGGGCGGCTTCCAGATCGGCGACCCGGGTGGTCAGTTTCAGGATAGCTTCTCTCGTGATGGCGTCCACAGGGGCGGACGGTAGCGGACTCCGTCTGGATTACAACCTCGGAGCGCGGCGTTGCAGGTAGGTCACCAACGACAACAACACTCCCGACGAAAGCAGCAGCGTGAGCGCGTACAGGTGCGCCGTCGGGTAGTCGAAGCGTTGCACGGCGTCAAAGAGCGCGATGCTTGCCACGCGGGTTTGTCCCGGGATGCTGCCGCCGAGCATTAACACCACGCCGAACTCCCCGACCGTGTGCGCGAAACACAGCGCTGCCCCCACGAGCAGTCCCCGCCTCGCCAACGGCACCCGCACCCGCCAGAACGCCCGCCACGGCGCGGCCCCCGCCCCCCCCCCCCCCCCCCCCCCCCCCCCCCCCCCCCCCCCCCCCCGGGCGGGGCCCCCGCCGCCCCCGCCGCTTCCACGAGCGAATCGGGCACTGCGCCCAACGCCGCTTGGAAGGGCTGCACGGCGTACGGCAGGCTGTAGAGCACCGATCCGATCACCAGCCCCGTGAACGAAAAACTCAGCGGCCCGCCCGTCCACTCCCGCCACCACGAACCCGGTGCGTGCGCCGGCGAAAACGCCACGAGCAAGTAAAACCCGATGACCGTCGGCGGCAGAACCACCGGCAGGCCGACGAACGTTTGCACAAACCCGACGCCGAACACCCGGCTGGTGTTGAGCCAGTGTGCCAGCGGGATCCCGAGGACGAGTAGGATCGCCGTCGTGGTCAGCGCGAGGCGGAGCGTCAGGCCCAGCGCCTCGGTGAACGGTCCTGTCTCGAAGTCGGCGAGCAACGGGGCGTTACTTCTTGAAGCCGTACCGGTCGAAGATCGCGCGCGCCTCGTCGGTCTTCAGAAAATCGACGTAGGCCCGGGCAAGCGCGTTACTCATGCCGGGCTTGGTCAGGACGACGCCCTGTTCGAGCTTGTTGTACGTGTCGGCGGGGACTTCCCACCACTTGCCGACCTTGGCGAGCTTGGGCGAGAGCACCAGCGAGAGCGCCACGAATCCGGCGTCCGCGTTGCCGGTTTCCACGAACTGCGCGGTCTGGGCGATGTTCTCACCGAGGACGACGCGGGGCTGCACGGCATCCCACAGCTTCTCGTGCACGAGCGCCTCTTTGGCGGCACGGCCGTAAGGGGCATGGTCAGGGTTGGCGACGGCAAGCTTTTTGACGGGACCATCGGGGTCTTTCAGGAGGTCAAACCCCTTCGTCACGTCCACCTTGTCCGGGGTAGAGGTCCAGAGCACGACCTTGCCGATGGCGTAAATGCTAAACGTGCTCTCGTCCGCGAACCCGGCCTTGATCAAGTCCCGCGGAAACGACGCGTCCGCCGACAGGAACACGTCGAAAGGCGCACCGTTCTTGATCTGCGTGGCGAAGTTGCCCGACGAGCCAGACGACACCTTCAGATCCACATCCGGGTGCGCCTTCTTGAAGGCGGCGCTGATGTCTTCCAGGCAGTACGTCAGGTCGGCGGCGGCGGCGATGGACACCGACTCGGCCGCACCGACAACGGTGGCGGTCAGGAGAACCGCGCAGCAGGCGGCGAGGAAAGCGCGGCGGGACGATTTAAGGGCGTTCGATGGAGACATTGGTGGCTTTGATGATGGCGTCGACGGTATCGCCGGGTTTGAGCCCGAGGAGTTCTACCGAGCGGGTGGTGATGACGGCACTGAGCGTGCCCGCGGTTGTTTCGACGATCACCTCGGAGACCACCTTGTCGGAAATGATCTCCTTTACCGTGCCGCGAACGTGGTTGCGGATGCTAGATTTACTCATGGCTTGCGGGGAAATGTCGTGGCGAAGTGACTTTGCGGACGTGCGATATATCGTGAAAAATAGTTCGTTGACGCAAAAAAGCCGGTCCCAGTCAGGAACCGGCCTTCTTGTAGCGGGTGACGCGACGAGAGGCGTTAACTGTGCGCAGGTGCGCCAGCCGGGGCTTCCGTGCCGAGCTTCTCGGCAATCAGCTTATCCACCTTGAGAATGTCGGCTACAAAGAGCCGGATGCCGTCGGCGGTCTTCTCGGTTGCCATCGCATCCTCGTTGAGCAGGAACCGGAAGGACTTCTCGTCGGTCGGCACGCGTTCGATGTCGCTGTCCTTTGCCTTGGCGGCATCGAGCTTCTTTTCGACGGGCTTGTCGCTTTCGGCGAGTTCTTTGAGCAACTTGGGGCTGATCGTCAGCAGGTCGCAGCCGGCGAGTTCGGCGATTTGACCGACGTTGCGGAAGCTGGCTCCCATGACCTCGGTCTTGTAACCGAACTTCTTGTAGTAGTTAAAGATGCTCGTCGTGCTCTGCACGCCGGGATCATCCGCACCGGTGTACTCCTTGCCCGTGCTCTTCTTGAACCAGTCGTAGATGCGGCCCACGAACGGCGAGATGAGCTGCACGTTCGCCTCAGCGCACGCGGCGGCTTGCACGGTCGAAAACAGCAGCGTCAGATTGCAGTGGATGCCTTCCTTCGTCAGGATCTCCGCCGCCCGGATGCCTTCCCAGGTGGATGCGATCTTGATGAGCACGCGCTCGCGTGGCGTACCGTGCTCCTCGTAGATCTTGATGAGGGTGCGGCCCTTTTCGACCAAGGCTTCGACATCGAAGGAAAGCCGGGCATCCGTCTCGGTCGAAACGCGACCTGGCACGATTTTCAGGATTTCGGTGCCAAAGAGCGTCAACAGTCGATCCGTGATGTGGTCGGTGAGCTTGGCACCAGTTAGCGAGGTCCCCTTGGATTCCTTGACCGCCTGATCGAGAAGGTGGCTGTATTTGTCCTCCTTGACGGCGGCGTAGATCAGGCTCGGGTTCGTGGTGGCATCCTGGGGCTTGAACGCCTCGATGGTGCCGAAGTCGCCGGTGTCCGCGACGACCTTGGAGTACTGCTTGAGTTGGTCAAGCTGGCTGGTCTTGGAGCCGGCAGCTTGGGTGGGCGGTTCGGCGGTGGCGGTAGGCATACTAATAGAATCGTGCCAAGCTTCTGGCGAGGTCGCCTGCGGCGACGTTGCGGTGCTCTCTGCGGGAGCGTTGCGGGTTGCGATGCGGGTGGCACCTGCGTTGCGATGTCGCTTGGCGGCGACGTTAGCAGAAGAAAATGCCTCCTTCCGGCAACGTGCCCGCAGAGCACACCGCAATACGCAACGGCGCGCCCGCGCCACCGCAACCGTGTGGCTCCCAGCCACACCGCAACGGCAGCCTCCGGCCGCCTACCCGTTGCGCCGGTTGAAACGCGCCACCTCGCGGTCGGTCTCGCGCTTGGTGGCGCGTTCCTTGAGGTCGGCGCGCTTGTCGGAGGCCACCTTGCCCTTGCCGACGCCGATCTCGACCTTCACGCGGCCGTTCTTCCAGTACATGCGCAAGGCCACGAGCGCATGGCCGCGGACTTGCGCCTGGTTGTAGAGCTTGAGGATTTCCGCCTTGTGCAGGAGCAGGCGGCGGTTGCGTTTGGGGACGTGCTGCGAGTCGTGGCTGGCCTGCGCGTAGGGCTGGATGTCGGCGTTGAGCAGGTACGCTTGGTCGCCGTCAATGCGCGCGAAGGCGTCGTTGAGGTTGGCGTGCCCGGCGCGGATGCTCTTGATCTCCGTGCCCTGGAGCTGGATGCCGGCCTCGAACCGTTCCAGGATGTGGTACTCCCGCAGTACCTTGCGGTTATTGATGATGTCCTCGGCCATTTGCCGGCGGGCAGCCGCGTGCAGGTCAGGCTTCCTCTTCCGCCTCGGTGTTGGCGTCGCGGAAGGTCAGCTTGCCGTCGATGAGTTCCTTGAGGGCGATGTCGCTGTAGACCATGCGCGGCAGTACCGGCACGAGTGGACGGTGGCCCTGGCTGAGCTGGCGCACGCGCTTGGAAACGATGTTGATCAGCTTCTGCTGGTCGGGGATCAGCTTGGAGGCTTCTTCGAGAAGGGAGCTTTGCATAGACGACGACGGGGCGGGCACCGGCGCGGGCGCGGCCATCTGGTCAGGAGGCGGCAACACGACGAACCGGGGGCTGGAAGGCAGATCAGGCACGCGAGCGAGAAAATTCCCGGGCGGCGGCACGGGAGGCAAGACCATGAGGGCAAAAGCCGTTTTGTCAATCCTGAAAACGTTAGGGCTGGGAGGTTTTTCAGCTCTTGGCCTCTTGGCGCACGATAAACACTCCTGTCAACACCAGCGCCATCCCGGCTATCTGGGGCAGAGTGATGTGTTCACCTAGGAGATAATAGGCGACCGTCGCCGCCGCGACGGGCTGGATGAGCAGCGTCACGGAGGCGACGGCGGCGGGCACCCGGGCCAGCGCGTAGGTGATGAGCGTCTGGCCGCCAACGTGGGAAACGAGCGCCAGCCCCGCAACCACCGCCCAGCCGCGCGGGCTGTGCGGCCAGAACGTCTCCCCCGACAGGGCTGCGGCCGGCGCCAGCCCCACAGCCGTCAACAGGCCGGTGCGCGCCATGATGGTCGCCGTCGGGAAGCGCCCACGCAGGGACTTGATCGACAACAGGTAGCCCGCGTAGAACGCCGCCGTGACCACCCCGAGCGCATCGCCGAGCAGGGCGCGGCCGTCCAGTCGAAAGTCCCGCCCGATCAAGAGCACCATGCCCGCCATGGCCACAGCCATCGCACCCAGGAACCGCCCGCTGGCGCGCTGGCCGTGCACGAACCGCGCGTAGAGCACGACGTAGATCGGCGCGAGGTTGGCGAGCAGGGTGGAATTGGCGACGCTCGTGAAGCGGATCGACCAGTGCCACACCGCGAGATCACCCGCGAAGAACAACCCGGCGGCGAGGGTCGTACCCCAACCAACGAAACGTCCCGCTACCCGCTGAGACGAAGCGAGCGCGGACCGTTCGGCCGGCGCGAACGCGGCGATGAACCACAGGACGGGCACGGCGACCGTCACCCGCCACAGCGCGGTCGAAACCGGCCCGACCTCGCTGAGCCGCACAAAGATCGGCGCGAACCCGATGGCGAGCGCCCCGCCCACCAGCGCCAGGAAGCTGCCGCCGTGCGCCCGGCCGGGCGGGGCTTCGGGG
>CAXUIU010000198.1:0-7261 GCA_964250955.1 uncultured Chthoniobacterales bacterium | reverse complement strand
GGGATCATCGCGGCCATGAAAATCGGTGCGAACCTGGAACGTGTCGCCGACCAGGCCACGTCCATCGCCCGGCGCGTGCGCAAGCTCAACGAGGAACCCGCCTTGCCCGAGACCCACCAGCTCGAAGCGATGACGCGCGAGGCCCTGGCGATGTTCAAGGACAGCCTCCAGGCGTTCACCGACGCCGACGCGGACCTCGCGCTGACCATCAAGCCGCGCGACCGCCAACTTGACGAGATGAACCGCCAGCTCGCTGCCAAGATGACCGAGCGCATGGCAGCGGACTCGGAGCAGGTGCGCAGCTACCTGGACCTCATCTTCATCGCGCGCAACCTGGAGCGCATCGGCGACCACGCGACGAACATCGCCGAAGACGCGATCTATGCCGCGCAAGCGCGCGACATCCGGCATGCCGGCACATCACAGCCGACGGCGTGACCGGAAGAGGTTACAGCCAGGGCTAAACCACTACGGGCCGAAGCCGGTAGAAGGCGCGGGGACTGGAAGCCGCCTGCGAACTCCCGCCGCTACCCGCCACCAACCACGCGGAACCGCCCTTGCCCGTCGTCACTTCACTTCTGGCCACGGCGCAGAGCCGGGCAGAGCACGCGGTCCAGGCAGGTCAGGAACCCGCCGGCGTTGGCGGCACCCTCCACCGCCATGGAAGCGAGCAGCCCCCGCGGGGTCATGGCCGCCAGGATCGTGGGGTTGGCTCCGCGGTTGCAGGGCACTTGGACCGCAGGCGCGCTGGCCGCGCGGTGCCCAGCCGCAGCGTGGCGTCGGCGCCGGGTTGCGGCCGCACTCGTGTCCACCGCCACCAACTCGTCGGCGGGCAAGCGCCCGTGCCGCCAGCGCCAATGCAGTCGCTCCAGGGCATCTTGCTCGCTGGCGGCGAGGCGCTTTTTTTTGTGTGTGTCCAACCCAGCCGTGTCCAGGCCCGGGGCAGGGTGGTGACACTCACCACCCGGCCGGCGGCCTTTTGCCAGCGGCGGCAGTGATTGCGCGGCCGCTCATCCGAGTGCGCTTTGAGCCGGCGGTGCAGTCGCGCCAGCGTTCTGGCGTCCTCAAACTAACCAGCGAATCCGGGTTTGCCCTTCCTTGGGCTCCAGGCTGCCGCCAGCCCGCACCCAGCGCACCCAGCGCACCAGGGTGGAACGCGCCACACCAAAGAGCCGCTGTACTTCCAGGCGCGCTGCGCCGGCTTTGACGGCAACCACTGCCCGCTGCCGCAGATCCAACGAGTAAGGCTGTGCCATCGCACAAGCCTAGCAGGGTGCAACCCCCTTGAAAGTTGCTATAGCGGCGGGCGGCGCGTTGCCGCCATTGCTGGTGCTGTTGAACGCCACCACCTCGCGCGAACCTCGTAGCTCTTGACGCCGACCTGATGCGGCGGCATCCCGCCTATCTGCGTGCTGGTCTCGGCCCAGCGACCGTCGGTCCACTGGCAGTTGAAACCATGGCCGTTCTCGATGTGGTGGTTGCCGCCGACCCGAAACGGATGCGGGGACACGCCCGGATGGTAAACCAACGGCGTGCCAAAGAGGCGGTCACGCCGGGATTGCACCCGGGGAGAGTTCGTCGCAAAGTGGCGGCTGGTTCGTCCTTTCGTATGAAAACTCCGGTCTTCCTGCCCCGCCGCCCGCCGCCGGATCCGTACGACCCGAAGATCTACCTCCTGCCTAACCTGATGACGGCGGGTAATTTGTTTTGCGGGTTTGCCGCCACCCTCAAGATCATCACGGGCACGCTCGTCGGCCTGCCCATGCAGACGGCCGCCGCGGTGGTGGAGAACCGCCTCGGCGAAGGCGTGTGGAGCCCGGAAGCCATCGACCAGTTCCACGCCGCGATTTGGCTCATCCTGGCGGCGTGCGTATTCGACGTACTCGACGGGCGGGTGGCGCGGCTCGGCGGGGCCGACAGCCCGTTCGGGCGGGAGTTCGACTCGTTGGCGGACATCGTCAGCTTCGGCGTCGCGCCGGCCTTGCTGGTCTACAAGATCGTGCTCTACGAGTTCGGGAAACTCGGGTTGCTCATCACGTTCCTGTACCTGGCGTGTGGGGCACTGCGGCTGGCACGCTTTAACTGCATCGCCGCCTCCTCGGACGCCGACGGCGGCGCGTTGGCTTCGCCGGCGGAGAAGGGCAAGCCGTTCAAGGGCGTACCCATCCCGGCGGCGGCGGGCGTGATCGCCTCCCTGACGGAACTGCTGCTGTGGTTCGACGAGGGCCGGCGCACGCTGGGAATGTGGAAGTTCGCGCTGCCGCCCCTGATGGTGTTTTTGGCGTTGATGATGTTCAGCCGGTTCCGGTACCCGAGCTTCAAGGCGTTGAATTGGCGTACGCAGCGTACTCTACCCACCCTGGTGGTGATCTTGGTGCTCATCGTTCTGACCGTACAGTTCTACCAGTGGATGCCGGCGGTCATCTTCCTGAGCTACCTGTTGTACGGCTTCCTGCGGCCGTGGCTGTCGCTGAGTTGGCGGCGATCCATCGAGGAGGAGATCGGCGAGGAACACGACGCCGACGAAGATTCCGCTGAGGGTGGGACCCACGAGGCTTGAGCCGGGTTCAGTCCAGCATCCGCCGCAGGGTCCGCGTTCCCTCGAAACACTCCTCCGCACACGCCCGCGCTTGCCGCGAGAGCGCCGGCCAATCGCGCAGGGTGCGCTCCACCGCCGCGCGCGCCGCGTCCAGCGTGCCGACTTCCATGAACCCGCCCTCCGCCGGCAGGTAGCGCCCCACGCCGGCATCCTCCGTGATGACCGGCCGGCCCGTCGCCAGGAACGCCGCCGCCCGGTCGCTCACCCAGCCCGTCCGCCAGCGTACGTCCACGCCCTTGATGGTGGTAAACTCTGATAATGCCCCACGCAGGTAGCGCCGGTAGACCGCCGGCGACGACGCCACCGCGTGCGGGTCGCGCAGGTGCCAGCCGAGGGCTTCGAGGCGGGCGCGTTCAGCGACGTTGCCCTCACCGAGGTTGACGGCCAGTTCCATCCGCGCGGCTGGTACCAGTTTAGGTAAGGTCAGGAACGGCTCGAACTTCGCCCGCTTCGACAGATCGGGAGTTTCGCCGTCGATCTCCAGGTTGTTGTGCCAGTACCACTGGCCCACCGTCGTGAACGCCCCGCGCGGCGGGCGTGGCGCGGGCTGGTTGAGGACGGTGTCCACGAGCGGGTGGAACGTCTTCCAGGGCAACCCGTTGTCAGGCATCCGACAATCGGGCGCACCCATGTTCAGGCCGATGGTCCAGAACTCGTGGTGCGAGGATTGACCCATCTCCACCCGGCTCATCCAGTAAGCGAACTCGCTCGGGTCCAGGTCGCAGAGCAGGCGCCGCTCGAAGCGCAGCAGGAACGGTGGGTGGATCGAGTAACTCAGGTTGAGGAGGACGTTCGGACCGGCGAGGCGGGCTTCGAGTTCCCGGCGGGTCAGGCCGTACGGACGCATCGCGTCGAGGTCGTGCGCGTCGGTGGCGGGACGCTGGTACAGCAGGCAATAACGATCCGCCAAGCCGTGCTGCCGGAGGCGTTCGCGGAAGGTGCGGATGCACGCGCGGTCGTAGGCGGGGTCCTTGGAGGCGGGCAGGATTTCCAGCCAGACGAAATCGCGCCCGAGCCGCCGCAACGCGAGCGCCCACTGGAGCGGCACGGAGAAGTTGCCGCCGCCCAAGCGGTATTTGGCGGCGAAGCCGCTCGCCAGGAAGATGGTCTCGCCCGCAGGTGGTCGGCTCATGATGGGTGCGCCACAGGATCGTAGGAACCTGGCGGCTGCGAAGGAATCTCTTTTAGCGGTGAACGATGCGCCACCACCCGTGCGGGGAACGTTGATATATCAGTGTGGTCCAGAACCTTTCGAGCAAAAAACGTCGATCTGTATCAAAGGCTGACTTAGCGAACAAGAACAAAATGAAACTTTTTTCTTGAATTGTTATAACAGCATGGCAAGTTGTCCTATAACCAAAAAGCAGAAACAAGCCACTCAACACCAACACAACATGAAGAACCAGATCACTCTCCTCGCGGCGACCGCGGCCCTTTTCCTGACCGTGACGCCCTTCGCCCACGCCGGTACCCCGGCCAAGGCCAAGAAGCACATCGCCAAGAAGGCCACCACCGTGGACTACAATACGGTCACCATCCGCGCCAACCAGACGGACGACGCGGCGGCCTACGGCACCGAAGTCGGCACGGACGCCCCGCATGAGGAGCGCAATCCGTCCCAGCACCCGGAGTTGTTCCAGATCGCCCGGTAATCATCCCGCGGCATCCGTCCGCTAGAGGACGACGTTTCACACCGCCGCCGGCGACGACCCCAGGTCGTTCCGGCGGCGGTTTTCTTTTGTCCTTCTCCACCGTTGGTCCTTGTGTAACATCGCTCCCACGAGCATCTTCAAGGAGTTCAAGGAGTTCGTCAGCCGCGGCAACGTCGTGGACCTGGCGGTGGGTGTCATCATGGGCGCGGCGTTCGGCAAGATCGTTAGTTCGTTCGTGGCCGACGTGGTGATGCCTCCCATCGGTCTCGCGCTGGGCCGGGTCAACTTCACCGACCTCAAACTGGTGATGAGCGCCTCGCCCGACTCGGCGAAGCCGCCCGTGACGCTTAACTAAGGCAACTTCCTGCAAACCACCTTCGACTTCCTGATCATCGCGCTGGCGGTGTTTGCGATGGCGCAGGCGGTCAACCGGCTCAAGCGCAGGGGGGTCGCCGCGCCCAAGCCCGAGTACATCCCCACCCCGGAGGAACTCCTCCTGACGAAAATCAGCGACCTGCTCAAGGCCGAGGCCGGGCAGCCGCGGACCTGAATGCCCTCATAGGGGAGTGCGCACGTAGGGCTCGAAGTCGCTGGCGATGATAGGGTTTTCCTCGCCGTACCGCACGGCGTATTCCTTGTTAAACCCGCGGTAAAAATCCTCCGCGTACCGCCGGCTCAGGCCGACGCAATGCAGCATGGCCATGACGTGCAGGTCACTCTCGCGCAGAAACACGTCGAGCATGATCTTCCCCGAGACGGAGCGCGTCGTCCCGCCGGCCGACCATTCCGGGACGAACCCGCGCTGCCGCGCGTAGGCATTGATGTCCGCCAACACGCGCTCGGAGTTTGGTTGTCCCGGGGCACCAACCAACACGCTGAAGCCGCCCTTAGACTCGTGCGAACCCGCCGGGGCCGGCGCCACCGTGGGCGGGGCCGTCGTGAGGATCGACGGGCTTTGCATATACGCGCAACCCGCGAGGGGAACGAGGAGCAGACCGATCAGGAACCGGCTGAGGATCGATCTTCTCAAACCCGGTAGTCGGAGTGTGAGGCAGGTTCGCTGGCGCGCGTGGTCAGGCGACGGGATCATGAATCGGACGGCTCTGGGTGGAGGCTCCGCTCGCCATGCTCCCTGAGCACGTCGAGCGTCTTGCGGACCTCGGTGAGGCGGTGTTCCGCCGCGTCGAGCGGGGTAGTATCCCAGACGGTCAAGTTGGGGTTATCCCCATTGGCAAGCAACCACTCGACGGTGCGCGTGCGACCGCAACCGGCCGTCTGTAGCAAAGCGGGCAAGTCGAACACCAGTCTGCCGTGGTCAACGGGGCAGGCGTCGATGAGCGCGCCGCGCGAGAAGCAACGCTCCACCTCGGCCAGTTCGCCGCGCCCGGCCGCCGCGGCGAACTGCCACTGCACGCTGCGATGCGGATCGCCGATGTACGCAACGTGGTCAAACCAGCCCAGGAAGAAGGCCGCGGCGACCAGAGCAAGGATGGTAAAGCGTCGTTTCATGGGAAAAGCGTGGTCGTCCGAGGAAAAGAAGCCCGGCGACAGAGGCCGGCGAGGACAGACTCAACCACGGAACCAGCCCCAAGGCCAGCCGCCGTTCGCGGGAGCGCGTAGTCAGCCTTGTCTAGGCCGAAGAGTCCTCCAAAGACGTGGGAAAAAGACGAACCATTGCAAATAGCCGACCCCACTGAGCAACAACATCAACACCACGTTGACAGCGAGCCACTGGGCGTCACCATCTAGGCTCCATCCGCGGATGTGCAGCAGATTGAGCAAAGCTGCGAACGTCCAGTTTGCAGCAAAACTCAGAGGCAAATACAAAACTAGGAGAATGATGGCGGCGATCATTCCTTCGCTACCCGGCATGAACAGCGAGAGCACGGCCAGCACGCTCAAGAGAAGCCACACGCATTTCAACGCCAGTTTCATGGTGGGGCCAACGCCTCCAAGTTCAGCAGCCGGAACGTCGCGGAGGTTCGCTGGAGCGCGTGATTAGGTCCGGGGGAGGTCAACGTGCAAACTTCGCGGCATGGTTCGTGATGACGAGGGTGCGTGGGTGGTCATCGCCTCCCAGCCGCAGTTTGTTCGGGGCGATCCAGCGATCAAACGACAAGTCTTCCACGTTTGCCACCGGAGCCTTGACGCGCTCAAAGCGGCCACCCACCAGGCGGAAAATGTCGATCTCGGTCCACCACTTCCAGGTGGCCATCACGACGAGCAGCTGACTGTCCGGTGACCAGGACGATTCCATGCCGCGGTTGCTCACGCCTTCGGCACCCATCGTGGCCAGCGTCTCTCCGCTGGCCTGGCGGATGATCTTGAAGGGGGGTTGGGCGTGGAGGTCACAGACCACCTCAAACTTGCCGTCAGGCGACTCCTCTTGAAATGGTTCCAGGTTCTGGGCGTCTGCCGAGCCAAGCAGCGCCAACCAAAGCAGCAACAACGACCACGTCGACTTCATGGGGATAGATGGGGATAGCCTAATTTTGTACCAGACTTTCGGGGTAGAACAAGCTCAGCGGCCAGCACAGCCGTGCATGTAGGCAGCGAACTCCGAAGTCTGTTTTAGAATAACGTCAGGGCTTGGAGCGGCAGGCCAAAAAGTAAGGGAATAGAAGTCAACGGGGTCGCCATCTACGAGGGTATCCAAGTCCTTGCCTCGATCCATCCCCCGGGCGCAGTAACGAACCCGATACTCTCCGGCGGCAAGCGGGATCTCGCAGACTGCATCGCCGTTCCAGTTCACTACGGCGATGGTCTTGGCGAGAACGGACAGCGGAGCCTCAACGATTTCCTCCCATTGCGGATCAAAGGGAGGAGCCACCTCGAACACATCAAGGGTGAAACCCACTTCGCCTGTATGTAGGCCAGTGACCAGATGCAAAAATCCAGACAAGACTGCTCCACAAAGCTCATTCACCTGTCCACGAAAGGCTGCCCCCATGTCGCCTCCGTTTTGGCCCTCTTGCTCGATGTACGCCTGGTGATAGTGAACGTGCAAACG
>CAXUIU010000197.1:1754-7263 GCA_964250955.1 uncultured Chthoniobacterales bacterium | reverse complement strand
CCAGCCAAAGAGGCAAAAACGACGGGATCATGGGAAAAGACGTAGTCGCCTGACGAACTCAAGCTCAGCGACAGAGGCTGGCGAAAGCAAGCGCAGAGTACGGGAAAGACGTGCCGCCAGCCTCTGTTCGCTGGAGCGCGTGGTTAGGCAAGCATCATGGTTTGGGTGGTAGCACGAACAGACTGGCGAAAGCTAGCGCCACACTGATGACGTTGCCGGCGAACAGCAACCAGAAGCCTCGTCGGCCAACAACCGGCTGCCCAAAGAGCCCTCGGAGCACGAACCGCTCGATAAAAGTGTTGAGCAACGCCGAAAGCAAAATGGTCGCCAGCCAACTGCCCGGATTGAATGTGCCGGTGTTGAAGACGCTGTTGATGACCCGTCCTGGAAGAAACTCCCAGACGAGGCCTACCACCGGAAGAAGGACAACTCCCAGCAACGTCGAAGCGGCGTTCATGGCAACGTCAGCCGCCAACGCCCAGGTAAGCGACAAGTCCGTGACGCTGCGTACAAAGAGGTACTCCGCGGCTAACCCAGCAGCAATTGCGTACCAAGTCAGGATGCGCCCTTCTAAGATGAGGGCGGGCCAAACTACGTCGCCAAGCGTCGGGTGCATAATGCCGTGTTGCCTGACGGACTCAAGCTCAGCGACAGCCACCGGCGAAGCAAGGCGTGGGATACAGAAAAGAATCAAACGCCCGTGGCTGTTCGCTGGAGCGTGTGGTTAGGCCACGGCGGGGTCAAGCCTTGACGACATCTGACTCCCAGCCGTCGAAGTCGCCGTGCAGTGCCGCGGCAACCTGCTCGAAGAAGCTGCCGATCTCGTCGAGTGGTGCAACCGCTGGCACAATGGTGATAGATGCACGGCACAACCAGTTGCTGCCGGATGGTCCGGGCATAACCTCGGCGGCAAACTCGCTCTCGCGGACCTTGTCGGCTGCCTGTCTGGCCGCCTCCTGCGTCGGCACGTAGAGATAGAAGTTGAAGCCGTGTGGCTGGGTCGTGTCAGAGCCCATCTCGCTCAGTTGGTCGAGCACCTCTTTTCGGAACGCTTGGCTCATGGTGGGGTCGAGTAGCCTGACAGGTAGTAGACGCCGTTTTGGCGCATGATCCGGCACTTCGACAAGTCAAGAGGTCGAAATTACGTCTTTTGGCCTGGCTGTCGTTCACAGCAGATGTCGGCTGACCCAATCCTCAAAAGATGGGAATCGCGCGCTCGCTTCATCATAAATCGGAGCCGCAGTTGTCGGTAGCTCGAATCCATGTTTTCCATCATGAAGCGGCGCAATGATTCGGCTTCATCGAAGTCCGACGGCGCACCGTTCGGATCATCCTGACCGATCTCCGAATAACCCAAACACAGCAGCCTGCAAAATTGCTCCGGGTCTCGGGCAAGCACCGCTAACTCTCCCTCCGAGCCTAACATCACCACTGGCGCCTAGTCGGGTGGAAGCCCTTCGGTCAGCCACAAGGCGTAGATATCTCCGCTCGCGCCGCTGTCGAACGGCAAAAGCTGTGCGACGGCGGGCGAATCGTCGCCAAACCATGCCTTCAATGCGCCCATACCCGACGCCCTGAGTTCAAAGCATCCGCTGATCGGATACCCGTGCCCTTTCAGGAAGGAGTAAACATCAGCGATTGGACGAGGCAGGCGCTGACCACCGGGAAAGGTCGCCTCGACTTCAGCCGGGCTCATTGTCCATTCTGACCAAATGGTACTACACCGCCCGCTCGCCCGTCTCCTCCGTACGGATGCGAATAGCGTCCTCAATCGAATATACGAACACCTTGCCGTCACCGATCTTGCCCGTCTTGGCCGCCTTGATGATGGCTGCCGTGGCGTCCTCCAACAGCCCGTCGGCCAGCACGACCTCGATTTTGATCTTCGGGAGAAAATCCACCGTGTACTCGCTGCCGCGGTAGATTTCCGTGTGCCCTTTCTGCCGGCCGAAGCCTTTGACCTCGCTCACCGTCATGCCCTCGATGCCCAGTTCTGCCAGCGCGTCCTTGACCTCTTCGAGCTTGAACGGTTTGATGATGGCTTCGATCTTTTTCATAAGGGAGGACGGGCGGGGTGACGGCGGGTCTACTTCTGAACGGAAAACGGAGGTTAGGCAAAGGTTTTCCGCGGCGCGGCGGCACTAAAGCAAAGCGTATGCCGATGCCCTTCCGGTGCCAAAAACCGGGTATTTGCCTGCCGGTTTGCCCGATGATCTGTCACGAATCAGCCAGCCGGACAAAAAACGGCCACTCCGCTCGTGCATTTGCTGGAGCAAGCGGAGCTGGGGAATCTAGCATTGCCCCGGCGTGGCAATAAGACCTTGGAACGAACGCCGCACGGGCGCGGCGGGAGCCTAGGCGCGCGGGTGGGCGTCGTTGTACGCGCGGCGCAGGCGCTCGACGGTGACCTTCGTGTAGATCTGCGTCGTCGAGAGGCTCGCGTGACCGAGCAGTTCCTGGACGCTGCGCAGGTCCGCGCCGTTGTCGAGCAGGTGAGTGGCGAAAGAGTGCCGCAGCTTGTGCGGGCTGAGCGCGACCGGGATGGTCGTATGGTGCTGGTAGCGTTTGAGCAGCAGCCAGATCGACCGCGGGGTGATGCGCTTGCGCCACCGGCTGATGAACAGCGCGCCGCTCTGCACGTCGGCCTCCTGCCGGTAACGCGCGACGGCTTCCAGCGCGGGCAGGCCGACCGGGCAGACGCGTTCCTTGCGGCCCTTGCCGAGCACACGCGCGCTCTCGGTGTACGGGTCGAGGTCCGCGACGTTGAGGGCGGCGAGTTCCGCCAGGCGCAGGCCGCTGCTGTAGAAAAGCTCCAGCACCGCCGCGTCGCGCGCCGGCATCCACGCCGGGGTGCGCTTGTCGTGCTCGACCTTGAAGGGCGCGGCGAAGAGTTCGTCGATCTGCGCGACGGTCAGGAGTTGGGGCAGCTTCTTCTCGGCCTTGGGCAGGTGGAGGATTTTGAGCGGGTTGACGGCTAGCCCGCGCCGCGCGCAGAGGAACTTGTAGAATGCTCGCAACGCCGCGAACTGCAACCGCACGTACGCGCGCGACTGCCCGCGCTTCATGATCTGGAAGAGGTGCTCGCGGAACACCTCCGTGTCGCACTCCCGCCAGCCCGGCGCGCCGGGCGTCGCCGTGCGGAAGGCCGCGAGCGCGCGGGCGTAGTTGCCGACGGTGTTCGGAGAAGCGTTCCGTTCGTCTTCGAGGTGGGTGAGGAACGCCTCGGCGTCCGGGTCAGCGGTCGGAGAGCGGGGGGGCGCGCCCATGGAGGAAGTTTAGCGTCGTCCCGAACTCGACTCCGAGTGGCTCCCGCTGAATAACCCTCCCAACAAACCAATGTGGTGCTCGATGGCCCGGCGGAAGTCCGCCGTGCGTTCGCTCGCCGCCAAATCGCTGCCACCACTGGGACCAACAACCTTGGCCAGCCGCCACGCCTCGCTGCCGCCGCCGTGGCCCGGCCCGGCGAACGAGGCGAGCGTCTCGCTGCTCATCCCGGCCACGAACGCCGCGAGCGTCATGTCGCGCCCGAACCCGCCGGAGGAAAGCCCGGCGCTGTCCAGCCCGCTCGTCGGACCGAACACCCCGGCCGAGGAAAGCCCCTCGCTGCCGAACGCCCCCGCACCCAGCGCCTCGGCGCGGTCCCGCAGGAAACCGCCGCTGCCCGTGTCGCCGGCCGAATGCACGCTGAACTCGTGCCCCAGCAGACCCTCCAGGGTGTGAAGCTGTTCCGAGTCGAGACCTTGGAGCGCGCCGGCAATGGGTTGCATCGCCGCCCGGTCGCCGTGTTGGAGCCGGGACAGCGCGGCCGTGAGGTCTTCCTTCTGGCCCATCGCTCCCTGGATCAACCCCAACAACCGCTGGAAACTCAGGTGGAAGGGCAGGGTCGCAAACGTCGGCTCCTCCTCGTTCGCCAAGCCCTCCGGCGGCATCGTCACGCGCCCGGAAGTCGCCACGGGGTTCCACGCGCCGTCACGTCCGCGGGTGCCGAGTTCGACGAAGTACGTTCCGCCCGGCCGGGTGGCAGGCAGGTAGCGCCCGGCGTCAGCGGCGGTGATAGGGTGCTCGGACTCGACTTGCGCATCGGCGCCACACAACCGCAGCACGAACGCCGCTCCGGGTGCCGCGGCCCAGTCCACGTCCCAGTAGGCAAAGAGCTGCCGCGGATCGTATGCCACCAGGTAGACGCTCTGCGTGCCGTAGGCGGCCGGAAGTTCGCCGAGGTGTTCGTACGCGGGCGCGGGCGGGGCGGCGGGGTTTGGTGTCTCGTCGTCGACCGCAGCGTCGGGCTCGGTCACGGGTTCCTGGGAGAGCAGGAAGGGCGCGGTGGACACCTGCTCCTTTTCCTGGGCGGCATCGTCCTGGGAAACGTCGGAAGCGGGTTGACCGGGCTGGCTCTCACTCATAGAAGGAACTCTCAATCGCAGAAGGCCCGGACTAAATTCGTCGCGTCGGGCCCAAGCGGCCGGACGGTAAACACATTGTATGTGAAAGCAAGCGGATTCACCCTGTTGGCGGGTTGCAGATTGCGCGCGGGGTGGAACGGTGAAGGCTTCTCCGCCATGCTCACCAAACGCGTGATCCCCTGCCTCGACGTGACCGGCGGCCGGGTCGTCAAAGGCACGAAGTTCCTCGCCCTGCGCGACGCCGGCGACCCCGTCGAGAGCGCCCTCGCTTATAACGACCAGGGGGCCGACGAACTGGTCTTCCTCGACATCACGGCCTCCTCGGACGACCGCCGCACGATGCTCGACGTGGTCGCGCGCACGGCCGACCAGTGCTTCATGCCCCTGACCGTTGGCGGCGGCGTGCGGACGGTCATCGACGTGCGCAACCTCCTCATCGCCGGCGCGGACAAGGTCAGCGTCAACACCGCCGCGCTCGCCCGGCCCGAGTTGATCGATGAGGGCGCGCGCGGCTTCGGCTCGCAGTGCATCGTCCTGGCCGTGGATGCCAAGCGCGAGCCTGAGTCCGCGTCCGATGGCAGCCCGCGCTGGTCGGTCTACACGCATGGCGGACGCCGACCGACCGGGCGCGACGCGCTCGACTGGGTCCGCGAGGCCGCCGACCGCGGCGCGGGCGAAATCCTTCTCACCAGCATGGACGCCGACGGCACCAAGGCCGGCTACGACCTCGAACTGACCGCCGCCGTCAGCGCGGCCGTGGGCATCCCCGTGATCGCTTCGGGCGGCGCGGGCACCCTCGAACACATGGCCGACGTGCTTACCCGTGGCGGGGCCGACGCCGTACTGGCGGCGAGCATCTTCCACTTCGGCGAACACGACGTAGCCGGGGTGAAGCGGTTCCTGGCCGGGCGCGGCATCCCAGTGCGCCCCGTAGAAAAGAAGACGGGCCACTCGGCAGCCTGAGCGGCTGCCAAATGGCCCGGGAACCAACCGGGAGTTTAGTCCCGGTCAGGACAACCGATTAATAATAGTACCGGCGATGGTGGCGGTAATAGTACCGGCGGTGATGGTAGTGACGGTAGTGGTGGCGTTCAACCACGACCACC
>CAXUIU010000197.1:0-1744 GCA_964250955.1 uncultured Chthoniobacterales bacterium | reverse complement strand
ACATGGGCCACCGCCGGGAGGGCGTTGACCGGCTGGGTGGGCTGGGCAGCCTGGGCGCTGGCGGCGCTGAGGCCGACCACACCCGCGGCGGCGCAGGCCAAGGCGAGGAATTTGTTACTCATAGGAAGGATGGAAACGACTGTTGGGGGTGTTTTAAGCAGGAGACATACCCGACATCCCACCTTGCTTAGTTATTGTGGTGGTGATGGTGGTGATGGTGGTGGCGCATGTGGTGGGTGCTATGCGTCGTGGTCGTCGTGGTGCTCGTGGTCTCCGCGCTGGCGGAGGCGGCGAACCCGGCGAAGCTGGCAGCGAGGATGGCGAGGGTGAGGAGGAGTTTCATGGGTTGGTTTGTTGCAGGCATTTCGTAGCCTGCTGTTGGGTCGGACGCCCGGCTCCGCACGATCATTCAAAATTTTCTCGGGGGTGTTTTCTCAGGCCAGAGGCACGGCCCGGCGCCGTCGGCCGGAGAAACGTAATGTTTCTTTGTACCCAGCAGTACGAGCTGCAACTACAGCCTGATCAAAGCCTTGCCCGACTTCGCCGGGCGCGTGGGCGTCGGAGTTGATGACCACCGGGACCCCGGCCTCATGGGCCAATTCCAGGAACCCGGCGGCGGGGTAGAGTTCGCCCACGGGTTTTCGCAGCCCGGCGGTGCTGATCTCGATTGCCACGTTCCTGGACGCGGCGGCGGCGATGGCGGGCTCGTAAAAGCGTCGCAGGTCGCCCGACGGACGGTGGCCGAACTTCTTGACGAGGTCGGGATGCGCCACGAAGTCGAAGAGCCCGCTGGCGATGCAGCGTTCGTAGGCTTGCCAATAGGCGGTCCAGATTTCCTCGGTCGCCGTCCCGGTCGCCGTGTAGCGGCCGATGAACTTCGGGTCGTCCACGGCCCAGTCGGTGGTGATATAGTGGACGCTGCCGATCAGGTAGTCCCAGGGCGCGAGGCCGGCGAGTTTTTCAATCCAGCCTTCCTGGCCGGCGAGGAAGTCGCACTCCAGCCCGAGACGCACGGGGAAGGGCTCGGACCGTTCGCGCGCCTCCGCGATCATGTCGAGGTAGCGCGGCAGGTCGTCCCGGTGCATCCGCCAGTCGTCGAGGGGCACGTCGCCGGGAGTCTGGGCATGGTCGGAGAAACCGATCTCATCCAGGCCGCGGGCGCGGGCGGCGGCGATGTATTCGAGCGGTTCGCCGACGGCGTGATGGCAGAGCGGGGTGTGGATGTGATAATCGGCGAGGGGCATGGGCAAAAGGCAAAAGGCAAAAGGTAAAGTCTATACAACAAAGGGGCTCGCAGATAAGACGGCCGAGACAATTCTCGGGGTGGCGGCCATCGTCGAGCTTCAGGCCATCGAATATCACACGCTCTACCGGGATTGAACGCCCGATTCAGTTTGCGCCTCTGAACCCATTGCCATGCGTACCATGAAATTACCTCTCACCACCCGTCCCCTCTTCGCGCTTGCCGCGTCCGCCGCTTTGGCTCTCGCCGTGCCCTCGGCGCTCCACGCCCAGCAACCCGGCGCTTCGCCGAACCCATCGGAAGCCGACGTGTTCGACGTAATCAAGAAGGGGGCTGACCGCCTCCAGAAACAGGCCAAGGAAGCCAAGGAACTTTCGCCGAAGGTCAAGCTCCTCGAAGAACGCCAGAACGATCTGCACAAGCAGGTTGTCGAGATGGAGCAGAAGTTAGCGAAGCAGCAGGAGATCATCGACCATCTCCACCAGGAGGTGCATCGGCTGG
>CAXUIU010000196.1:0-7273 GCA_964250955.1 uncultured Chthoniobacterales bacterium | reverse complement strand
GTTTGTCGGCGAGTTCGAGTTCGACCGGTGGTTCTTTCACGTCCCAACTCGTGTCGCGGGTAAAAACGGCACCCACGCCGACGATGGCGAAGTGGACAGCGATGGAACCGACCACCATGAAGACAATTCGTCCACGCCGGACCGGCCGGCGCATGAACAGGGATTCAGGCATATTTCTTGGCTCTCCTGTGAGGTGAAAACTGGTTTGTTACCGGAGTTGGTACGTAAACTCCGTGACGCGCGAAGAATTTGCGGGACCGTGCCATGTTCCGCGCACGCGGCTGACCGTGTAGGCGTCGAGCGCCGCGTTGCCGGTGGACCGGGCAACCGCCACGTTTGAAACTTGCCCGGCTGCATCCGTCGTGATCCGCACGGTGACGCTCACCGAGGGCGAGTTGCGCAGGAACGCCGGATAGGGCGGATGCGGCATGACCCAAGGAACCGCCGAGGTTCCGGCTGCGGTGTTGCCGCTGGGCACGCCGATGGTTCCGCTACCTGGCACACTGGGTGCAGAGAAATTTGACCGGACAGCGCTGTTCGTACGTGCCACGGCAGGTTTGACCGCGGTACGCTGCTGATGCGGGCTCGGCTTGGATGGCTCCACAAAGTCCGGCACGTCAGCGGGCGCCAGTGGCGCGAGAACCTCCGGTTCGATCACGTCTGGTTTCGCGGTCGGCTCCGGGTTCGTTTCAACCCGTGGGATGATCTCTGGTGGCCGGGCGGGCGGGTTCGGATCGCCATCTCCCGGTGGCACCCAATCAACATCCACTTTTGGTGGTGGCGGTTGCACGAACAGCGCACCGATGCCGACCAACCCACCATGGATGACCAATGAGCCAACCAACATCAACACCAAACGAACCCGTTTCGGGGCATGTTGGGTGAATAATGATTCCATGGCTTTGGCTTCCCTTCTCGGTGGTTGACTAAACTTAGGTGCCTGCGGGTGCGGCACCCGAGGCAGTTGGCGGCGTGTAGCTGTGACCCTTCTTGACGGCAAAGGACACCTTCTTCACGCCCAGCGAACGGAGTTGGTCCAACACGGTAATGAGCATGTCGTAAGTGATTTCCTTGTCGGCGTTGACGTACACCTTCAGGTTATCTGCCCCCTCCCGGGCAAACTCCGGCTGCATCTTTGTCTGAATCAACTTGTCCAGAGGCAACGGGTCTTTCTCTTTGTCGTAGTAGTAATTACCGTTCTTGTCGATGCCGACCGTGTGGAAGTCCTGTTTGACAACGTTCTCCCCTTTGTGCGCATCCGGCAGATCGGTTTGGACCGCCTGCAATTTGATCATGCTCATGCTGATCAGCATGAAGCTGGCGAGCAGAAAGAACATGATGTCGATCAGCGGAATGATCTCGATCCGGGCTTTTTTAGGCGGTGTGCTCGAGCTCAGGTGCATTCACGCTCTCCCGGTTGAGGTTGTGCAGCATGACTTCGAGGTTGGTGGAAGCCGTCTCCAACTCGAACTTCAACCGCTCCACCTTTGAGCCGAACCAGTTGTAAGGAATCAGGGTGCACATGGCGACCGTCAGACCGCAAGCGGTGGCGATGAGCGCCTCACCGATGCCGCTCGAAACGGCGTCCACTTCGAGGCCGTTCTGACCCACTGCGTTGAAGGCTCCCATGATGCCCGTCACGGTGCCGAGCAGTCCGAGCAGCGGGGCCAGGGTGATCGTCGTATCCATGATCATTAGGAAGCGGCTCGCACGCTGGATCTCGATCCCCGAGGCCACCTGAAGAGCACTCTGCATCGTGGTGTGATGGTGGTTCAGACCGTGCCAGATCGTGCGCAAACGCGGGTCCTGCGACGTACGCGCCAACTCGGAAGCTTCCTTGAGGTCGCCGTTCTCGATGTACTCGAACGCCTTCTCCAACTTGGAACTCTCCCGCAACGCCTTCTGGCGGAACCACCAGAAAAGGCGCTCCAGGATGACAGCTACTGCCACGATGGAAACCAACAGGATCGGCCACATGATGGGTCCGCCCTTCTTGAACTGGCTAACCACCCAGTTGTGATCGGTAGACTTGGCGAGGCCTTCGGCGAGGAGATTGATGTAGAGACTGGCTGCAATCATAAGCTCAGAGTTTCATGGTGTTGAGGCTGCACTGGGTGAGGCGGCGGGTTGCCTTAGCAAATCCCCTGCCATCGTGGACTCCGTAGCGGCCAGGAACGATAAAACTCCTGGCTGACGCGGCACGACCGGGACCTCTGTTGGACGGCTGATTTGCTTCCCTTGCCAGTGAACCTTCGCCCGAAAACGACTTTCCATCGGCATGGTTTGGCTTTCCTGCTGCCCTGGGCAACATTGTATACTATCGGATCGGGGCGCAAGAAGAGTGTGTCGAAATTGCGCCAAAAAAGCTTTTTTCTGCTGCTCAAATTTCACCAGCTTTGTCGAACTTCCAAGATTTCCCATCCCCCGGCGCGCTTGAACCCGCCGGGGAAGTGCAAAGCATGTTCGGCCGGGTGGCAGCCCGCTACGATCTGGTTAACACCGTCCTGAGCGGCGGACTGGATTACTTCTGGCGGCGGCGGGCGGCGGAGATCGTGCGCGGCTGGCGGCCGGCGCGGTTGCTCGATCTGGCAACGGGTAGCGGCGTGTTGGCGGCGTCGCTGGCGCGGACGTGCCCGGAGGCGACGGTGGTCGGCGCGGACTTCAGCCTGCCGATGCTGCGGCGCGCGCAGGCGACCGGCCGGGTGGCGCGCTTGGCGGTGGCGGACGCGATGCGTCTGCCGTTCGGCGACGGGACGTTCGACGCCGTGACAGTAGGCTTCGGGCTGCGCAACATGCCCTCGTACGGAGGGGCGCTCGAAGAGATGCGCCGGGTGCTGCGGCCGGGCGGGCACCTGCTGGTGCTCGACTTCTCGGTGCCGAGCGGTTGGTGGCGGGGAGCGTACCGCCTTTATCTGCACCGCTGCCTGCCGCGCGTGGCGGGCTGGGTGTGCGGCGAACGCGCGGCGTACCGTTACCTCGGGGAATCCATCGAGCGGTTCCCGCGCGGGGAGACGATGCGTGCTCTCCTGACGGCGAGCGGGTTCGCGACGGCGACAGCAGAGGAACTGACCGGCGGCATCGTGTCGCTCTACACGGCGACCGTGCCGGCGTCAGCGGTGCTCACTCCATCCAGTTGAGAAAATTGTAGTTGGCGGCGATCAGGATCGTGAACAGCGTGCCGAGCAGGATCGCCGGCAACACTGCCGCGACCACGACAGCCGCGATCACCACCTGGCGCGGCAGCGCAGGCTGGCTGCCCTGCTTGGACGGCTGCGAGGAAGTGGCCGGGCTGGCCTCGTGCTGATAGTCAGCGGCATCCTTGGCCGCACGGGCGGGAGCGGGCTTGGAAGGGCCGGCGGCAGGCTGCGGCGCGGGCGTGGTCGGGGAAAGCGGGTCCATGACGGAACGAGCTATAAGGCCGTTGGGTGCGCCGGCGCAACCGGGAAGTTGATTCATTCTGAGCCGGGCCTTTGAGAAGTCGCCGGGTCGCACGTTCAGGCGCTTTGTCAGCGGCTTCCCGAACAGGCTCGCGTCGAAGAAAGCCGTCAGGATCGGAGCGAGCACACCGAGGACCTGGCGGTGTTCGTCCATCCGCTCCAGGGCTGCCGCCGCATCGGCGGGTTGGGTGCACAGGGAAGGCGCGGCGGCGAAATGACGGTGCTCAAACCCCTACAAGGCGGCAAACCAAAACGGTCCGCCAAAAAGTGCCGGATGCCGACTGGGCGGTCCGCGCCACGCGTTTCTGTACAAAGGATCGAGTCTGGGCCGGAATGGCCGACCGTCACCTGGAACTCAACCACACGGCGCGTTAAGGGACTGGCCCCGGGGCAGGAACGTCCGGAGGGGTGTGCATCGGAGCAGATGTGACCGTTGGCGAAGGAACGGGCTCGACTGCCGCCGTTGGCTCGGGTGTGGCGGTAGCCATCGGCGTTGGCTCGGGCGTAGCCGAAGGCACCGGCTCGGGTGTGGCTGTTGGCGTCGGCGCCGCGCTGGGTTCCGGCATCGGCGTCAGAGCCGGCGTCGGCGTGGTAGCTGGCATCGGAGCAACGGTCGGGATCGGCTCGGGCGTGGACGCAGTGGCGGGCATCGGCGCGGCTTCCGGAGCGGGTGTCGCGGCGGGCAGCGCGGGCGTCGGCGTGGCAGAGGGCGCGGGGAGCTGCGGGGCGAGTGACAGGAGCGTCTCCGCGTCGGGGCGGCTGATCAGGAAGACCCCCGGCTTGCCTTCTGCCCGCGCGTAGGTCATCAACTCCGCCGTCCGCCCGCCGAGATAGAGCTTGCCGGCGTCCGCCTTGTCGTCGGCAGCTCCGGCGAAGGTCAACGTCGCCTGCGGGTTGTCGAGCGCGTACGTCGGCTGCATGGGACCACCCACCCAGCGGACGGCGTGCAGCTTCGCCAGAATGCCGAGCACGGGCTGCACTTTGGCGGCGTCCACCGCCGTGCCGCCGGCCGCAGCCTTCCACTCGCCCTTCTCGCTGCGGGTCAACGGCAGGCTCGGCGCGCCCTTGGCGCCGATTTCGAGTTGTATCACTTTTTCCGGGTCTGCCGCGAAGATTTCCAGCGGCTGCCACTGAAGCGGGTCAGTCCAGACGCTGTTGAGCACCGCTTTAGGTACTGATACAATGAAGGGTTCCTCCTCCAGGCGCGCGTACACGTTGTCGCCCTCCACCTTGCCGAAGTCCACGGTAGCCACGGGCTTCTCGCCCGCAGCCGTCTCGGCGGTGTTCTCGGAGGCGAACGCCCCGAACTTCACCTGCACGGACGGCTGGTCGAGGCCGTACTTGGCGAGGTCGGCGGGGGCGGCGCTGTCGGCGACGAAGGCGGTCGCCTGCGCACCGTCGAGCGCGTTGACGAGCTGCGTCACGCCCGCGCCGTTGGCGGGCTGGTCGTTGACGGTCCAGTCCTTGTCCTTGCGCGCGAGGTTGACGGGGCCGAGGTGGACGCGGTCCACGGTGTCGGCGTTGATCCGGGCCAGGGCGTGGTCGCGCAGGTCGTTGGGTTTGAGGGCCAGGAGGTTCTCGATGTTTTTGGTGACCGTGTAGATGCTCTGGCGCGCGGGCTGGCGCATGTACACGCTGTCGGCATCCGCCGCCGCAGGCGTCGGGGCGGGAGAAGCGGAGTCGGCGGCGGGCGTCGGGGAACCGGCCGGGGCGGCGGACGGCACGCCGCCGATCATCAGTTCGGTGCCCTTGGGGTTGTCGGCGGTGAAGAGCGTCATCACGCCGCGCGGTTCGGCCAGCCCGTAGGTGCCGGCGTCGGCCTTGTCGTCGGCGACGAACTTCTTGATGCCCAGGTTCGTCAGTTGCGAGACGAGGTCGTTGATCTTGGCGTCGTCGCCGCGGGCCATGAGGGGCTTGGCGATCTTCCAATGCGCGCCGTCGCGCTGGAGTTCGGTCTCGCCGGAAGCATTCTTGACGAGCAGGCGCGTCACGTCCGTGGCGGCGAGGTCGACAACCCGGTGGTCGCGCCAGGCGTTGACCTCCTTTTGCAGGAGTTTCTTGAACTCGTTGGAGGTGATCTGCACCTGCCCCGTACCCTCGACGCGCGCGTAGGTCTTGCCCTCGATGGCGGTGTCGTTGCCGAAGAGAATTTCTACCGGCTTCGCGCCGTTCTTACGCGTGACCACCAGACGCTCGTGCGGGGTTTGCAGGCCGTACTCCTGGAGCTTGGACTTGTCGCTGTCGGCCACCTTGAAGCTCTCGTCCGTGCGGGCGGTATCGAGTTCAGTGAGTACTTGGTCGATGACGCTCTGGTCGGCGCGGTCGGCGACGGGCGACTTCATGCGCCAGTGGCGGTTGTCCTCCTGGGCGAGGTCGATCTTGAGGTCGTGATCGGTGACGGTCAGGCCGCTGACCTCGTCGCGGTCCACTTTGACCAGGCGCTTGGCGTCGGCGTTGGCCTCGGTGCTGGTGGGCTGCTTGTTCTCGAAGAAATAGAAGAACGCGCAGAGCACGCCGACGACGACGGCCAAGTAGAGGGTGGGTTTCAGGTTCATGGCAGGAAAGCGGGTCGGACAGGGGGCGGGGGGACGAACGCGGCAGGCGGATCAGGACCGCCGACGCCACCACCACACCACGAACCCCAAGAACGCGCACGCGCCGGGGATGATCAAAATCAGCACGTAGAACAGCTTGCCCACCGCTTCCTCGGGGATGTTGAGGTTGAGGTTCTTGACGGGCTTGGGCGGGATGCCGACGAGCGCCTCGCGCTCGCCCAGCCAGTTGATGGCGCTGATGAAGAAGTCGTAGAGCGGCTGGTCCATGACCGCGGGATCGACGAAGCTGGAATTCCCCACTGCGACCAGGCGCGACGCGGTGACCTGCACGCGCTGGTCGCCGACCGCGCCCTTTTCCACGGTGGCGGCGACGTTGAGCGGGTACTGCTTGTCCTTGGCCGGGTCGTTGTCCGCGCCGGCGGTCTCCATGTCCTTGTAGTCCGTCTCGCCCCAGAAGCCCTTGGCGGCGATGAGCAGCGGGCTGACCTTAAGCCCCGTAGTCGCGCCGGCCTCGGGGGTGAGGGTCAACGACTGTGCGCTGCCGTAGAAGACGGGCGTCACGTCGGCCAGACGCGTGGCGATGGTGGTGTCGCCCGCGAAGAGGCCCACGGCGCTCTTGATGAGTTTCTTGACCCCCATGACGTTGATCTGGCCGAGGATGCGGTCGTCGTCGGGCCGCACGCCCAGGCGCGCGAGGAAGCTCGCCAGCTTTGGCGTGGACGCTTCGGGGTCGAGCAAAACGAAAAGCCGGCCGCCTTTGTCCCAGTAGGCGTTGAGCAGCGTGACCTCGCGGTCGGTCAGGTCGTAGCGCGCGCCGATGAGCAGGAGCACGGTGGCGTCGCCCGGGATCGTCTCGGTGTTGAGGAGGTTCAACTCCGCGACGGTGAGGTGCTCGGCGGCGAGCTGGTCGCCGATGGGGCCGAGCTTCGCACCCTTGCCCAGGCTCGGTTCGCCGTGGCCCTGGATGTAGTAAACCGTGCTCTTTTTGCCCTCGGACACCTCGATCAGGCCGGCGGTGAGAGCCTGCTCGCCCGTGAAGGCGACGACCTGCGGAGGCTGGCCAAGCATCTCGTTGCCGGCGTCTACCTCAGCCATCTTGTCCTGGGTGATAACCTGCGTGCGGCCCTCACAGTCGAGCACGACGACGTTTTCCTGCTGGGCGAGCTTGTACTTGGTCTGGAGTTCGGCGGCGCGGGTGTAGGCGCGGTAAGGGGCGACCACGTCCAGGTTGATGTACTTGGGCGGGGCGTTGCGGTACTCGTCGGCGAGGCTGTCGACATC